>JAHYYK010000013.1 GCA_019425005.1 Collinsella sp.
CTCGCCGAAGCGCTGGCCGCCGAACTGGGCCTTGCCGCCCAGAGGCTGCTGGGTAACCAGGCTGTAAGGGCCAGTCGAACGGGCGTGGATCTTGTCGTCGACCATGTGGCCGAGCTTGAGGATGTAGGACGTACCCACGGTAATGGGCTCGCGGAACTCCTCGCCGGTGCGGCCGTCGAACAGACGGGTCTTGCCGCGCTCGTCAAGCTGGGTGACGAACTCGGGGCGCATGTGATCGCCAAAGGCAGCGGTGGCCTTGTTGAGCATGTTCTTGTTGGCACGACGGATGACCTCGGCGATCTCGTCCTCCTTGGCGCCGTCGAAGACGGGCGTGGCGGTGAAGAACGGACCGGGGACGTACTTGTCGGAGTCGGCCTGCTCGGTATCCCAACCGCAGGCAGCAGCCCAGCCAAGGTGGCACTCGAGCAGCTGGCCGACGTTCATACGCGAAGGAACGCCCAGCGGGTTGAGGATAACGTCGATCGGGGTACCGTCAGCCATGTAGGGCATGTCCTCGACCGGCAGAACGTTACAGATAACACCCTTGTTGCCGTGGCGGCCGGCGATCTTATCGCCCTGCTGGATCTTACGACGCTGGGCGACGTAGACGCGCACCTGCTCGTTGACGCCGGGGGCCAGGTCGTCGCCGTTCTCGCGGCTAAAGCGGACGACATCGATGACGCGGCCGTAAGCGCCGTGAGGCATCTTAAGGGAGGTATCGCGGACGTCGTGGGCCTTGGCACCGAAGATGGCGCGCAGCAGGCGCTCCTCGGCGGTCAGAGCGCTCTCGCCCTTAGGCGTGACCTTGCCGACCAGGATGTCGCCAGGGCCGACCTCGGCGCCGATGCGGATGATGCCGTCCTCGTCGAGGTTGGCAAGCATGTCCTCGGAGAGGTTCGGGATCTCGCGGGTGATCTCCTCGGGGCCGAGCTTGGTGTCGCGGGCGTCGATCTCGTGACGGGTGATGTTGATGGTCGTCAGCAGGTCCTCGGCCACCAGGCGCTCGGACACGACGATACCGTCCTCGTAGTTAAAGCCTTCCCACGGCATGTAGGCCACGGTGAGGTTCTGGCCCAGTGCGAGCTCGCCGTGATCGGTCGAAGGACCGTCGGCCAGAGGCTCGCCCTGTTCAACGGTGTCACCGACGCGCACGAGCGGACGGTGGTTGATGCAGGTGGACTGGTTGGAGCGCTGGTACTTGGCCAGATGATACTCGTCCATGCCGCCGGCATGCTTGACGATAATCTTGGCGGCGTCGGCAAAGATAACCTCGCCGGCGTTCTTGGCCAGGGTGACCTCGCCGGAGTCCAGAGCGGCGCGACGCTCCATGCCGGTACCGACATAGGGAGCGGCGGGGTGAACCAGCGGCACGGCCTGACGCTGCATGTTAGCGCCCATCAGCGTACGCTTGGCGTCGTCGTGCTCAAGGAACGGGATCAGCGTGGCTGCGACGGAGAGCATCTGACGCGGCGAGACGTCCATGTAGTCGACGTCCTCGACGGGCACGTCGGCGGGAGCGCCGAAGGAACCGTCGAAGTCGCGGGTACGGGCGATCACGGTGTGCGGGCGGACAAGCTTGCCCTCGGCATCGGTCGTGATGAACTCGTTGGTCTTGGGATCGAGCGGCGTGTTGGCCGGCGCGATGACGTGCTTCTCTTCCTCGTCAGCGGTCATCCAGTCGATCTGATCGGTGGCAACGCCGTTCTCGACACGACGGAACGGGGCCTCGATGAAGCCGTACTCGTTGACGCGGGCGTAGAGGGCGAGCGAGCCGATCAGGCCGATGTTGGGGCCTTCAGGGGTCTCGATGGGGCACATGCGGCTGTAGTGCGAATTGTGAACGTCGCGGACGGCCGTCGGCACGTTGGTGCGGCGGCTGGAGCCGGACTTGTGGCCGGCAAGACCACCAGGGCCGAGTGCGGACAGACGGCGCTTATGGGTCAGACCGGTCAGGGGGTTCGCCTGGTCCATGAACTGCGAGAGCTGCGAGGAACCGAAGAACTCCTTGATGGAGGCCACGATCGGGCGGATGTTGATGAGCGACTGCGGGGTGATCTCGTCGATGTCCTGGGAGCTCATGCGCTCACGGACGACGCGCTCCATACGGCTCATGCCGATACGGAACTGGTTGGCGACGAGCTCGCCGACGGTACGGATGCGGCGGTTGCCAAAGTGGTCGATGTCGTCGACCTTGAAGCCCTGCTCGCCGGCAGCGAGGGACAGCAGGTAGCGCAGCGTAGCGACGATATCCTCGTCGGTGAGCACCGTGACCTCTTCCTCGGTGGTGAGGTTGAGCTTCTTGTTGACCTTGTAGCGACCGACGCGGGCCAGATCGTAGCGCTGCGGGTTAAAGAGAAGGCCCTCGAGCAGGCTGCGGGAAGCGTCCACGGTGGGAGGCTCGCCCGGGCGCAGGCGACGGTAGATCTCGATAAGAGCATCCTCGCGGGTAAGGGCGGTATCGCGCTCGAGGGTGCGCTTGATCACATCGGAGTTGCCGAGCAGCTCGATGATGTCGTCGTTGGTGACGGCGATGCCAAGGGCGCGCAGGAACATCGTGGCGCTCTGCTTGCGCTTACGGTCGATGGAGACCATGAGCTGGTCGCGCTTGTCGACCTCAAACTCGAGCCAGGCACCGCGGGACGGGATGATCTGAGCCTTGTAGATCTGCTTGCCCGAATCCATCTCGGAGCTGTAATACACGCCCGGGGAACGGACGAGCTGGGAGACGACGATACGCTCGGTACCGTTGATGATAAAGGTGCCCTGATCGGTCATCATGGGGAAGTCGCCCATGAAGACGAGCTGCTCCTTGATCTCGCCGGTCTCCTTGTTGGTAAGACGGACGTCGGTCAGAAGCGGAGCCTGATAGGTCATGTCCTTCTCGCGGCACTCCTCGACGGTGTGCGCGGGATCGCCAAACTGATGCTCGCCGAAGGTAACCTCGAGAACATGGTTCTGGCTCTGGATGGGGCTGGATTCCTTGAACGCCTCACGAAGGCCCTCGCTCTTAAAACGCTCAAAGGATTCCCTCTGAACAGAGATAAGGTTGGGGAGCTCCATGGCCTCCGGGATTTTCCCGAAGCTGACACGCGTGCGCTCAGTGGCAGTGATTGCGTTGGTCACCAGGTTTTTCCTCCTTCACGGAAATGCTCGGTGGATTGGCGAGGCATGGCTTCGCCAGTTATCGCAACCCAATAGTTTATCAGGTACCGACCGTTGAGCAAGAAAAGCCTTGACGCGATTGAGTTTTTGGAGTAGCAAAGTTTTTCAACAGAAAACATGCAGGTAGATGTATGTACATCGAACATCTGTTCATATATTTTCTGTGAACAGGGAGCCAGCAATCGCAGCTCTTATAAAAAACGGGCGCGAACCGAAGTCCGCGCCCGTAAATGTCGATGCCCGAAGGCTTACTTACGCATCAATCCGCCGCGCTCGTCGATGGCGTCCCAGAAGGCATCGGCAAAGCGGGGGTCGCTTGCAGCCATGAGGGCGTTGGTGGCCATCCAGCCAGAGGGAGTGCCGGTGTCGTAGCCCGACAGCGGGTCGATGACGACGGCGTACATGGCCTCGCGGTCGAGCGAACGGGCCATGGCGTCGGTGAGCTGGATCTCGCCGCCCTTGCCGGCCTGCTGATCTGCCAGCAGGTCCATGACCAGCGGGCTCAGCAGGTAGCGGCCGACGATGTACAGGTTGGACGGAGCCGCCTCGGGAGCGGGCTTCTCAACCAGACCGCCGATGCGCCAGACAGCACCGGGCTCGGCATCGGCAACGTCCTCGGCGCCCTCGAGCGAACCGACGCGCTCGCCCGCGATAACGCCGTAGCGGCTGACTTCCTCGGGCGAGCAAGCGGCGACGGCGATAACCGAAGCGCCACCGTGCTCCTTAGAAACGGCGAGCATCTTGTCGCAGATGTCGCGGTTAGGCACAACGTAGTCGCCCAGAAGAACCAGGAAGTTCTCCCCTGCCACGGCGTCGGCAGCAGAGCGGATAGCATGGCCGAGGCCCTTGGGCTCGTACTGATAACGGAAGTCGACCGGCATACCGCCAGCGTGGGCGACGGCATCGGCATAGGCGTTCTTGCCGCGCTCGCGCAGCAGGTTCTCGAGCGAGCGATCGGGCTGGAAGTAGCTCAGCAGCTCGGGCTTACCGGGAGAAGTAACGATGATGGCATCGTCGACCTCCTCGGGCTCGAGCGCCTCCTCGACGACGTACTGAATGACGGGCTTGTCGAGCACCGGCAGCATCTCTTTGGGCGTGCACTTGGTGCCAGGCAGAAAACGCGTGCCAAGACCGGCGGCGGGGATGATTGCCTTCATGTTATTCAAAGATCCTTTCGCAGGCGCAAAAGCGCCCCATGCGTGCGGCACACAGCCGCAGACCAAATTGCGATACCCAAGCATCTTACCGCTGGAACTATATGTCGCTACAAGGCAGAGACAATTCTTCAGCAGGTCAACGCAAATTATTGCTCGAATGGTGCAATTTTATTGCCCAACGGCAGGGCACCCGATACGACGCAAATCACAGAACATGGCAGTTTGAGCAACCGATGCCGAGGGACCGAAAAACAAAAAAACGGGGCTCGCAATGCGAACCCCGTCTGCAAAGAAATCTGGCGAGAAAGCCTGATTACTTGAGGGTGACAGCAGCGCCAGCAGCCTCGAGCTTCTCCTTGGCAGCCTCGGCGTCCTCCTTCTTGGCACCCTCGAGAACAGCCTTGGGAGCGCCCTCGACGACCTCCTTGGCCTCCTTCAGGCCAAGGTTGGTGAGCTCACGGACGGCCTTGATGACCTGGATCTTGTTGTCGCCGAAGCCCTCGAGCACGACGTCAAACTCGGTCTTCTCCTCGGCCTCAGCAGCGCCAGCAGCGGGAGCGGCGACAACAGCGGCAGGAGCAGCGGCGGAAACGCCGAAGGTGTCCTCGATAGCCTTAACGAGCTCGGAAGCCTCGAGAAGGGTCATTTCCTTAAGAGCATCGATGATCTCATCGGTGGTAAGCTTAGCCATTTCTAAGTCCTTTCGGTTTCCGTGCGGATGCACGGAGATCAGTTAAAACACGGCGCGAATGCGCCAGGGGTGCGGCGTTGCCGCCGCGGGTGAAAACAGCGACTAGGCTGCCTTCTGCTCGGAGACCTGCTGGATCGAACGAGCGAGACCAGAGGAAACGCCGTTGACGCAGACAGCGATGTCGCGAGCGAAACCGGAGATGAGACCGGCGATCTGGCCGAGAAGCTGATCCTTGGTGGGCAGCTCGGCGATAGCCTTAACATCATCAGCGGAAACGGCCTTGCCGTCGGAGATACCGCCCTTGATCTCAAGGACGCCCTTGGACTTAGCAGAGAAGTCCTTAAGGGCCTTAGCGGCCTCGACCGGCTCGGACTCGTAGAACACATAAGCGACGGGGCCGGCGAGGATCTCGTCGAGCTCGGGCTGCTCCTGGTTCTTGAGAGCGATCTTGACCAGGTTGTTCTTGTAGACCTTCATCTCGGCGCCGCACTCGCGAAGCTGATGACGCAGCTCCTGAGCCTGCTTAACCGTCAGACCGTTGTAGTTGACGACAAACAGACCGGCGTTCTCGGCGATACGGGACTCGATCTCTGCAACCTTGTCGATTTTGTACTGCTGGGGCATAAATTACACCTCCTCGAATTCTTTCCGGGCACGGTCCGCCACAAGGACGTGACGGGGGCATGTCCAAAAAGAAAGCCCCCGCGCTGCATGAGCGACGGGGGCGAGAAGACATATCTACTCGACCACCTCGGCTGGCGGGATATCCCATTAAGCTCGCGGGCGATGCCCGTTTGCACCGGCTGTCTCTGGCAGCGGATTCGTGCGTGAACCGAAAGTATTATGGCGGGGACCCCGGCGTCGGTCAACGGAAACCCTGGCTGCACACAATTCCACCATCTCGGTCGCGCCGCCAGAGGCCAGGCGCAAACTTTTCGCTCGGTCAGGTCCTGGGCTCGCACGAAGAGCACATTTAGTGCTCTTCGGCTCGTGCGGAATCTACGAAAAGTTTGCGCCTGGCCTCTGGCGGCGCGACCTGTAGTGACTTTGGGGCAGCCAGGGTTTCCGTTGGCTGACGCCCCCACTCATAAGCCTTAAGTCGGTGGGCTGATGGGTTGGGTCCCGTTGGGCTACAGGGTTGAAACGAAGGTGGATAGGCGGTGGAGGCCTTCGTCTAGGTCTTTGTCGGAGACACAGTAGCTTAGGCGGATGTGGCCTTCGGTGCCGAAGCAGTTTCCGGGGACTAGGGCTACGTTGGCCTCTTTGATGGCTTTGATGCAGAAGCCTTCGCTTGTCAGGCCGAATTGTTTGATGCTGGGGAAGGCATAGAAGGCGCCTGCCGGTTCCACTACGTCGAGGCCCATGGCGTCTAAGGCTGCGAGTACGCGTTCGCGGCGAGCTCGGTAGACGTTGAGCATGGGGGTGGGGTCGACGGTCAGGGCTCGAGCTGCGGCGTCCATTTCGAAGGAGACGGCGCTCGATACTAGGTATTGGTGGGCCTTGGCGATCTCGGCGATGACGGGGGCTGCGGCTGCGAGCCAACCCAAGCGCCAGCCGGTCATAGCCCATGGCTTGGAGAAGCTCTCGATGACCACCGTCTGATCGCGCAGCTCCGGGTGGCGCCGGGCAAAGCGCTCGTAGCCATCCACATAAACCAGACGGTTGTACACATCGTCGCAGACTACGTAGATGCCCGCCTGCTCCGCCACTCGCGCTACGGCATCGAGTGAGGCCGCGTTGAGAATGCAGCCCGTGGGGTTGTTGGGCGAGCAGATGACGATAGCCTTGGTTGCCGGCGTCACGCAGGCGCGAAGTGCGTCCTCGTCAATCTGAAATTGCGCAGGCTCCGTATCCAAAAAGACCGCTTTGGCGTGGTTGGCCACGACGATGCTTTCGTACAGGCCAAAGGCCGGCGTGGGAATGATGACCTCGTCGCCGGGGTTGAGCATAGCCATGAATGTTGCCGACAGGGCCTCGGTCGCGCCGTCGGTCAGGATGACCTCGTCGGCCGAAAACGCAAGGCCCGCGTCCCCCATGTAGGCAGACAGCGCCTCGCGCAGGGCGGGGCGACCGTTGTTGGGCGGATAATGCGTGTCGCCGCGGCCCAGCGCGGCGGTCACCTCGGCGCTAATCACATCGGGTGTAGGAAAATCGGGCTCGCCGAGCGCGAGCGCAATGCATCCTGGGTGCTGGGCAGCGAGCGCGTTAATCCGACGGATGCCGGAGGGCTTGAGCGTGGCAAGCGAGGTATTCATGGGCAGGCGCATGGCGTTCCTTTCGTAAGGGTTGCACTAGGATAGCGCGCCCGCGCGCCGCCAGACGGTGTAACCTAAACGGAAACGAACCGGAAAGGAGATGGTATGGAGGCGAACCAGCAGGCCAATAAGCCAAAAACGTTGCGAACCATTGCGTATATCAGCATTCCCGATAGCGCCGATCTTGAGTTTTTGCTCTGGGACCTGCAGGATGCCATCGCCGCCTATGCTCAGCTTTCTGGCACCACGCTCCCCCGCCCGATCGATTTGGAAGCGGATAATACCGGCAGCGTTGCCGATGGCATCGTGCTGGCCATTGAAGATGTGGCTGACGATGAGACATTGACAGTTATCGAGCAGGCGCTTGAGCGCTTTGGTGGTACGGGAACGCGCGTCTATGCCGCGATTCGAGCCGCACAAGAGGGCACTAAACAGGCGCGCGGGACCGCCGTTCGTCTGCACAAGGCATGTGAGCGCCATGACCAATTGTGGTGTGGCGGCGTTGTCGTCTGTGCCGGCAGCGGTATTGCGGCGCTTCGCCACTCCCCGCGTATGGGCCTCTTGCGGCGACCGTTTTCGGAGGTCATGGACAAGCTCGTGGGCGCCGTTCGCATGGGGTGTTCCGTCGAACACGCGCAGAAGCTCGGTGGCGCCGCAACGGGCGGCGTTGACACCGAAGGCATGGCGCGCGCCGAGCCTACACTGCCCGCACTAATCTGGCGCGCCGTTATGAGACGTCTTGCCAGGCACTCAAACTGCTAAATCGAAGAAGTCCGCCAATCAGCGGCGCCGCTCCACCGCTCAACAAGACGCTCCAGGCGCCAGGCGGCATTGGCGGGACTTGTCGAGGGCAGGACGATGGCGGGCAGCCCGGTGCGTTCTTGTAGATAGCGCTTGTAGAGCCGGCCAGCTGTACCACCGTTGCATATCACCTGCTCAATGGCAGCTGCGCCGGTAATGCGCTCGATATGCGCCGGTACAACGTTACGAATGCTCGCGTCACTCGAGCCCTTAATGTCACAGCTCTCGATCACATCCCACAGGGCCACGCCGCCGTTCAGCAGCATGGATCGCTTGGCGGCAATCGAGGCGTCGAGCGTCGCGGGCTCGCTGTCCGTCAAAGGGTCGCCCTCGTTGGGCGGCGTAGGCACTCCGAGGCACGCGGCCATCACGCGCCAAAAGCGATTCTGAGGGTTGCCGTAATAAAAGGCATTGGCGCGCGAAAGCACCGAGGGAAACGACCCGAGCACCAAAACGCGCGAGTGTTGGTCGAACACGGGCTCAAACCCATGCTCAATATGTTGATAGCCCTCGTCAGACACAGGCATGGCCTAGGCCCTCAACAGATAGCGCACCTCGTAGGGCGCAAGCTCAAGGGAGCCCGGCAGCTCGACCGTGGGCGCATCGTCGGCAAGCAGGTCAACGAAGGAGCCGTTGAGTTCGCCGGCTCCAAAGGTATAGGGCTCGTTCACGGCATTGACCGCCACGAGCACCGTCGCATCGTCACAGGCGCGCTCGAACAGCAGCTGCTTGTTCTGAATCACCACGTTGCGGTACGCGCCGTAGTTGAGAGCGCGTGCCGCCGCATCGTCTGTCGAGCGCAGGTGCGTGAGCTGCGTAATGAACGCCGTCAGCTCGTTGGGCGCAGGCTCATCGAGCGCAGGGCGCAGCGCCCAGTCGCCATCGGGGCCGCCCTTTTCGCCGGCAATCCCCCACTCGCTGCCATAGTAGACACACGGAATGCCCGGCATGCCAAAGAGCATGCCGTAGGCGGGGCGCAGGCAGGACTTGTCCGTCAGGATGCTCGCCAGGCGCGGCACGTCGTGGTTGTCGACAAACGACAGCAAATGCTTGCCGCGATAAATGCACCACGGGTCACCGCCAAACTGGCGATGCAGCGAGTGGGCAATCTCGAACATGTTGACCGAATTAAAGCTGGAGTACAGGCCCTTGTAGCACTCGTAGTTGGTGCAGGAGTCGAGCATCTCGTCGTTGACGATCTGGTTGTAGTCGCCGTGGAGCGTCTCGCCGATCAGCACAAAGTCGGGCTTGAGCTCGCGGGTAAAGCTGTGCAGGCGGCGCATAAAGTCGCGATCGAGCATATAGGCGACGTCCAAGCGCAGGCCGTCGACACCAAAGTCATCGGCCCAGCAGCGCACGGACTCGAGCAGGTAATCGACCACGGCGGGGTTTTGCAGGTTGAGCTTCACAAGCTCAAAATGGCCCTCCCAGCCCTCGTACCAAAAGCCGTCGCCATAGCAGGAATCACCGTCAAAGCTAATGTGGAACCAGTCCTTGTACGGCGAGTCCCACTTGCGTTCTTGCACATCACGGAAGGCCCAGAAGCCGCGGCCGACGTGGTTAAAGACGGCATCGAGCACCACGCGGATGCCATGGGCATGCAGCGTGTCGCATACGGCGGCAAAGTCGGCATCCCCGCCCAGGCGGCGATCGATATGGCACAGGCTGCGCGTATCGTAGCCATGGCTATCGGACTCGAGCGGCGGGTTGATGAGCACGGCGCCAACGCCGAGTTTCTGCAGGTAGTCGGCCCATTGGGCGATTTTCATAATCGGAGCATCGGGGTTGGGCGCGGCGTTGGCAGCTTGGGCGAGTTCATCCTCGGCAACGGGGGCGGCGTTTTCGCGCGGAGTTCCGCAAAAGCCCAGCGGATAGATCTGATAGAACGTCGTCTCGTATGCCCACATAGCAACCTCCCGGTAAGCTCAACACAACGACATCCATTGTATGCCCGGCTTGTATCCTCTCCCCCAAAATAAGTTGCGGTGGAATAGTTCCTGCTTGGGCCTTCAGAGGCCTTAAACAGGAACTATTCCACCGCAACTGATGGGGGACGTGATTAGGCGACGGGCTTTGCACGGCGTATGGCCGGGAACAGCACGGTGATGGCGAGGATGACGCCCACGACGGTAATCGCCCCGCCCGCAAAGCCAATCCAAGCGATACCGGGACCCGACACCACGGCGCCGCCGATCGCCGTACCGGTGCCGATACCCAGATTGAACAGGCCCGAGAAGATCGACATGGCGACAGCCGACGAATCCGCCGGCGTGTACTTGATGAGCTCGGCTTGGAACGCCACGTTAAAGGCCGTGGCGCAGCAGCCCCACAGTGCGCAAACGGCAAGCACTGCCGCGAGCGATGACGCGGCCGGACCCATGAGCAGCAGAGCCACCGGCACGCCGGAGAGTGTGATAGCCAAGAACGGAAAGCGATGCCCATCGAACAGTCGGCCGAACAGCCAGCTTCCGAGCAGACCGGAGCAGCCAAACGCCGTCAGCGTCATGGTAATAGCGCTTGCGTCGACGTGCGCGACCTGTGCCAGGAACGGCTCGATATAGCTGTAACCCGCATAATAGCCGGTCGCCATAAAGACCGTGACCGCATACAGCGCGATGAGGAACGGGTTCTTGAGCAGCTCGGGCAGCTGTTTGAGCGTAAAGCGCTCGCCCGCCGGTATGGCCGGGAACACCGCGGCTTGGTACACCACCGCGGCGGCAGAGAAGGCACCGACCGCGGCAAATGTCATGCGCCAGCCCACGGCCAGTCCGATGGCGCGGCCGATCGGCAGGCCAAAGATCTGCGCGATGGACGAGCCCGTGGCGATTATGCTGATCGCGAGCGCGCCGTGACGAGTGTCGACCAGGCGCGAGGCCATGATCGAGGCGACTGACCAGAACACGGCATGCGCGCAGGCGACCACCAGACGCGCGCAAACCAAAATGGGATATGTCGGTGCCACAGCGGACAGGAACTGGCCGAGCGAAAACACGGCCAAAACGCCCAGCAGCATCCGCTTGAACTCAAAGCGCGAGGCAAACACCATAAGCGGCAGCGACAGCAGCATGACGCCCCAGGCATAGACCGAGATCATGATGCCTGCCTGGGCCTCGGTGAGCGAGAACGACACGGCGATATCAGTCAGAAGGCCGATGGGCATGAACTCCGACGTGTTGAATACGAACGCGCAGCAGGCGAGCCCGATAAGCGGGAGCCACTGCTTGAGTGAGATGCCATCTTGTCTTGCCTGAGCCATGTAGAAACCTCTCCGATTGTCTTGAGCGGTGGGCGATTATATAGCAACGGCCCCGCATCCGTCAGTACAGATGCAGGGCCGCAATCAACTCAATACACAGAGGTTGCGCCGTCAATAAATAACTAAGCCAGCCCCAGCAATATGCCCGCCGAATGCACGACAAACGCCACGATCCAGGCGACCGTCACCTGAAACGCGAACACGGCAACGGCATAGCGCGCGCCCAACTCGCTCTTGACGGCGCCGATGGACGCCACGCAGGGCGGGTACAGCAGCGTAAAGACCAGAAACACGTAGGCAGTAAACGGCGAAAACATAGTCGACAGTGCCGCGGGCGACGTCGCGCCCAAAAGCACCGTGAGGGTCGAGATGACGCTCTCCTTGGCGATAAGTCCCGTGACGAGTGCCGTCGAGGCGCGCCAGTCGCCAAAGCCGAGCGGCGCCAGCAGCGGAGCGATGATGCTACCCAGACCGGCAAGCAAGCTTTGCGACTGATCGGCGACCACATTAAAGCGAATGTCGAACGTCTGAAGGAACCAGATGACCACCGTAGCGGCAAAGATAATGGTAAAGGCCTTGGTGATAAAGTCCTTGGCCTTATCCCATGCCAGCATCACCGTCGTCTTGACGCTCGGCAGGCGATAGTTGGGAAGCTCCATGATAAACGGTACCGGGTCGCCCTTAAATGCCGTTCGATTGAGCACCAAAGCCGCGATGCAACCGACCGCAATGCCAATCAGATAGAGCGAGACCATGGCGGGTACCGTCGCCTGCGGGAAAAACGCCCCGCACAGCAGACCGTAGACCGGCAACTTGGCCGAGCAGCTCATGAACGGCGTGAGCATAACCGTCATCTTGCGGTCGTGCTCGGACGGCAGCGTGCGGGTCGACATGATAGCCGGCACGGTACAGCCAAAACCGACGAGCATGGGCACGAAGCTGCGGCCCGACAGGCCAAAGCGACGCAGCACCTTATCCATGACAAAGGCAACGCGCGCCATGTAGCCGGAGTCTTCCAGAATGGAGAGGAACAAGAAAAGCACGACGATAATCGGCAGGAAGGTCAACACACTGCCCACGCCCGTGAGCACGCCGTCAACGGCCAGCGAACGCACCACGTCGTTGGTACCGAACGCCTGGAGGCCCGCGTCGGCCGAGGCGATGATGGCAGCGATGCCGTCCTCCATGAGCCCCTGCAACGCCGCGCCGATCACGCCGAACGTCAGCCAAAAAACGAGGCCCATGATCACCAGAAACGCCGGAATGGCTGTGTAGCGACCCGTCAGGATGCGGTCGATCTTGACGGAGCGCACGTGCTCGCGGCTCTCGTGCGGCTTGACGACGCAATGCCCGCACACGTCGCCGATAAAGCTAAAGCGCATGTCGGCCAGTGCGGACAGACGGTCGGTGCCTGCCTCGCCCTCCATCTGGGTAATGATGTGCTCGATAGCGTCGAGTTCGTTGCGGTCGAGATGAAGCGCCTCGGTTACCAGCTCGTCGCCCTCGACCAGTTTGGTCGCTGCGAAACGCACCGGAATATGCGCCGTCGCGGCATGGTCCTCGATAAGGTTGGCGATGCCGTGGATGCAGCGATGCAGCGCGCCGCCGTCCGGGCCATCGGGCGCGCAGAAGTCCAGGCGACCGGGACGCTCGCGGAACCGCGCCACGTGCAGAGCGTGTTCCACCAGCTCACCGATGCCCTCGTTGCGGGCGGCGCTAATGGGGACAACAGGCACGCCCAACAGGCTCTCGAGCAGGTTGACGTCCACGGCGCCGCCGTTGGCCGTCACCTCGTCCATCATGTTGAGCGCGATGACCATGGGGCGATCGAGCTCCATAAGCTGCAGCGTCAGGTACAGATTGCGCTCGATGTTGGTGGCGTCGATGATGTCGATGATAGCGTCGGGATGCTCATCCAGGATAAACTGGCGGCTCACGATCTCCTCGCCCGTGTACGGCGACAGGGAGTAAATGCCGGGCAGGTCGGTAACGCTTGCCTCGGGGTGGTTGCGGATGGTGCCATCCTTGCGGTCGACCGTCACGCCGGGAAAGTTACCGACATGTTGATTGGAGCCTGTCAGCTGGTTGAACAACGTGGTCTTGCCGCAGTTCTGGTTGCCGGCGAGGGCAAAATGCAGCGGTGCGCCCTCGGGCACGGCCGTCTTCGCGGCGCGGGGCGAATACGTCCCCTCGCCGAGTGCCGGATGCTCCGTCGTGCCGATTGCGGCGTTGGCGCGCGGACCCATATCGGTGTCGTGAACGCCCACGAGCTCTATGCGAGCAGCATCGTCCTTGCGCAGCGTCAGTTCGTAGCCACGCAGGCGAATCTCGAGCGGGTCGCCCATAGGGGCGTACTTCATCATGGTGACTTCGGTGCCCGGCGTTAGGCCCATGTCCAAAATATGCTGCCGGAGCGCCTGATCGTCGGATGTCACCGATGCGACAACGGCGTCCTTTCCAATCTCGAGTGTATCGAGCTTCACGCGCTCATCCTTTCGTTAGACGCGGTTAACCGTTTACCGGGGCTAACCAACTCGTAACGACAAATGATAGCGCTCTGAACTATTTTATAAAGTCAAATACCGATGTTTACCTGCGCAAACTTTATGCGGTGCGCCCTGAAAGCTCTTTGCGCATACCGCTCAGCGAGATCGAAACGGAACCCGACCGCGCGGTAGCGGTGAGTCGATCACCCTCGACCGACCCCGTGCATGCAAAGGGCGCCTTGCCCATCAAGACGTGGGAGATAGTACCCGAGAGCTCAAAGAAATCGCCCTCAGCGCGGGCACTCGAGAGAGCGATATTGAGACCCCTGACGTTTAGTACTGCCCTGAGCGCGCCGTTCACCCCATGTGCAAACGTCACCTCGCCGCGTTTACTCCCCACCGGCGTCTGGGCCGAAACCACATACGTACCCTCAAGCATGGCTCCTCCTCTAAGCAGACTTTTTGAAATGGGTAAATAGTCTACTTTTACATATGACGCTCCAGGAAGCGGAAGGCCAGGCGGATCCAGGGACGGACGGAAACCTGCTTGTCCTCGTTGTCGACCGCGGTGTTGGCGTTGCCGAGTGAAAGGCCGTGACCGCCCTGGTCAAAGACGTGCATCTCGCAAGCGACGCCCTCCTCGGCCATGCGCTGCGCAAAGGGATAGACCTGCGCGATCGGCGCCGTCTTGTCGTCGGACACGCCCCACACAAAGGTCGGCGGCATCTGACGCGAAACATGCGTGGTAGGGCAGATATCGGCCAAGTGCTCGTCGGTCGCCTCGCCGCCCGTCACCATCGACAGATAGTCGTTGAGCAAATCGCGCCCCGTCTTACCGCCCGTCTTGGGCACACGCAAGTCAATGCGCGGATCGCGCGTCTGCATGTCGCGCACATAGGCAAAGTCGAGCAGCGGATAGCCCAGCACCACGGCATCGGGACGGATGTCGTCCGGACGCGCCCCGGCAAGTGCCGCGAAGGGGCCGGTCTTCCACTGCGTTGCCAGCGAGGCACAGATCATGCCGCCCGCAGAAAAGCCCACGACGCACACGCGCTTGGGATCGACATGCCACTCGTCGGCATTCGCACGCACCGTGGCGACCATCTTGGCAAGATCTGCCTGGGGGTGCGGAAAGCTCACGTCACCCGTAGAACTCGTGACATAGTTGAGCACAAAGGCCTGGTAGCCGTGATCCAAAAACGCAAACGCCACGGGATCCTGCTCATGCGGAGCGATATGCGTAAACGCACCTCCGCCGCAGATAATCACGGCAGGACGGCGGCCATTCGGTTTATCGGGCAGCGGCTCGGCACCCAAATACGTAAACGTCGCCGGATATTCCTCGGTCGGCTCCTCGCCCCACAGCGCATGGTTCTCGACAATCATATGTGCTCCCTTCGCGCGATTCGTGCGCACTCATTTTCGCCTTCAAGCGTACCCCAGTTGGACCCACGGTGCAGAAACGCTCCCGCAATAAGATTCCCATCAACTGATATATCACATAATCCCAGCTCAGGACCATCGTTGAGCAGCGTAGAATAGGGGCGTTGACCAAGCCGCGAAACACATATGAAACGTTTCCGGCAAACCAAACGCGCGATATGCGCCTATTTAAGTTGGAGGCAACTATGGGTCTGCTCGATTCGCTTAAGTCCACCTTCACCTCGACCGGCGAGGCGTCCATTCCGCCCGCAGCAAGCTTCGCCACCCGCGAAGGCGTCATCTACGCCCCCGTCAACGGCGTGCTCGTCAACCTGGACGAAGTTCCCGACGAGACAATCGCCTCGGGCATGCTTGGCCAGGGCTATGGCATCGAGCCCATTACCGGCACCATCTATGCGCCCGCCAACGGCCGCATCGGCGCCACCACCGTCACCAACCACTCCATCGGCATGATCACCGAGGACGGTCTTCGCGTGTTCATCCATGTCGGCCTGGGCACCGTGGAAATGAATGGCAAGGGTTTTGCCCGCTTTGTCGAGATGGGCGATGTGGTCAAGGCGGGCCAGCCGCTCATCAGCTTCGACCGCGACGCCATTAAGGCCGCTGGTCACGAGGATATCGTGACCGTCATCGTCTCCGAGCTCGATCGCCTTAAGAGCATCGACCATGTCGGCGAGTCCGGAACGCTTATCGGCGGCAACCCGCTTGTCAAGCTGGGCGACCCGCTGCTGGTGGCCAAGACCAAGTAGCCAGGTCCCGCGCTACACAGCCAAAAGACACCACGAAAAGCGCCCGCGACCATTTGGCCGTGGGCGCTTTTCGTTTGAAAACCATCCCGTCAATGCCTTGTCTGTATAGCCCAAATGAGCCGAGCTGCTAGAATATCGAACTGTATGGATAACTATCATTCAACCGTTATGGGAGGATACGTGAACCGCACCAAAATCGCGCAGCTCTATACGCACGCCGAGTCGCTCGGTGGCCAGACCGTCACCGTCGCCGGCTGGGTCAAGTCCGTCCGCGACATGAAAAACTTTGGCTTTGTTACGCTCAACGACGGCAGTTGCTTCCGCGACCTGCAGGTCGTCATGAACCGCGAGGCGCTCGACAACTACGACGAGATCGCCCATCAGAACGTCTCGGCCGCACTCATTTGCACCGGCACCGTCAAGCTGACGCCCGATGCGCCCCAGCCTTTCGAGCTTTCTGCCACTTCCATCGAGGTCGAGGGCGTCAGCGCCCCGGATTACCCGCTGCAGAAGAAGCGCGCGACCGTCGAGTTCCTGCGCACCCAGCAGCACCTGCGCCCGCGCACCAACCTGTTCCGCGCCGTGTTCCGCATCCGCTCTGTCGCGGCTGCAGCCATCCACCGCTTCTTCCAGGAGCAGGGCTTTGTCTACGTCAACACCCCCATCATCACCACGAGTGACTGCGAGGGCGCCGGCGAGATGTTCCGCGTGACCACGCTCGACCCCAAAAATCCGCCCCTCACCGAGTCCGGCGAGGTCGACTGGAGCCAGGACTTCTTTGGCAAGCATGCGAGCCTCACCGTGTCCGGCCAGCTCAACGCCGAGAACTTTGCCATGGCCTTTGGCGATGTGTATACCTTTGGCCCCACCTTCCGCGCCGAAAACTCCAACACCACGCGCCACGCCGCCGAGTTTTGGATGATCGAGCCCGAGATGGCCTTTGCCGATCTGAACGACTACATGGATAACGCCGAGGCCATGCTCAAGTACGTCCTCAAGGACGTTATGGCCACCTGCCCCGATGAGCTCAACATGCTCAACAAGTTTGTGGACAAGGGCCTGATCGAGCGCCTGGACCACGTGGCAAACTCTGACTTTGCCCGCGTTACCTACACCGAGGCCATCGAGATCCTGGAGCAGGCAGTCGCCGCGGGTCACCAGTTTGATTACCCCGTCAGCTGGGGCATCGACCTGCAGACCGAGCACGAGCGCTTCCTGACCGAGGAGCACTTTAAGCGCCCGACCTTCGTAACCGACTACCCGGCCGAGATCAAGGCCTTCTACATGCGCATGAACGACGACGGCAAGACCGTCGCCGCCGCCGACTGCCTGGTGCCGGGCATCGGCGAGATCATCGGTGGCTCCCAGCGCGAGGAGCGCCTGGACCTGCTCGAGGCCCGCATCAAGGACCTGGGTATGAATCCCGAGCAGTACAAGTACTATCTGGACCTGCGCCGCTATGGTTCCTGCAAGCACGCCGGCTACGGCTTGGGCTTCGAGCGCATGGTGATGTACCTCACGGGCGTGGGCAACATCCGCGACGTCCTGCCGCACCCGCGCACCGTGGGCAACGCCGACTTCTAATCGCCACAGCGCCACCAAACGCGTTCCAGCGCATCACGCCAGCGCCTCTCGGCAAGCCGAGGGGCGCTTTTTTCAACAGCATCCGTCAAGCTTTTGGCAAGTTTTTGGTCAGTTGGGCAGGGCTGTTGAAAACTCGACCCGCCGCTTGCCGACGGCCACCGACCGCCCAGAGTGCTCTGCGCCCCTGGGAAAGCCCCGCGTCCTAGGCTCCATACCGTCGCCACCCAAAACGGAAAGGACGTGGGCGCCATGACCGAAACCGCTGTTGAAACTTACGAGACCACGACGAGGGGCGCCGCCTCGATGGCAGCCTATCGCGCCGTTCGCATCCTGCAACTATTAAGCGAAAACACCGGCGAGGACAAGGCCATGCCTTCCGATGAGTTGATCCGGCGCCTCGCCCATCCCGACGACCCCGCCCGCATGCCCATCTCGGCGGCGCGGCGCAGCATCTACACCGCCATCTCCGCACTTCGCCATGCCGGATACGAAATTGAGTACAAGCGCGGCGTGGGCTATCGACTCTTGACCCGTCCGCTCACCGACGAAGAGATCATCCGGCTCCACGGCATGGTCATGCGCAACCGCTCCACGCCCATCGCCATTCGAAAGAGCATGGCGCAGCACCTGGTCGCCATGGCGAGTGCCGACGTTCGCGGCTACCTCGATGCACCCGAGCCTGCTCCAAGCGCAGGCGACAAATCCACCAAGGCCACACGCACGCCCGTCAAGCGCATCGATGCCTGCGAGCTCATCGAGCAGGCCATCGACCACGGAACCACGGTGAGTTTTGATATTTCGAGTGTCACGGCACGCGGAGAGGTCGAAGTGGCGCGGATGACACTCCGGCCCTTTGCCATCAAGCAACGAGACGGCATCTCGTATTTGCTGGGAACGGTCTATGACGCGCGAGGCGCCGATGACACGTTGCGTACCGTAGAGATCGGCCGCATGAGAAACGTCACCACACGTCTCCTCGACGGCAAGAAGCTCTTCGCCGCCCTGGACGAGGACGATGCCTCCTCCGCCGCATAAGACCCTCCGCCGCCCATTCGACTACCCGTACCGCCCATCCGATTCTGTATTAAAAAACCCGCCAGGCTGTTGTAAAAACGGACAACGGCGTTACTATAGTCCCACTTGCACTTTTTCCTAGTGCAGTGTTTCCAGCCATTTTTATTCTGGGGGTAATGATATGAAGGACATCACCATCAGCCGCAGGAGCCTTCTTGTCTCCGCCGGCCTGCTCGCGCTCGCCCCGCTCGCCGGATGCGGTGGCAACTCTGGTTCCGGCTCCGCTGCCGCCGATTCCGACTACACCATCGGCGTTCTGCAGCTCACCGAGCACTCCGCGCTCGATGCCGCCAACGACGGCTTCGTCAAGGCCATCAAGAAGAGTGGCCTTAAGGTCAAGATCGACCAGAAGAACGCCCAGAACGACCAGTCCACGTGTAAGTCCATTGCCGACAAGTTCGTAGGCGACGGCGTCGACCTGATCTATGCCATCGCTACGCCCGCCGCGCAGGCTGCCGCCGGCGCCACGGCCGATATCCCCATCGTTGGCTGCGCCATCACCGACTACGCCGCTTCCGGCCTGGTCCAGGACAACGACAAGCCCGGCACCAACGTCACGGGCGCTTCCGACCTCACCCCGGTCGCCGAGCAGCTCGAGATGATGCAGAAGGTCCTGCCCGACGTTAAGAAGGTCGGCCTCCTCTACTGCACCGCCGAGTCCAACTCTGACGTCCAGATCAAGGCAGCCAAGAAGGAGCTCGACAAGCTGGGCCTGGAGTACACCGACTTCACCGTTTCGAGCTCCAACGAGATCCAGTCCGTCGTCGAGTCTGCCGTGGGCAAGGTCGACGCGCTCTACTCCCCCACCGACAACACCATCGCCGCGGGTGCTTCGCAGGTCGGCCAGATCTGCAAGGAGAACAAGCTCCCCTTCGTTACCGGCGAGGAGGGCATGTGCAAGGCCGGCGGCCTATTCACCCTCTCCATCAACTATGAGGACCTGGGCTACGCTGCAGGCGAGATGGCCGTTAAGGTCCTGAAGGGCGAGGCTAAGCCCGAGGATATGGCTATCGAGCACCTCTCGAGCAAGGACCTGGTCGTCGTCAAGAACGACGAGATGGCCGAGGCGCTGGGCATCGACCTCTCCGCTCTGGACGAGTAGCACCATGCGCCGTAACGCATCTAGGGTTCGTTCTCGCGCCATAGCTGCGTTATTTAATATCTGAGCCATTGGGGCGAACGTCATAGACCGGCGTTCGCCCCAATGGCTCAGATATAACAAAACGTTTGCCTGCCGTTCTTATATTCATTGTTACCGCTATTATGGAAAATCACGTGTCCACCCTATCCTAGGAGGTATGAAGCATGCTCATTGCATTGCAGGGCGCCGTTTCGCAGGGCGTCCTCTGGGGCATCATGGTGCTCGGCGTGTTTATCACGTTCCGCCTGCTCGACATCCCCGATATGACCTGCGACGGCAGCTTTGCCCTCGGCGGCTGCGTCTGTGCCGTGCTCATCGTCAATAACAACGTCGACCCGCTGCTCGCCGTGTTGGCCGGCATGTGCGCCGGCGCCATCGCGGGCGCGGTCACGGGCATCTTGACCACCGTTTTTGAGATTCCTGCAATCCTCGCCGGAATCCTTACGCAGATCAGCCTGTGGTCCATCAACCTGCGCATCATGGGCAAATCCAACACGCCCATCCTTGCCAAGGGCACCATCTTCTCATCCGTCAGCCATATGACGGGCCTGCCGCAGTCCACCGTTGCCATTATCTTGGGCATCTTGCTCGCCGTGGCTATCGTTGCCATCCTGTACTGGTTCTTTGGCACCGAGATTGGCTCGGCGCTGCGTGCCACCGGCAACAACGAGTACATGATCCGCGCCCTGGGCGTTAACACCAACACCACCAAGATGATCGCCCTCGTGCTCTCCAACGCCCTCATTGGCCTTTCGGGTGCGCTCATCTGCCAGAGCCAGAAGTATGCCGACATTGGCATGGGTACCGGCGCCATCGTTATCGGTCTTGCCGCCATCGTCATCGGCGAGGTGCTCGGCCGCCTGCTGCCCGGCGGTCTCACGCAGTTCTCCGTCCGTCTGGCCTCCGCCGTCTTTGGCTCCGTGGTGTACTTCCTCATCCGCGCCATCGTGCTGCAACTGGGCATGGACGCCAACGACATGAAGCTGCTCTCCGCCGTGATCGTCGCCGTGGCCCTGTGCGTGCCCGTGGTTTGGGAGCGCTATAAGCTCCGCAGCTCCTACACGAAGGGAGATGAGGCAGATGCTTAAGCTCTCGCACGTCAAGAAGACCTTTAACAAGGGCACCGTCACCGAGAAGCGCGCGCTCACCGGCGTCGACCTCACCCTCAACGATGGCGACTTTGTAACCGTGATTGGCGGCAACGGCGCCGGCAAGTCCACGCTGCTCAATATGATCGCCGGCGTGTATCCGCTTGATTCGGGTGTTATTGAGCTCGACGGCACCGACATCTCGCGTCTGAGCGAGTCGCAGCGCGCCAAGTACCTGGGCCGCGTGTTCCAGGATCCCATGCGCGGCACCGCAGCCGACATGCAGATTGCCGAGAACTTGGCCCTCGCCAAGCGTCGCGGCCAGCGTCGCGGCCTTTCGTGGGGCGTCACCAAGGCCGAGAAGGACGAGTACGTTGAGTTGCTCAAGCGCCTGGACCTCGGTCTGGACACGCGCCTCAACGCCAAGGTCGGCCTGCTTTCGGGTGGCCAGCGCCAGGCACTCACGCTGCTCATGGCCACGCTCACCAAGCCGCGCTTGCTGCTGCTCGACGAGCACACCGCGGCACTCGACCCCAAGACCGCCTCTAAGGTGCTCAATCTGACCGAGGAGATTGTCGACGAGAACCACCTGACCACGCTCATGGTCACGCACAACATGAATGACGCCATCCGTCTGGGCAATCGCCTGATCATGATGCACGAGGGCCACGTTATCTACGACGTGGCGGGCGACGAGAAGAAGTCGCTCACCGTCGCCGACCTGCTGCAGAAGTTCGAGGAGGTCTCGGGCGGCGAGCTCGCCAACGACCGCATGCTGCTGAGCTAAAACCTGCCAATAAGGGACAGGTTTATTTTGGCAGGTTTTATCTGCGCAAACGTCAAAACCGCCGCAAAGGAACAGATACCTTTGCGACGGTTTTCGCATATCATGTCGATAATCCAGCGTCAGCAGGAACCACTGGTTAAGAACTAAGGAAACTGCCATGAGAAGACTCCTTCCCCGTCTTGCTTGACCGCCGCACTCCTTGCCGGCGTGCTCGCCGGCGGCCCAGCTTACGCCACCGCGGCCACCCCATCTCAAGTTATCGGCCCGTCCGATGTGATCGGACGGGCTTTTTGGTGGGTATCATGGTTGAATGATCATTAGGAGGTTTTCCCTACATGGAATTGTTTGAACCGATTCTTCATTTCTTTGAGCAGCGCTGGGTCCACAACATCATCTGGGCCGTCATCTTGGTAATAGTCACCGCCATCGCCGCCAAGGTGGCATCCAAGACCCTGCGCCACCTACTCAACCGAGACGACAACCCGCTTCCCGCATCGAGCATCTTCATCAACATCGCGCGTGCCGTCATTTGGATGATCGGCGGCAGCTTTATCCTCGACAACTGCTTTGGCATTAACGCAAACGCGCTCGTCGCCGCTCTTGGCGTCGGCGGCATCGCCATCTCGCTCGGCTTTCAGGACACGCTATCAAACCTTATCGGCGGCATGCAAGTGACCTTTATGGGCATCATCAAGCCCGGCGACAATATCGAGGTCGGCGGCGTGTCGGGCGTGGTCCAGGACATCACTTGGCGCCACACGACCATCGAGGACGCCTGCGGACAGACCATCATCGTCCCCAACTCCAACATCTCCAAGAACACACTCGTGCACCTCATGCCCTTTGGACGCGTTGTCGTTCCCGTCGCGGTGAAGGACACGTCAAAGTGGGACTCGCTCGATGCGCTGGCAGACGAGCTCGCCTGTGCCACCAAGGTCGCCGTTTCACCCATCTCGGGCTTTGACAAGGAACCCTACGTGCTCTTTAGCGAGATCGGCGACTTTGGCATTAAGGGTAAGATCATCTTTATCGTCAGTGACGACAGCACCACCTTTACGGCAGCCGACGCCTGCATCCGCGCCATCGCCCCCATCATCGCCTAAAACCACCGCAAAGGGGACAGGCACCTTTGTGGTGGTTTCGCATCGTGGTACCATGGTTCATATCGTTGTTTAAACGACTAAGGGAGTAGACACTATGGAAGAGGCCTATCGTCAAGCACGCAAGCGCGGCGAGCAGGGACGCCGTCGCGCCATTAGTCAAAGCGAGCATCCGTACCTCACGGACCTCGATAGCTTGGTCGCCCAGCTCCCCTTAGGTCAGCGAGAGAATGTCGGCCTAAGAGACATTCCGCTCGAAATGGTCGTCGGAACGGTTACCAAGGGCCGTCAGTCCGCCTTTTCGTGCAACTTCATGCCCCTGCTGCCGTTTAGCACCGAGTTCGCCCGCAAGTGGTCCAACCTCTACGACATCCAGGTGACCGAGGGCTATCGCGACCCCATCATCGTCACCGAGTTCATGCATCGGTTTTACGTCCAAGAGGGCAACAAGCGCGTCAGCGTCCTCAAATTCCTGGACGCCCCGACGGTTTCGGCCAAGATTACCCGTCTCTACCCCGGCACATGGGATTCCGTCGAAAGCCGCCTATACGGTGAGTTCTGCGCGTTTTGGCGCGTCTGCCCCCTATACGAGATCGAGTTCTCGCGTGAGGGAAGCTACGAGACACTCGCCAAGATGCTCGGTCAGAACCTTATCGAAAAATGGCCGCAGAAAAAGGTCGACTACCTGCGCCACACCTTCTTGCTCTTTAAGCGCGCCTACCTTCGCGCGGGCGGCGATCACCTGGACATTACGCCCGCCGACGCCATGCTCGTCTACCTCAATGTGTACAACCAGGACCGCCTGCTGGATACGCCGACGGATATCGTCGTAAACCGCCTGTGCAAAATTTGGCGCGAGCTGGTCATTGCCGGCAAAAATGACGAGGACAAGGTCGATCTTGTCGAAGCGCCGAGTGTCGATGAGGAAGAGTCGCCCGCCAAGTCCACCTCCGGTGTGCTCAACTTCTTTATGGGCAAGACCGTCTATTCGGCGGCCAATCCCCTGCGCATCGCCTTTATCCATGAATTCCCTTGTGCAACGTCGAGCTGGGACAGCCTACACGACCAAGGGCGTCAGTATCTCGACGAGCACTTTGGCGGTATCGTGCGCACCGAGGCGTTCGAGGACTGCCACGATCCGGACGTGTTCTACGCCGCCGTGGAAACGGCTGTCAAACATGGAGACAACGTCATCTTCTCGACCTCGCACCGCCTGATGGAATACACGCTCAGGGCAGCCGTTGAGTATCCCCAGGTTCGGTTCCTTAACTGTTCTATCGGCCTTCCCCACCAAAGCGTCCGTTCGTACTTTGGCAAGATGTACGAGGCCAAGTTCCTCCTGGGCGCCCTTGCGGCTAGCATGGCGGACAACCATCGCATCGGTTACCACGCGTCGGTCTTCGCGTCGGGCGCACTTAGCGAGATCAACGCCTTTGCGATTGGTGCCTCGCTGCTCGACCCCCGCGCGCAAATTATCCTGACCTGGGGCGATGTGCCCGCCGGAGGCCTTGCCGAGGCCATGTGCCGCGAAGGTGTGAGCGTCATGACCGGCGTCGACATGTCAAAGTCGCTCGAAGATCCCACGGCTTACGGACTTCACCGCCTGATCGATGGCAAGGTTGCCGGCATTGCCATGCCGGTATGGAACTGGGGCCGATACTACGAGCTTATCGTGCGGAGCCTACTGCATGGCACCTGGGACGAGACCAGTAACGACAGCCAGGTTCGCGCCGTCAACTACTGGTATGGCATGAGCTCGGGCGTTATCGACATTCGCTACGCTCCGGGCCTGCCCTATCAGACGCGTAAGCTTGTTCAGCTCCTCCGCAATGGCATCGTCGAGGGCTCCATCAATCCATTTGGCGGCGAGCTCCATAGCCAAGACGGTGTGGTGCAGATCGAGGGCTTTCCCCCACTGCCGAGCACGCAAATCGTCGAGATGGACTGGCTGGCCGACAACGTGGTGGGCACTATTCCGCAGCTCGACGATGAGCCGGGAGTTACCGCCCTATGAAAATCCTTGCCATAGCCGATACCGAAGAGCGATGCCTGTGGGAGTGCTTTCGCAAGGAGCGCTTTGAGGGTGTCGACCTAATTTTGTCCGCTGGCGATTTGGACCCGGACTATCTTGAGTTTTTGGTCACGGTCATCAACAAACCGCTCATCTACGTTCGCGGCAACCACGACGACCGCTACGCACGTCATGCACCGGGCGGATGTATCTGCGTGGAAGACAGCGTGTACACGTACCGGGGGATTCGCATTGCGGGCCTTGGCGGGTCCATGCGTTATCGCGACGGCGCCAACATGTACACCGAACGCGAGATGTCCAAGCGCATGCGTAAGCTGTCGCGTAAGGTTAGGATGGTCGGCGGGTGCGACATTCTGCTTACCCATGCACCCGCCGCCGGTATGGGTGATCTGGACGATCTGCCGCATCGAGGGTTTGAGTGCTTTAACACAGCGCTTGAGTCCTGGGGGGCCGACTACATGGTGCACGGGCATGTGCACCAATGCTATGGTCGCGACTTTCAGCGTGAGCGCCAGCATGCATGCGGGACAACAATCATCAACGCGTGCGGCTATACGCAGTTTGAGCTGGATGAAGCGCGCTACCCCATCCGTGGCTGGCAGGCAGCCTGGCTCAACTCGCAAACCATGCGCCGCGAGCTCAAACGCCACGAAGCAATCGAGTCTTCAACCGCCAGAACCCCCTGGTAACTGCCAACAACCACCACGAAGGGGATAGGCACCTTTATGGTGGTTTTGCTGACTCGTCCGACCTGTCCATCACGGTGCTTGTGTAATTAACGAGAACACTCATTGTTTTGTAAGGACGGCGCTCACATGCCGTCTTTTTTTGTCAACTTATGCAGTCTCGACCGTGTTGTATGTAGAGGGACCTCGCGAGACGCCTTCCCTATATCCACCACGACCAATTGGAGGTGACACTATGCCTGCACGCCGTAACCGCAATAGCACGCTCCGATGCGATGCCGATCAGATCGAGCGGGAAGCAAAGCGCTTGGTCGACACGTATTCCGACCTCATCCTTCGATTGTGCTATTCGGCCCTTGGATCCGCTGACGACGCTCAAGACATCTGCCAGGACACGCTGATCAAGATTCTCCAACGCACTCAACCGTTCGACTCGCTCGAACACGAACGTGCTTGGGTGATCCGAGTCGCACTGAACGCATGTCGCGATATCGGCCGTACGCACGCGAATCACCCGGTTGTCGACCTCGATTCGCTCCCCGATTTCTGCGCACCCGTAACACATACCGAGCAAGAATTCGCGCAACGCGACTGCGCCATTCTTTCCGCTGTCACGGCCCTGCCTCAAGCACAGCGCATCGCCATCTTTTTGCACTACTACGCAGGCATGAGCATCAGGGAAATCGCAGACGCCGTTCACGCGACGCCAGCTGCAACCGCCCAGCACCTTAGCCGCGGGCGTGCGTCACTTCGGCTTTCCTTGAAAGGAGACCACAATGACTACGAATTCGAATGACTATCGCCACGCCCTGGAGCACATTTCGTTTACCGATAATGCGAAGCAGCACATGGCAAACTCGATTGCTCAGTCCGTCGCCTCGAGCGATGCGGCGACCGCTCAAAGCAACTTTAATGGCACGCGACGCAAGCCGCGCATCGCCCGCCATCCCGTAAGAACAGTCGCTCGCATTGCCGCTGTAACGGCAGTCCTCGCTATCGTCATTGGAGGCGCTGGCACGGCTATGGCAACAGGCGTCCTGCCGCTTCCTTCTGACATGCTTTCCGACATCTTTGACGGACCTGCTTCTCAAACCGAGATCATCGACCGTATTGGCCGGCCCGTCGGTGCTAGCTGCTCCAACAACGGAGTCACCGTGACCGCCGACGCCATCATGGGCGACAAGGATATGGTTACCATCGCCTATACGCTTACGTTCGACGATCCCGCTGCCCTGAAAAAGCTTTCCGAGCCGGGCGAGAACGGAACTATCGCCGGAAGTGTCGATGGAAACGTATACGTTGATGGCGAGCATGGCGGCCAAGGCCAATCATGGCTCATTGACAAGAACCCCAATGACTCCAGCATTCAATACTTTGCACAGTTCAGCGTTGAATCACCCGGCCTTATGGGCAGGACCGTCCGCACGCATATCAACTCTCTCGTTGTGCCACGTGCTGGCAAAGAGCTTCCCGAGTATAAGAAAATACTTACGGGCCCATGGGATCTTAAGTTCCAGCTGAATTACGAAGATACATCCGTTACGATTCCCGCGCCCAAATCGGTCAACTTTAACGGCACCAAGGCGACGATTCAAGAGGCCACCGTATCCTGCGTTGGCGTTTCAGTCCGCTACAACATAGATCGTTCCATCGAACACGACAACAACAGCGGCAAGATGTCTCAAAACATGGAGGAGTCTATGGATGCCGTTGGCAACATACCCCTCATCGTGACGTTCAAAGACGGTCATGTTGAGGACGCAACCAGCCACAGCGGCTATTTCGCAAATAAACTGGATAACGGCACCACTGATGTCCACAAGACCTGGCCGTTCTCGCAAGTTTGTGACACAGACAAGATTGCAAGCGTACAAATTGGCGATACGGTCATTCCCATGAATTCGTAACGCTACGCGGCTCGTATATGCACCCGGTTCCGCACTTCGCGTCTAAAGATGCGCTGTCATCGAGCAGCGTGAGCGCAAGGCCGCCCGTATGGTCGGCTGGGAACACCTCGTTGCGCTAAAAACCACCACGAAGGGGACCGGCACCTTTGTGGTGGTTTTGCTGACTCGTCCGACCTGTCCCAACGGTTTGTCTCAATCTGTAACAGGTAGGGCCCAAATAATCGGTTAGCTGTTACAGATCGAGACAGACCACGGATGCTCAGCCGAAAATCTCAATCTGTAACAGGTAGGAACGATTTTGCCCCTTAGATGTTACAGATTGAGATATTTGACAGCTTGAATCGGCATCGCCTACAGCGCGGCGACGACCTTGTCGCCCATCGTCGTGGTGCCGAGGATCTTATCTGCCGGGGTGTTGACATCGGCGATGTCACGGGTGCGCCAGCCCTCGTCGAGCACGCGCGCCACGGCGCTCTCGATCCACGCGGCTTGCTCGCCCATGTCGAGCGCGTAGGTCAGCAGCATCGCCACCAACAAGATTTGAGCCAGCGGATTGGCCACGCCGAGCCCCGCGATGTCAGGAGCGCTGCCAGCGCTCGGCCCAAACAGCGATACGCCATCATCCAGCGAGGCAGAGGCAAGCATACCGAGCGATCCGGTAATCTGAGCCGCCTCATCGGACAGGATGTCGCCGAACATGTTCTCCGTCACCACGACGTCAAAGTCTGCCGGTCGACTGATGAGCTGCATGGCGGCGTTGTCGACGAGCAGGTCCTCAAGCTCCACGTCGGAGTACTCCTCGTCTTGCACGCGATGCACGATCTCGCGCCACATGCGGCTCGTCTCCAGCACGTTGCGCTTATCAACGCTCGTCACCTTGCCGCGACGTTTGCGCGCCGCCTCAAATGCCTGGCGCGCAATGCGCTCAATCTCGTACTCGCGATACTCCATCACGTCGACCGCACGCTGACCGGCCGCACCCGCAGCGCCCGCGCAGGTCACGGATGCGGGCGCCAAAGTCCCACGGCATGTTGTAGCCCATCGTATCGGGGATGTTCACGACCGTGGCACCGGCCTTTACGGCCGCCTCGATAATGCGCACCAGAAACTCCTGATCGGAGCGGCCGGCATCCTCGGCATAAAACTCAACATCGTCAACGAACTTGCGAGCATGTTTGACGGCATGGATCGCTCACTCAATTGCCCTTTCCTCAGTCATATGGAGCTTGTCGCGCAGGTGACTGGTGCTCACACCCAGCCCTGTATGGATACGGGGCCTCTGGGCCGTTTTGAGCGCCTCTGCAGCCACTTCGATATCCCTGTCGACAGCGCGCGTCAGGCCGCATACCGTGCATCGGTCGCCCGCAATCTTGCCAATCTCCTGTACGGAGCGAAAGTCACCAGGACTCGAGATGGGAAAGCCCGCCTCGATAACGTCCACGTTCATGCGCACCAGCTGGCGGGCGATGAAGAGCTTTTCCTCGGTATTCATGCTGGCGCCCGGCGACTGCTCACCGTCGCACAGGGTGGCGTCAAAGATTGTGATTTTGCGGCTTATATGTTCCTCCTGATTGACCGTTTTATGACAGATGGCTTTCAGGAGAGAGAGAAGGCCTAGAGATAGAAAAATACCCGTGTCGCTCATCACGCCTGAAAGCGGCAGACGATAGCGCACCCGGGTACAACAAATCGTTATAGCGAGATTACAACCCTAGCGCGCTATCCAATCTAGTAGCGCTATGCCTAGGAGCTGTTGCGTGTTCTTAAACATGTTGGGCTCCCTTCGGCCTCGGGTAGTACTACATCGCGCTAAAGTACAACACAAGTAAAACCACCACAAGGGTGCCTGTCCCCTTCGTGGTGGTTTCGTTGACTCAAAAGCAAGAGACCCGGTCCTGCACGAGGCAGAACCGGGTCTCTTTAGCAATGCTTGCTTTGCTCAGGCAGTAACTGTTAGTTACTCAGCCAGGAAGTCGCGCTGGATAGCGGGATCGACCTTGACGCCAGGGCCCATGGTGGAAGACACGGAGATGGACTTGACGTACTTGCCCTTAGCAGAAGAGGGCTTGACGCGCAGGATCTCGGTGTACAGGGCAGCGTAGTTCTCGACGAGCTGCTGCTCGGTGAAGGACTTCTTGCCCAGGGGCACGTGGCAGATGCCGTAGCGGTCGGCGCGATACTCAACGCGGCCGGCCTTGAGCTCGGAGACCATCTTGGCGACGTCCATGGTCACGGTGCCGAGCTTGGGGTTCGGCATGAGGCCACGGGGACCAAGGATCTTACCAATGCGGCCAACCTTGGCCATCATGTTCGGCGTAGCGATAGCGGCATCGAAGTTGATCTCGCCCTTCTGGATCTGGGCGACGAGCTCGTCGGAACCGATGATGTCGGCGCCGGCAGCCTCGGCCTCGCGGGCCTTCTCGCCCTCGGCGAAGACGGCAACACGAACGGTCTTGCCGGTGCCGTGGGGCAGGGAGATGGAACCACGGATGTTCTGGTCAGCCTTACGAGTATCGATGCCCAGACGGAAGTGGGCCTCGACGGTCTCGTCGAACTTGGCGGTGTCGAGCTCCTTAATGAGCTTGGCAGCCTGAAGGGGGGTGTAGAGCGTGGCGCGATCGATCTTCTCGGCAGCGGCGTTATAGCTCTTACCATGCTTAGCCATGTGCATTACCTCCTGTGGTTAAACGGGCGTGAGCCCTCCCACATCGTATCGTGTGCCCTATTGCACACATTTAACGGGCGCCCAGGTCGGAGCACCCGTCGTTACCATAAGAAATCGCTACTCAGCGATGGTGACGCCCATGGAACGGGCGGTACCGGCGATGATCTTCTTGGCGGCGTCAATGTCGTTGGCATTGAGGTCCGGCATCTTGATCTCGGCGATCTTGGTGAGCTGCTCCTGGGAGAGCTGACCAACCTTGTCGGCCTGGGGCTTAGCGGAACCAGACTTGAGGTTCAGCTCCTTCTTGATGAGGTGAGCCGCCGGCGGGGTCTTGGTGATGAAGGAGAAGGACTTGTCCTCGTAGACAGAGATCTCAACGGGGATGATGTCGCCCTTCTTGTCCTGCGTCTCGGCGTTAAAGGCCTGGCAGAACTGCATGATGTTCACGCCAGCAGCGCCCAGAGCGGGGCCGACGGGAGGAGCGGGGTTAGCTGCACCAGCAGGAATCTGGAGCTTAATGACGTTGGCAACCTTCTTCTCAGCCATGGTCATTCCTTTCGAATCACGAGTGTGAAGTACTTGCTATATCGTAAGCACGCACGTGTTAGAAGCACTCCTGAGATGAGCAGTCACAGAAGAAGCACGCTCGCGCGAACGGACGAAAACTTAAGCGATGACAGCGACCTGGTTAAAGTCGAGCTCGACCGGCGTCTCGCGGCCAAAGATCATCAGCGTGACCTTGAGCTTGCCAGCCTCGGTGTTAACCTCGGAGACCTTGCCATCAAAGTCGGTAAGCGGGCCATCGGTGACGCGGACGGACGTGCCGACCTGAATATCAACCGAGGTGCGCTTGGGCGAATCGCCCTTACCGGGACGACGAGTCATCTTGTTGTACTCGTCGCGGGAAAGCGGAGCGGGCTTGCCGTTGCCGCCCAGGAAACCGGTGACGCCAGGCGTGTTACGAACGCACGTCCAAGCATCGTCATCCATCTCCATGCGGACCAGGACATAACCCGGGAAGATCTTGGAATCCTTGGTCTCACGCTTGCCACCCTCTTTAATCTCGGTGACGCGCTCCATAGGAATCTCGATATCAAAGATACGGTCCTGCATGCCCATAGTCTCGATGCGATGCTCGAGATCGGACTTAACGCGGTTCTCGTATCCAGAGTAAGTGTGAACGACGTACCAACGCTTAGACATGGTTTAGCCCCTCAATCCAGAGAACAGAGCAAGAGCCTCGCCAAAGCCAGCATCGAGCAGAGCGATGACGACGCCGACGACGATCAGAGAAGCGCAAACGACGACCGAGTAGTTCACGAGCTCCTTCTTATCGGGCCACGTGACACGCTTCATCTCGGACTTCACCGAAGCGAAATACTTCTTGGTGCGGGCGAAGAAACCAGGCTTCTCGTTCTTCTTAGACTTCGCAGCCTTCTCGCTCTTCTTGGCAACGGCCTTCTTGGCCTCAACCTTGGAGTTGGCGGCAGCGTTGTTGGCAGGCGCCTGCTGCTGTGCCTTCTTCTTGTTCTTCTTGTTGGCCATTTGGGTTACCTCCGCGCAATGCGCTTATACATGAGTAAACCGTAAGCCCCCAAGTGGGAGCTTACGGAATAATGACTGGCACGCCAGGAAGGACTCGAACCCTCAACACTCGGTTTTGGAGACCGATGCTCTACCAATTGAACTACTGGCGTATATGACTAGAGACTAGCGAGTCTCTTTGTGCAGCGTGTGGTGACGGCACCAGGGGCAATACTTCTTGATCTCCATACGATCAGGCATGGTCGACTTGTTCTTGGTGGTCGTATAGTTGCGGCGCTTGCACTCAGTGCACGCAAGAGTAACTAGAGTACGCATGTATCCTGAACCTTTCATTTCCGCCCCGTACGGGCACGAGTTGTTACTTTATCAGCTCCACGTAAGTGCTGTCAATGAAAACCTCGAGTCAATTGGTTCTCGGTGGATCCATTCATATTTGGAACACATCAATAAAGCCAGCGAGATCTAATCAACCCCAACGTCTTAGGGAAATAAACGCTCGATACGCTACGCAAGAGAGCGACGTGCGCAGAAAAGAACCCGGCACCCTAACAGTGCCGGGTTCTTTAAGTCATCGGTATCAGAGAGCTAATTTACTCAATGATGGTGGAGACGATGCCCGAACCGACGGTGTGGCCACCCTCGCGGATAGCGAAGCGCAGGCCCTCCTCCATGGCGATCGGGTGAATGAGGTCGCCCTCGATGGTGATGTGGTCACCAGGCATAGCCATCTCGGTGCCCTCGGGGAGCTTGACCGTACCGGTAACGTCGGTGGTACGGAAGTAGAACTGAGGACGATAACCATCGAAGAACGGGGTGTGACGGCCGCCCTCCTCCTTGGTCAGAACGTAGATCTCGCCGGTGAACTTGGTGTGCGGGGTAACCGAACCGGGCTTGCAGAGAACCTGGCCGCGCTCGATGTCCTCACGCTTGATGCCGCGGAGCAGCAGACCGACGTTGTCGCCAGCCTCGCAGAAGTCCATGGACTTACGGAACATCTCGATACCGGTAACGACGGTGTTCTGGGTATCCTTGATGCCGACGATCTCGACGGGCTCGTTGAGCTTGAGCTCACCGCGCTCGACACGGCCGGTAGCAACGGTACCACGGCCGGAGATGGTCATAACGTCCTCAACGGCCATCAGGAACGGGAGGTCGTTGTTACGAGCAGGCGTCGGGATGTACTCGTCGACAGCCTTCATGAGCTCGCGAATGGCGTCCATCCACTTGGCGTCGCCCTCGAGAGCGCCCAGAGCGGAACCACGGATGACGGGGATGTCGTCGCCGGGGAAATCGTACTCGGAGAGGAGCTCACGGGTCTCCATCTCGACGAGGTCGATGAGCTCGTCATCGTCGACCATGTCGCACTTGTTCAGGAAGACGACGATGTAGGGAACGCCGACCTGACGGGCGAGCAGGATGTGCTCGCGGGTCTGAGCCATGGGGCCGTCGGTAGCGGCGATGACCAGGATAGCGCCGTCCATCTGAGCAGCACCGGAGATCATGTTCTTGACGTAGTCAGCGTGGCCCGGGCAGTCAACGTGAGCGTAGTGACGGGCAGCGGTCTCGTACTCGACGTGGGAGACGGAGATCGTAATGCCGCGCTCGCGCTCCTCGGGAGCCTTGTCGATGTTCTCGAACGCAGTGAAGTCAGCCTTGCAGCCCTCGGTCTCAGAGAGAACCTTGGTGATGGCGGCGGTCAGCGTGGTCTTGCCGTGGTCGACGTGACCAATGGTGCCGATGTTAACATGCGGCTTAGTGCGCTCAAACTTCTCTTTGGCCATAAAGCCCTCCTCTTAACAGGTCGTCCCCGGACGGGACTTTGCCTTTATACCATAGTGGCCTCTCAACATACTATTGAGAAGCCACCGTGTTACCTATGGTAGCGGTGACTGGATTCGAACCAGTGACGCCACGGGTATGAACCGTGTGCTCTAACCAACTGAGCTACACCGCCGGATGGAGCCTGCAACCAGACTTGAACTGGTGACCTCTTCGTTACCAACGAAGTGCTCTACCGACTGAGCTATACAGGCACTTGACGGGTGGGAGCTATAGGATTCGAACCTATGTAGGCAGAGCCAACGGGTTTACAGCCCGTCCCCATTAACCACTCGGGCAAACTCCCAATCGTTCAAGTATCCGCAGGTTCTTTGGTCTTTTGGGCCTCCGCCCCCGCGAACGAAAAAGATAATACGATGCAACCTTGGGGGCTGTCAATGAAAACCTCTAGATACACGGTACCGGGCGTATCTATATATCCTTGACCTGCGTTTTTGTTGGGTTTGGATATGAAGGACGGTGAATTTGCATATAGCGGTGACATTTCCCGAGGGAACACTTTGGCGTAGTGGAGTGAGCCTGCAGAATATTGCTTCGATAACGACTCATTTGAACCTATATATAGGTCGGGATCGGGCTTCCCAGACAGAAGATTGCTCTTCCCAGGCAGAATCGAGCGTGGATAATCTGCCACTTTGCCGTGCCATCGAATCCAAAGTGGCAGATTATCCACGCTCATTCACTAAGCGGGATTTTTCCACGCTTGTATGTCCGATAATCCACGCTCAGCCAGGATGACCGGGACCGGTCCGGCCTTTGTCTCGATCTATAACATTTAGAGAACATTTTCTCCCCTATCTGTTACAGATCGAGATGTTTCGCAGAGACCCCAGCTTACGTCTCATTCTGTAACAGCTAGAACGGTTTTCAGCCCCTTCGTGTTACAGATCGAGACATTCCCCGCTCAACCCGTCTTAATATCTCAATCTGTAACAGCTTGAAGACAAATACCGGTCTAGATGTTACAGATCAAGATTGAATCGTTTGGGCTGAATATCCCCAAGATATTGGCTGGCGGTCACTAGAGCTCAATCTCGTCAAAGTCAAAAGCTTTCAAAGTGAGTCCAACGAGCTTGTCTGTGCGCTCCTGAATCTGCTCGCTGGTCCAGGTATCCGTGTTTACCAACTCGTCGTTCAGGTTCAACCCGTTGCGGTATCCGACATTCGCCCCGTTGACATCCTTGCGGTCTCGCTTGGTCACAAAGGGCATGTTGCTCAGCTTTGAGTTATACCCGGTAATGGTTAGATTTCCAAGCGTGTGGACCTGTTTCTCCTGCACCTCAATCGCCTTAGACATGTCGCCGTCCGCAACCATCTTCACCCATTCATCTGGAATGTTCTTGCCCTGAGGGAAGATGTGCTCGATTGTCCAGACGTAGTTTCCGGAGGCGTATCGTTCCCAAAGTGGCTTCATCTCTTTCGTAACGCTCGGAGATGCAATAACAGTAAGGATGTAGCGCGTCATATCGGGATTGACGTCGTAAATCGGCCCCTCAAGACGTTCTTTGAAGGAAGCATCACTGGCAGACACGTCGACAAGGCGCTTCTTGATGTACTCCGCGGCTGCAATGCCCTTGAAGCCCTCACTTTCGAGGCTCTCACAAATATTGATGAAGAGTCTTTCAAGGTCACGTGTGGGAGGCGTATCGGTGAGGTTGCGCCGGACAAAGAAGCAGACGAGGAGCTTAACAAGAAGCGCGAGGGTTTCATCTTTTAGCTCCAACTGGTTCTGCTTCTTGAAGAGGAACAGCAGCATCAGGTAAGATGCGACGCCCTGCGCTCTCGAAAGCTCCAAAAGCTGATGCGAAAGCTCGGAATCCGGACTTTCTTGATCGAGCCCAATGATCTTCGAGTAGAGTGCGGAATTCTCGGTCAGCTCGTCCAACACCTTAAGGGCGCCGTCATCGGCTTCCATCCGCTTCTCGTAGATTTTCAGAAGGTTGGACCTCGTGGCAACGGAACCGAGGGGAAGCTGGGAACCAGATTCGCCGATAAATGGCTTGTTCACCTCCCGGCGGAAGGCATCGTAGTTCTGACGGAAGAAGCGCTCCTGCGTCTTGTAGTCATCGCCGAGATTGTGGAGTACTTCCTGCCAGCGCTCAAAGTAATAGTCGAGCTGCCCGTCATCCACCCCGGCAACCTTGCCGAGAAGCATGTTCTTGATAAGGTCGACGGCGCTCAAGGGAACACCGCGGTTGTTAAGGGACGCGAACAAGGTGTAGGCATCAGCATGGCTATCGACGGTAATCTGAACCACGACCGCCGAACACACCAACCTGCAGATATCAAGCAGGCAGCGAACGCACTCGATTCCGTTTCTGCTCCCAACATCCTCACCCAGTCGATCGTAAAAATAGTTGTATGCCTTAGACATCTTTCTCAGACCAAGGAACTTCGGCTTTTGCATAACCGCATCTAGACCGATATGTTCCTTCAAGATCCAGCGGTAATCCTCAAGGTTATGATTCTGGACCTGAGGAATAACGCGTGTCATTGACTTGTCAGATTTCAAGATCAGACGATTGCGCAGGGGTCGGATATCGTCCAACATCATGTCGTCATCGATAGAATCCTTATGTTCCATTATGCGAGCATAGAGAGCAGCAAGGAAAAGGCTGAGCGTCGTCAGACGTTGCTGGCCATCGATAACTTCATAGTGAATGGTATCCATCTTGGAATTCACAGTCCCGTTCACGACAATAAACGAGCCCAGGAAGTAGCCGGCGTCGTTTTGGGTGATATCGTCATAGAGATTCGCCCAGTCACGCTGATTCCAAGTGTATTCGCGCTGGTAACGAGGAATGTCATAGATTTTTAGCATATCGGTCGACAGAATATTGGCAACCGTTGGGTCCTCTACGCTATTAATCATCATGGGTCCTTTCAATCGCCTTGCTCACAAACAACGAGAAATCCTTGTCGCTCTTGACTTCTCGCGCCGAATTGAATCTAGACTATAGTAATACCCATGGGCTACAGGAAAGAGAGCCGTGCACGGCGCGCGATCTTTCGAGAAGTAGCGTCGGAGCTCTCAGCGCCTTGGTCACTTTCCACCCTATCCCAGTTGGAGGCACAAAGCCCAAAACTCTAATGGAGACAGCAACTGTAAGCTTGGCTTTTCCCGCTTCATTGCACGCGTTTATTGACAATGAGCATCGGTCACAAAGCACACACAAATGCACTTTCAGATTTAATTGTTGCATGTTTGTTGCATGAGAAGGCAGAATCAGAGGATATAACACCTCTGACCTGCGAAAACTCATGGAGCCAGTGACAGGAAGTCCGCGTATTCGCTTCGCGAATCCGCTCCGGCTTCGGATGCCTGCCGGCATCCTCGCCCGCTCGCTACGAACGCTCCGCGTTCGCTTGACGCTCGCGCCCTCGCAGGTTCGATTCCGGCACACATAAGAAACGGGCCCTGTCCCACAAGGAACAGAGCCCGAAACTCTCATGGAGCCAGTGACAGGAATCGAACCTGCAACCCACTGATTACAAATCAGTTGCGCTACCGTTGCGCCACACTGGCACACTTGGCGCTTTCGCGCGAAGCCAATTAAGAATAAAGGAATTGCGGACGAGGCGCAACAGGCCCTTTGACCGACCACATCTCAAAACTATTCGCCAGGACGAATAGTATTAATTAGAATGGAATAGATAAAACTGTTCGTTCTAACGAAGGGTTTCGCGATGTTGACTACAAAGGAAGCAGCCGAGCTGCTCGGCATCACCCCGCGCAGGGTGCAGGAGCTCATTAAGAACGGCGCGCTGACCGCCCGCAAGGCTTCTGGCGTGTGGCTTATCGACAAAGCCAGCGTAGACACGCGACTCCGCTCCGCAACCAAAAGAGGGGGACGGCCTCGTCGCGGGCATGGGAAAAGCGAAATCGCATTTACCCTCATGAACCGCACGCACGAAGTGGCCCAGCTGGTCTACAGCAGATCACGGAAAGACTTCACCCACATCGGCGCTGACGTCGATCGTGCCCACGCCCCTATTGGAGTTTTTGCTCCCAGCAAACCCGTATCGCTCGACTCCTTCCGCATCTGGTGGCGCGGCCGCGGTATCCCGCTCGCACGCATTGGGCTAGCCTCCCTGCTTGCAGAAGCCGCAGTCGATGTTCCCGACGAACTTGTACAGCGAAATCTTGGCCTCTCCTTATCCGACCAGTATTGGATTAGGCCCCAAGACTCCGGTCTCGCGTGGGAAGATATCAATTTCTTCAATAATGCTTTTGACGACGTCTCGCTAACCATTGCACCCTTCGCCCCGGAGGGTAAGGCAGCTGCTGCAAAGCCCGACAACACCTCGGACGGCAATCTTCAAAAGTATTGGACGTGCGAGGGTGACCGTCGAATCCTCCACAAAGCAGGTGCACATCTAAACCAGGAACCTTATAACGAGCTGGTGGCGACTGTACTTCACCGTCGCATCCTAAACGCTTGCGATTATGTACCCTATTCGCTCGAAGGCGCAGGTACTTCTGCCCTGAGCACATGCGATGTCTTCTTAACTGACGAAGAAGAATATGTCCCTGCGTTCTATGTAAACCAGCACGCAAATGCGGACGACCGGCTAACCGACTACGAACGGTATGTTACAAACTGTGAGGAGCTCGGGGCGACGGGCATAAAAGATGCTCTTTACCGCATGATCGTATGTGATGACATCATTGCCAACTTCGACCGTCATTGGCGCAACTTTGGCCTCGTGCGAAACGTCAACACACTAGCGTGCAGGCCGGCCCCCATCTTTGATTCGGGCTCATCGCTCTGGTGCAACATGTCTCAAGAGGAGCTCCGGGCAGGAGAACACAGTTTTACCAGCGCACAGTTTTATTCAAGTCCCGCAAAACAAATGTTGCTCGTCGAGGATATGAGCTGGTTTGACGGCGACAAACTCGAGGGCTTTGTCGACGAGGCGATCGAGATTCTATCCAGAAATGATGCCCTAGCAGCGAGACTGCCTTATCTAAAAGAGGCGCTAACGTGGCGCCTCGAAAGAATGATCGACATCGCTGAATGGAGTTAGCGAGGCAGCATTGCCCCGCCAACTCCCCTACCTCCCGCGCAACGCCTTGAGCTTGGCCAGCGCATCGGGACTTAGGCGACTGCCCAGGGTCATCTTGATCTGCGGGGCTTCCTCGGCCTCGTGCACGTCGTTGTCGATCTGTTTGATCTCGTCCACCAGCATGCGGCTCGAGATGCGCGTAACACCCTTGCCCATGACGACGGCCTGGATCGTGCCGTCGCTCGACACCACGGAGCACGCGCGGCCTTCCTCGCGCGCCTCGATGCAGAGCTTCTGCACCACGGTATCGGCAGAGACGCCCGTCGGCGAAAACTCGATGCGCACGCCGCGGGCCGGTAGGTTGGGGCGCTCGCTGGAGATGTTGCCCGCGCCGTCGAACACGATCACGGCCTCGTAACGGCCCTGGGCAAACGCCGCGACATCGTTGATGAGCGCAGTACGAGCCATATCGTGGACGTCGCTGGAATACGGATCGTCGGAATGGTCGTACACGAGCTTTTCGTAGCGCGGCGTGCAGTGAATCACGTTGTAGCCGTCGACCACCAGCAGCTCGGGCTTATTGGAGTGCACCGTCGAGACCGGATCGGCGATAGCCTGCGCAAACGCATTGCCGCCCACGCCATAGGTCGCGGCCGAAACAATTGGCTTGGCCGAGCCCTCGCCAAAGCGCTTGGCCTTGGACTTGGCGCGGTTCTTCTTGGACATGCGCTACTCCTCCCCCATGAGCTCGCCGGCATTGCGGCGCAGCCACTCAAAGCACAGCGCGGTGGTCGCCTGGGCCACATTGAGACTCTCGGTCATGCCGCGCTGGGGAAGCTTGGTCAAAAAGTCGCATTTCTCGAGCACCAGGCGCGAGATGCCGTCGCCCTCGGAGCCCATGACGAGCGCAACGCGGCCCTCGAAGGGAGCATCCCAGCAGCTGCCCTCGGCGTGCTCGGAAGCACCGCCCACCCAAAAGCCGGCGGCCTTGAGGTCGTCAAGCGCTCGGGCGATATTGGGAACCTGCGCGATGGGCAGGTGCATGACGGCACCAGCAGAGGTTTTGTAGCTGCCCACGGTCACACCGGCGGCGCGCTTGTTTGCAATGATGACGCCCGCCGCGCCCACGACCTCGGCGGAGCGCACGATCGCACCAAAGTTGCCATCGTCGGTCACATGGTCGAGCACGACGACGAGCGCCGGTCCGTCACCCGCGCGATCGAGGATATCGGCGACATCAGCATAGGGGAAATTACCCACCTCGAGCGCAATGCCCTGGTGAGCGCCATGGCTCGACAGCGCATCGAGCTGCGTGCGCGGCACATACTTAATGCGGACACCCGCGGCGTTGAGGTCGTCGACCAGGCGCGACAAGGCGGCATCGCGCTCCCCGCCCTCGGCAATGAGCGCGCACTTGATGGGAAAACCAGTGCGCAGCGCCTCGGCGGCAGCACGACGACCTTCGATAAACTCGCCCTTGGGGACCTGAATGTTGTCGCGGTTGCGATCTCGCTGCGAACGCGCAGCCTGGGCTTGGGAGCGCTCGCGCTGGCCCTTGGAAGCGGCAGCGCGGTCATTGCGGCGAATCGGGCGCGAGCCAGAAGCAGCCTGCTTGCCTCCACGCGGTGCACGTTTGCGATTGTCGGCCATAAAACGGCCTCCTTAAATAGATAACGAACAAGAATCGACCGTCCGAGCCACGGCACCTTGCCTTTCAATCGTTGGGCATGACCACCAGGTCTATGCCCTCCTCTTTCAAGGCAATCTGCCGCACCTCGAACGGTCGACAAATACTAGAGACTCTTAATACGAGTACCCGCGGCCGTATCTTCAATCGTCAGGCCCAGGTCCTTGAGCTGGTCGCGGATGGCATCTGCCAGATCCCAGTTCTTGGCGGCACGGGCCTCGGCACGGGCCTCGAGAATCTTGGCAGCAGCCTCGTCCACGTCGTCGCCCGTGTAGGCGACCAGGCCGGCGGCAACGCCCAGCAGACCCAGCGGCAGCTCGACCTTGGGCTCAGGAAGCTCAACACCAAACGTGTCGAGCAGCTCGACCAGCGTATCAGCGGCGGCCAGGGCAGCGGTCTTGTCGGCAGCGTCGCCCGCCTGCTCCAGGTACTGGTTGCACTCGGTCACAAAGCCAAAGACGGCACCCATGGCGCCGGCGGTGTTAAAGTCGTCGTCCATGCACTCCTTAAAGGCGGCACGGGTCTCGGCGGCCTTGGCGGCAAACGCCTCAGATGCTGCCTCATCGGCATCGGCCGCCGCATGGTTCGCGGCCCAGCGCAGGTTCTCGACCGTACCGGCGATACGCGTAAGCGAGTTCTCGGCACCCTCCAGGCGCTCCCAAGAAAAATCGAGCGGCGAGCGATAGCTCGTCTGCAGCATCAGCAGGCGCAGGGCGGCAGCGGAGTGCTGCTCGAGGACCTCGACCAGCGTAAAGAAGTTGCCGAGCGACTTGGACATCTTCTCGCCGTCTACCAGCAGCATGCCCGTGTGCATCCAGGTGTTGGAGAAGCCCTGGTGCCAGGCGCAGGTGGCCTGAGCGCACTCGTTCTCGTGATGCGGGAAGGCAAGGTCGGAGCCGCCGCCGTGGATGTCGATCGGAGTACCCAGGTAGCGATGCACCATGGCGGCGCACTCGGTGTGCCAACCGGGACGGCCCTCGCCCCAGGGGCTCGGCCAGCTGGGCTCGCCGGGCTTGGCGGCCTTCCACAGGGCAAAGTCGAGCGGGTCGTTCTTGTCCTCGTTCTCCTCGATGCGCGCGCCAACCATAAGGTCGTCGATGTTGCGGCCCGAGACCTGACCATAGTTGGGATCGCTGCGCACGGCAAAGTACACATCGCCGTTATCGGCTGCGTAAGCGTGGCCCTGCTCGATAAGCGTCTTGATCATGGCGATCATGGGGCCGATCTCCTTGGTGGCGCGGGGGCGCACATCGGGATCGAGCACGTTGGCGGCGCGCATGACGCCGATGAACTTGTCGGAGAACTCCGTCGCGACCTCGGCAGCCGTACGGCCTTGCTCGTTGGCGCGCTTGATGATCTTGTCGTCGACATCGGTGAGGTTCTGGGCGAACGTGACCTCGTAGCCACTCGCGATGAGCCAGCGACGAATCACATCAAAGCTGATGAACGTGCGGGCATTGCCGATGTGGATGTTGTCATAGACCGTGGGGCCGCACACGTACATGCGGACCTTGCCGGACTCGATGGGCTGGAACTCTTCCTTTTTATGGGTAGCGCTGTTGTAGATACGCATTCGTTACTCCTTAACGGTTTTCTGTAGCAGGCAGACGGCCCAGGCGCCAATTCCCTCGCCTTGGCCTTCCCAGCCAAGCTTTTCGGTCGTAGTGGCGGCAACGCCCACGTTTTCGACGTCAACGCCCAGGGCATGGGCAAGGTTGGCGCGCATGGCATCGCGGTGCGGGGTGATCTTAGGCTGCTGGCAGGCAATGGTGCAGTCGGCATCGACAAACTCAAAGCCCAGATCGCGCGCATAGTCCATCACACGGGCAAGCAGCACCATCGAGTCGGCGCCCTCATAGGCAGGATCGGTGTCGGGGAACAGTTTTCCAATGTCTCCCCCGCGGCAGGCGCCCAGAATGGCGTCGGCCAGCGCATGCGCGAGCACATCGGCATCCGAGTGGCCCAGCAGGCCGCGCTCGTAGGGAATGTCAACCCCGCCGATGATACATCGACGCCCCTCCACCAGACGGTGAACGTCGTAGCCGTGGCCAATGCGCAGGTTACTGAACATGGGGAAGGTCCTCTCCCTCGGCCATACGGCCGAGCAGAATCGCGGTTACGGGACGCAGGTCCTCGGGCACCGTCACCTTAAGATTATCGCGCGGGCTCTGGACGCAGCGGACACGCCCACCCATGCGCTCGACCAGCGACGAATCGTCCGTGCCGATAAAGCCCTCAGCAATCGCCGCGGCATGGGCGCGCTTCATAGCGTCAACGCTAAAGATTTGCGGCGTCTGTGCGGCCCAATAGAGTTCGCGCGGCGGCGTCTCAACGATGTTATCGCCATCGACGATCTTGAGCGTGTCGATCGCGGGCTGACCGCACACGACACCGTCGAGGGCGCGGTCGCTCACGAGCACGTCGATAGCGTGATCGATGGCCTCGGTCGTAATGAGCGGACGAGCGCCGTCGTGAATGGCGACATATTCGAAACCCGCCGGAACCGCATGCACGCCGGCACGGGTGGAATCCTGGCGGGTATCGCCAGCATCGGCAAAACTGATGGGCGTGTCATAGTCAAACGGGTCGATGGCCAGGCGGCGCATCTCGGCACGACGCTCGGCAGGGCAAACCACGACGATGTGGTCGACCTTATCGCTACGGTCAAATGCGCGGATGGACCAGCTCATGAGCGGACGACCCGCCACGTTAACGAGCTGCTTGCCGCCGGGATTTCCAAAGCGGTGGCCGCTGCAACCGGCAACGACCACGGCGCACACGGGCGCCATTATGCGTTCCCCTGTTTGGTGCCCTTCATGCGGTACAGGGAGTCCGCAAGAATGGCAGGGTTGTTGACACCAAAGTCGCCCAGGCGTTCCGGATCCTCGCTGATGTCGTCCATGAGTTCCTGCAGCGAGCCGTACTCGTCGACAATCTTCTCGGCCACGCCGTCGCGCACGACGGACACGCGCGAAAGCGTGCGCAGGCCCAGCGGCGTCATGACAGAGTCCTCATCCAGGTCGTCGTAGCCCAGAACCGCCGCCACATGCTGCGGGTCGGACAAGTCCTTGGGCGTCATACGGGCAAGCTCAGCGCGAATTTTCTCGGCGTTTGCCTCGGAGGAGTCACTCGCGTAGTCGCGAATCATCAGGTCGTACTCGGTATCCATGCTGGAGCCGGCGAGCTGCTCGAGCTGCATCTGCACGAGCTTGCCCTGGTTGCCCAGCTTGACAATGCAATCCTTAAGCTCGGTCTTTGCCTGCTGCATGATCTCGAAGCTCGAGAAAATACCGGTAATGTCGGCGAGTGTAACGTAGTCGTCGAGCTCGAGGGCCGTCAGACGCAGCAGGGAGCGATCGAGCGACTGACGGGTAGTCTGGAGCGTGGCGACGAGCTGGTTGACCGAACTCATGATGGTGGTGACGGGCTGGATCTCGTAGCTCTTGCCGTGAACGTACACGTTAACGACGGCACGACGGGCCGAGACCGAGATCACGATGGCATCGGTGAGCACCGACATGCGAGCGGCGGTGCGGTGACGCATACCCGTCTCGCTCGTGGCAAGCGAGGGATCGGGATTGAGGTGGAAGTTGGCGCGCAGGATCTGGGTGAGGTCGCCGTCGATGACGATGGCACCGTCCATCTTGGAGAGCTCGAACAGGCGGTTCGAGGTAAACGAAATGTTGAGCGGGAAGCCGTCGTTACCGGCAGCGAGCACGTTTTCGGTGTCGCCGACGCAGATAAGGGCACCCAGGTGACCAGCAATGATCATATCGAGGGCGGTGCGGATCGGCTGGCCGGGGGCAGTCAGGCGAATAGCCTGTTCCATACGCTTTTGCAGCTCGTTCTTATCCAAGGCATCGCTCCCATCGTATACGCTCCATAAACGCTAAATAGTTTCTCACGGTTTGTCCCCGCAGCAGCCACGAAATCCGATGCTTACAGAATGAGCGAACACCGCTTAGGTAGCTCATTTGGGACGGGGCTCTTTTAGCTGCTCATGTGGTAGCATCGGGTCTCATATAAATGAGGGAGTAGTCGTGTAATCGGGTTCGCCCGCAGAGAGGGAGCCAGACTATGGGACTCGCAGAGCTCGTGTTGCTTGCCGTTGGCCTTTCGATGGATGCCTTTGCCGTTTCCATCTGCAAGGGCCTTGGCATGAAAAAGATCAACCTTAAGGTCGCCGTGGTGCTCGGCCTGTTCTTTGGCGGCTTTCAGGCCGGCATGCCCGTGATCGGCTGGGCACTCGGCAGCCAGTTCGTGGGTATCATCGGACCCATTGACCATTGGGTCGCCTTTATCCTTTTGGCCTTCATCGGCGGCAAGATGCTGTGGGAAGCCTTTACCGAAGACGAGGACGAAGGCGACGGCAAGGATGCCGAGAAGATCGACCTCGGCGAGTACCTGATTTTGGCTATCGCCACCTCAATTGATGCCCTAGCCGTAGGCATCTCATTTGCGGCGCTCTCGGTCGACATCGTTCCCGCCGTATCGCTCATCGGCGTCACGACTTTTATCTTTTCCGTCTCCGGCGTGGCGATTGGCCACACCTTTGGCGCGCGCTACGAAAAACCCGCCACCATCGTGGGTGGCGTCGTGCTCATCCTCATCGGCCTTAAGATCCTGCTTGAGCACTTGGGAGTTTTGGCGCTGTAGCCTAGCGGCTCACAGTGCACGCGCAGCCTTTCGGCCCCATCTCACCAGACATTACTGCCGTGTTTCCCCTAGGGAAAACACGGTCAACGGCGCCGGCCATCAAAATAGGAGCCCTCGGATGTGGCAAAGGGACTGTCCCTTTGCCACATTGACATGCAGACTTTTGCAGGTCATACTAACATGCAAAAGTCTGCATGTTTGGAGGTCGCCATGGATGCCCTTCCCATCACCACACCGCGCCAAGCTGGCATCTACGTGCGCCAAGCGCGCGAGGCACAAGGGCTCACCCGTGCGACCCTCGCTAAAAAAGCCGGCGTTTCGGAGCGTCTGCTCGCATCGCTCGAGCTAGGAGATGCCACCGGCATTCGACTCGACAAGCTATTGGCGATCTTTAATGCTCTCGGACTGGCGCTCGCCGCTCAAGGGGATATCGTCAAAACGAATAACGAGCAATCAGCCAACGTTCCGCATGCCGATCTGCAACCTCGTAGCACCCCCAGACGCCATCGCGCTCAACGTTTTCGCCATCGCAACCGTCGCAGCGCAGCCATTCCGGCTCTCGCAGACGCCTCCCTTACGTCCGAGCTCTACGACAAGGCCTTCGCCGATTTTGCCATGTCCAATCTCGGAGTCTCGATTGCCGCAAACCCATCTGCCCAAACCAGGCCCAAAGGGAGGTAGCCAATGGCCAGCAAAACGCTTCGGACTATTATTTGCGGCGTACCTGCGGGAACGCTCACACAAGATGAGAACGGTCTTGTCAACTTTGTCTACGATCGAGACTATGACGGGCCAGCCCTATCGACAAACATACCCGTATCAAATCGCATATACGGCCAACAGGTCATGAATCCGTACTTGTTTGGTCTTCTGCCCGACAGCGAGGACCAGCGAAAAGCGATCGCCGTCGAATTCGACACCAGGCCCAACAATCCCGTTGCTCTGCTCAGCCATATCGGACTCGACTGTCCGGGCGGAGTACAGTTTTGTGCCGAAGAAGACGTCGACGCCGTCCTGCATCGCGACGGCGAATACCGCCCTATAGACGACCACGATATTGCTCTCCGTCTCAAGTCGATCAGAGATGACCACAAGGCATCGTGGATGGGTCTAGATGAAAGTTGGTCACTTGGGGGCAATCAGGGCAAGTTCGCTCTCGCCCTCATAGACGGTCGCTGGTGCGAATGCGTGGGTTCCTCGCCCACGACGCATATTTTCAAAAATGGCGTTATCGGATTTAAACTTGAGGCTCTTAATGAGTTTGTCTGCATGAAAAGCGCCCAGCGCGCCGGTATCGCAACGGCAAACGTCGAATATCGTATGTTTGAGGACGAACCTGCCCTCATTGTTGAGCGCTATGACCGTGTGAAAGTCAAAGACGGAACGATCAGACGTCTACACCAAGAAGACCTCTGTCAGGCCCTTGGAGTGATGCCCGCTCAAAAGTACACGGCAGACGGCGGCCCGAGCGCACGCGATATACAGGAACTCCTCGTCAATACGAGCCACTATCAACTTAACCTGTATCTGTTTACGCAGATACTTTTCTTTAACGCCATCATCGGCGCACCGGACGCGCATGCGAAAAACTATTCCCTGCTCCTTGGAAACGGCGGCACAGCCATGATGACCCGGATGTACGATGTCGCGTCGGGACTGGCATACGAACGCATGCGGCGAAAAGCGCGCCTTGCCATGAGCGTTGGCGGCGAAAATCGTGTGGGGCGCATCGGTTCAGGCGCTATCCGCCGATACCACGGTATGGGCGACCCCGCGCTGGAGGCGACGCTCACCGATGCCGGGCTATCCGAGAAGTTTTGCTTTGCGACCATGATGGACCTCGCCTACGAGGTACCCATTTGCATGGAAGAGGTCATGAACGAATGCGCCGACCTGCCCGGCATGGCGGACCTGCGCGAGCATATGCTCGGCCCCGTCCGCGAAAACTGCCAGCGCACCCTCGACCTCATCAAGGCGGATATGGGCTAGACGCCAATCAATTTCCCATTTCTCAAAAGCAGAGAAGGAGGCACCCGTCGCAAAAGCTCGGATGCCCCCTCTCGTAATGTCATTTGCAATCCGCTAGCACGTGACTCGGACTGCTGCTAGCGCAACCTTTACGCAGCGAGGCGCTTGAGGACGTCGATGAGCAGCTCGTAGAAGCGCTCGGCAGAAGCGAGCT
>JAHYYK010000014.1:0-4564 GCA_019425005.1 Collinsella sp.
CCCGCGACCCCAACCTTGGCAAGGTTGTGCTCTACCAACTGAGCCATGTCCGCTTGCGGGTTATTAATTTACGCGAGTTGTCCAAAAGACGCAAGTACTTTTTTCAAAAAACTTGTCTGCCGCATGTTCTTAGTAGCTAAACGCGCTAAAGCGATTGGCTAGGCACACGACTCCAGCGCTCCGCTAAACAGCTTCACCATCTGCACGCGCGTGCCGGCGCCGTCCGTACGACGAGCAACCTCCACGTTATCGACGAGCATACGCATAAGCTTGATACCGCGGCCGCGTTCCTCGGATGCGACCGGCTCGCTCGTTTCATCGATAGAATAGCCAGCACCTCGATCAAGCACCTCAACCACAACGCGATCGCCATAGGCCTGAACCGTCAGGACGCACCCGATACCGCCCGCATGGTCATAGGCATTACCCAGCGCCTCCCCCGACGCCAATGCGACATCGTAGCGCTCGTCACGGCGCAACGGAAGCGATTCAAGGAGTTCGGCGATGCGATGTCGGTAGTATGGAAGATTCTCGATACCCTGACGGACCTCGACGCTCTTACTCCAGCGAGGCAGCTCCCCCACCGGAATGGCAGGAATAGACTCCCGTGCCGGCCCCGCGACATGAAGGATATCGACAAGACGAGCAATCTCCAAAAAGCGAACAACTTCACCCGATGCATTGACGAGCGAGAGCAGGCCTTCTCGCCTCATGAGCTCACGAGCGCGCGTAAGCAGGAATGCCAAGCCCGTCGAATCGATAAAGCTAACAGCCTGACAGTTGATGACGACACGACGCACGCCGCGGCCAATCAAAGCATCCAACCGCCGACGCAGCGCAGGCACCGTGGCGATGTCGATATCGCCTGGTGGCGTCAAAACCGCTATGTCATTCCACTCATTCATACGACCATGGTTCCCCAAAAAAGCCCACTCGATGCATTCGTTTCCCCAACCGTACGGATTCAGCCCGCCCAGCGTCGTCTATGAACGACCCCGTAAAAACTCAAGGGACACCAATGCAATGTCATCGTCCAGCGCCGATTCGGTAAATCGGTCAAGCTCGCCCAAGACCTTGCCGCAAATGCCCGACACGCCCTCACCCGAGACAGAGAGCAGAAGGTCGCGAAGGCGCTGCTCGCCAAAGAAAGCACCCGAGCGGTCACGCGCTTCGATTGTTCCGTCGGTGTACATAAATAGCATGTCACCAGGAGCGAACGTAAAGGCGCCCGTCTCGTAGACCATGCTCTCAAAGGCACCGATCACGCCCGATTGGCACCCAAGGAGCTCCACTTCTCCCCCTCGGGTTTCTCCGCCGCCAAGCGGCTTCGACGACGGTCTGATGACCATAGTGGGAGGATGTCCCGCAGAGCAATAGGTAGCGCGCCCGGCTTTAAGGTCAATCTTAGCGATAAAGGCCGTCACGAACGTCTCGACCCTCGAAAAGCCCATGAGCATGCTATTGAGCGAGCGAGCCATGCGGGCAGGCCCCGCACCCTCCCAGGCATAGGCCGTCAGCGCCGTCTTGACGAGTGCGGACATCGACGCCGCCTCGATTCCTTTGCCGGACACATCGCCCAAAATCATAACGGCGCAATCGTCGGGAAGACGAACAAGCGTATAGAAGTCACCGCCGACCAGCGCCGAATTCGTTGCCGATAGGTACACCGAATCGGCGGCGATTCCCGGAACGTCACCAAGCGAATTTCTCATGCCGATCTGAAGCGTCTGAGCGATATGACGCTCCTCGCGCTTTTGAGACTCACCCTCATAGATCAGCTCAAAATCGTGAGCCAAATGCACCATGTAGTCGTATTCAAGGTCGTCGATTGGTTCCTGGCTGCCATCACGGAGCAGCAAGGCGCGCGTTGTCGGCCCCTTTGCGACATCAGCGTGAACGATCGCATCGTTGTTTCGCTTGTCATCCGCCTCCGAGCGATAGCGCCCCGCCTCGATACCGGAGTCGACATACAGTCCCTGACACGGCAGGCCGTGGGCTCTCAGCCATGCACCCATAGGCGTGGATTCATCCACGCGCGTTAGGCGCACGTGCTTGAGATCATCAGCGCTCGTCCCGCCCAGCACCGACGTCTCGAACCCATCGGAAGCTGATCCCAGGCGCGCTGCCGGCGTCGTGACAGAAAAGAAGAGCGACTCCGGATCGCCCGGCAACGCTACGCGACTGCCGCCCTCAAAATCGATGACATAGGTTTCGAGGCCCGCATCATACTCCACGGGGCAAAAATGACAGTTGAGCACGGCGCAAATTTCCGACGATACCGCGCGCGAAGCGACGACGGGATCATCAAGATAGGTAAAAAGCTCATCGCGCAGCACGTTGAGCGAACGACCAAGTTCTGCCGTGCGGCGCGAACGTAAGCTCGACGCCATGCCGACCATCTGAATAGACAGGTAATCGCAGATGACCTCGAGCACGTTAAGGTCATAGGCAAGTGGCGCCTGTGGACGTTTCCAACCGACCTCCAACACACCGAGCACCTGCGTGCCGTAAAACACGGGAAGACAGATCTCGCTGCGATACGGGGGCATATCCTGCACGCGCAGCAAGTGCTTGGAACGATTGTCCAAATCCATGAACATACCCGAAGCAGCCCGGTCGCCCTCAAGGTCCTGCTGAATCGACAGGCGGCAGGCACGCGACTCGCGAAGAACATACGTCGGAATGCCAGCGCCATACGGCAAAAACTCGGGCAGGTAGCTGTCATGCAGCTCCTTGGAAACACCACGAAGCTTAAAGCCGCCGCTCTCAGAAAAATAAATCGCAGCTCCAGAGGCATCGAGCGTTCCGACGAGCTGATTCAAAACGGTATCGAGCAAGCTGGGGAGCTCATCGGAGCCCACGGTACTCATAATGACCGAAAGGGTACCCGAAAGGCGTTTATTCGCCACCCTAAGCTCCGATAGCGCACGTTTGAGCTGACGATCGTGGGAATACTGCTCTTCGATGCTGTGAAGCGCCACCAGGACGCGCGGCGCGCGGCGTCCAAAGATACGCGGAGGCGTAACGGAACCTGCGCGAACCAAGACGGGAATAAAGGACCCGTCGCTCAGCTTGAGCATCAGCTCGCTCTCGCAGCCATCGGTCTCAAACGGCAGACGATGTTCGGTCGCGCGTTCAAAGGCAGACGAGTACAGAACGTCCTTGACATCACCGTTGATGACGCCAGCGCGCTCCTCGCACATCAGATCGAGCAAACGATTATTCACATGCAGGATGGTTCCGTCGAGCTCACAAATGATGACAGCATCGCTCGTGATCTCGACCAGTTGGGCAACATCTGCCCACTCGTTGCGCTCAAGCGTTTCCATCGTGGACCTCACCGTCTATCGGTAACAAAAAAGCCTCCGAAGAGGCTTCTCAAATGCGATGGTGTCGGAGGCGGGACTTGAACCCGCATGACCAAAAAGCGGTCACTAGCACCTCAAGCTAGCGCGTCTGCCAATTCCGCCACTCCGACATGCTATGTTGTTGATTCGCGGTTCGTTTTCTTGGACCCGCGCGTTCAACGAGGAAGATAATAACCTATGATTCGAGAACTGTGCAAGCACTTTTTTGAAAAAAGTTTTCGAATTTGTAAATGCGCTGGTAAACGTATACGTCCGGCCCCGAATCGGTGTTGCCTCCCGGCGCGTCCTCGGGCATGAGCGATATTTTGCCACGCACTTCGTGCTGCAAAATATCGCTCCCCCTGCGGAGTGCGCCGGGAGGCAACACCGATTCGGGGCCTGCAAATACGTCCTTCAGGCACAGTTCTCAAATATGTTCTGGGGCTGATGCAAATTTGGTGGCTCGGCTTTGCCGAGCCCTTATATGGGGAGGCCGGAGCTAAAGCTCCGGCCTCGCTCAATTTCCTATTAGATTAAGTGAGCGATCGAGGAATCGCACTCCCCCTCTGCCGCGTTAACGTAGGGCCCGCTCTGGAGTTGCCTTTCAGAAGATTCCGCAGACCAGGAAACCCCCTTATCCGCAGCTCCGAAGGAGCAGGATAAGGGGGTTTCCATGGTCGAGGACGTTCTGAAAGGCAACTCCAGAGCGGGCCCGGACGAAAACAACCGACTACAGGTCGATGTACGATTCCTTAATCGGGAACGGCTCGGCGAAGTGGCAGGCGCAGCAGTGACCCGGTGCAACTTCCTTAAACTCGGGAAGCTTCTCGGAGCAGATACCCTGCGCGATCGGGCAGCGCGTGTGGAAACGGCAGCCGGTCGGCGGATCCAGCGGCGACGGCGGATCGCCGGCAAGGATGATGCGCTTACGGGTCTTCTGGATATCAGGATCGGGAACCGGCACGGCAGACAGCAGCGACTGCGTGTACGGGTGGTGAGGCTCGCTATAGAGCGTCTTCCAGTCCGAAACCTCGACCATCTTACCCAGATACATAACGGCAACGCGATCGGAGATGTGCTGCACGACGGACAGGTCGTGGGCGATAAACAGATACGCCGTACCGAACTTGTCCTGAAGTTCCTTGAGCAGGTTCAGAACCTGGGCCTGAATGGAAACATCCAGAGCGGAAACGGGCTCGTCGCAGATGATCAGCTTG
>JAHYYK010000014.1:4574-20053 GCA_019425005.1 Collinsella sp.
CAAAAGCGCGGGCGATGCCGACACGCTGACGCTGACCGCCAGAGAACTCGTGCGGATAACGGTTGATGTGCTCGGGGTTCAGTCCGACAACGTCGAGAAGCTCGCGGACACGCTCAATGCGCTCCTCCTTGGTACCCACGCCGTGAATGGTCATGGGCTCGGAGACGATCTCGCCGATGGTCATACGAGGATTGAGCGAAGCATAAGGATCCTGGAAGATAAACTGCATCTCACGACGCATGTCCTTGATCTCGTGCTTGCTCATCTCGGCAACATCTTTGCCCTGGAAGAAGACCTTACCAGCAGTCGGCTTGGTCAGACGCATGATGGTGCGGCCCGTGGTGGACTTACCGCAACCAGACTCGCCGACCAGGCCAAAGGTCTCGCCCGGATAAATCTCGAACGAAATGTCATTCACAGCAGAGACGACACGCTTGGAAAAACGCTTGGCGAACATGCCGGACTCTGCAGGGAACTCCTTAGAGAGGTGCTCAACCTTCAGCAGCGGAGTACGCTCATTATTGTCTGCCATTTACGCCTCGCCTCCCTTCTTGGAATCCTTGCGCGTACGGGACGTCGAAGGAGCGTTCTTGAGGAACTCGGGGTCGCCGGAATAGTGGCACGCAGAATAGTGGCCAGACTCCGTGACAACACGCTCGGGACGCTGCTTGCGGCACTTGTCCGTCGCATAGGGGCAACGAGGCGAGAACACGCAGCCCTCGGGCAGGTTCATGAGCGAGGGCGGATTGCCGTGAATCGGCGTAAGCGGCTTCTTCTCATCGATGGCCTGCTCCGGGATGGAACGGATAAGACCCCAAGTATAGGGATGACGGCTCTCATAGAAGATCTCGTCAGCAGTACCGAACTCGACGGGACGGCCGGCATACATAACCATGATCTTGTCGGCCATGTCGGCGACAACGCCCAGGTCGTGAGTAATCATGATGATGGCGTTGCCGTTCTTCTCCTGCATTTCCTGCATGAGCTCAATAATCTGAGCCTGGATGGTAACGTCCAGAGCAGTCGTGGGCTCGTCGGCAATCAGAATATCGGGATCGCAGGCAAGAGCCATGGCGATCATGACGCGCTGACGCATACCGCCGGAGAACTGGTGCGGATACTCGTTGACGCGCTTCTCGGGCTCGGGAATACCCACGAGGTCCAAGAGCTCGGTGGCGCGCTTGAGCGCCTCCTGCTTGGAGTAGCCACGGTGCAGACGAAGACCCTCGCCCACCTGCTTGCCGATCTTATAGACCGGGTTAAGGGAGGTCATAGGATCCTGGAAGATCATCGCGATATCGTTACCGCGAATGTGCTGCATCTCTTCCTCGGTCATCTCAAGGATAGAACGACCGCGATAGCGAACGTCGCCGCCCTCGATCTTTCCCGGAGGCATCGAGATGAGGCCCATGATGGTCATGGCGGTCACGGACTTACCGGAGCCGGACTCACCGACGACGCCCAAGGTCTCGCCGCGATCGAGCGTGTAGGAGACACCATCGACAGCGCGAACGACGCCATCCTCGGTGTGGAAATACATCTTAAGGTCATCGACCTCGAGCAGATGCTGGCCCTCGGGAACCGGCTGGTCCTTCAGGTCCACATAGTTCTTGTTCTTCTTCATCCTTATGCGTCCTTCATCTTGACGTCGAGGGCGTCGCGCAGACCGTCACCCAGCAGGGTGAAGGCGAGCACCGTCGAGAGAATTGCCAGACCGGGCATGATCATCATCCAGGGAGCGGTCAGAAGATACTGCTGACCGTCCTGAATCATGGAGCCCCACGAAGGCGTAGGCGGAATAACGCCCATGCCGAGGAAGGACAGAGCGGACTCGGTCAGAATGGCGCCACCAATGTTCATGGTTGCGTAGACCACGATAGAGGCGACGGAGTTCGGGAAGATGTGACGCACGACGATACGGGCATCGGATGCACCCATCGCGCGTGCAGCGTCAACATAGTCGTTTTCCTTGACCGTCAAGATTGCAGAGCGGAAGACGCGTGCAATCGAAGGCCAGCCGAGAATACCGATGGCGATAAAGACGTTCTGAAGGCCACGGCCGATAACGGCGATCATGGCGACAACGAACAGCACGTACGGGAACGCCAGGAAGATGTCCGCACAGCGCATGATGATCGTATCCCAGATGCCGCCGTAGAAACCCGCCAGAGCACCCATGACCAGACCGATCAGCGTGGAGATCGCGGTTGCCATAATGCCGACGGACAGCGAAACGCGCGCACCGTAGATAACGCGGACGAGAATGTCACGACCAAGGGCGTCGGTGCCAAACGGGTGCTCTGCACACGGAGCCAGCAGCGACGTCTGAGCCATGGTGGTCGAGTCGGAAGCCGTCGGCGAACCGAGCCAGGGCTTAGCCCATAGATCTGCGGTCAGTGCAACCACAACGACGATGATGATCCAGCAGACACCGATAACGGCGAGCTTGTTCTTACGAAGACGCTTAAAAGCGTCGCCCCACAGCGTGCGGGACTTGGCGGGAGCAGATGCGGCCTTGGTGGCGGTAGCCTGCTCCTGAGACTGAGAATCAGTTTCCTGCATGAGACGTACCTCCCTTAGGCCTTATCCGACGGACCGCCAAGGCGGATGCGCGGGTCGAGGAATGCATAGCTAATGTCGACGAGCAGGTTAATCACCATGACGACGACAACGATGAGCGTAACGCCGCCCATAACGATGGGCCAGTCACGCATGCTAATGGCGCGATAGACCTCATAGCCGATACCGGGCCAGTTAAAGACCGTCTCGGTCAGGATGGCGCCCGAAAGCATGCCACCAAAGTCGACACCAATATAGGTAACGACGGGGATGAGTGCATTCTTAAGCGCATGCTTGACGATGATCGCGCGATTGGAGAGACCCTTCGCCTTTGCCGTACGGATGTAATCCTGGTTCATGACGTCAAGCAGCTGCGAGCGCATAATGCGGGCGGCATAAGCGGTCGAAACCGAAGCCAGCGTAATGGTCGGAAGCACATAGTGCATCCAATCCTGATACTGAGAGCTGGAACCGCCGGCACCCGAAATCGGCATGGAGAATGCACCGCCCGTGGCGTCCTTGAGAATGACGCCAAAGAACAGCTGCAGCAACATACCGAGCCAGAAAGCCGGGACGGCAACGAGAATCGACGTGGTGAGCGTTACCAAAATATCCCAGAAGGAATAACGCTTAACCGCCGAAATGATACCCGCACCGATACCCATGATTGCCTCGAGCACGATGGCGCACGCGGCAAGTTTGACCGTATACGGATACTTCTGGGCAAAGATTTCCGTAACCGGCAGCTTGCGCTGATACGAATTGCCCAGATCGCCATGAAGCAGGCCGTTCATGTAATACAAGTAACGGTCCACGAGCGACGTTTGAACGGGGTCGCCGTTCTCATCAAGGATCGCGTTGCCGTCCTCGTCCGACTGGACCAGGTGATAGCGGACGCGAAGCTGAAGCTCCACCTCGGGGGACAGAGCCTTGTCTCCACCGATCAGCTTGATCGGATCTCCCGGCACGATATTCTGGAGGGCGAACAGAATCAGCGTAACGCCCAAAAACACCGGGATGAACTGAAGCACACGTTTAACGATGTACTTACCCATACCACTCCCCTATCTAGGGATTAACCTAAATGGGATGCCGATCGCCAGACCGGCATCCCAAAATTACCATCAGCCAGTTTACCCCAGGTTAGGGAGAACTGTATGTTTCCCATGAGGTCTACGTAAATACTTGACCCTCACGGAAGCTGCAAACTCTTAGGCGAGCTCAGCGGTACCCAGCTCGGCATGCTTCTGCGGATCGACATAGAGGTGCTTGATGCGATCGGAGCCGACGATGGTGTGCGTGTAGAACATAATCGGGATGACCGGGCAGTCGGCAGCGACCATTGCGTCGGCCTCCTGCATCTTAGCGACGCGCTCCTCGTCGTCAACAATAGTACGAGCCTCGTCGACCTTGGCGTCGAACTCGGGGTTGTTGTAACCAGAGCGGTTATCGCCACCGAGGGAGTCGGAGTGGAACAGCGGATACAGGAAGTTGTCCATGATCGGGTAGTCGGCAATCCAACCCAGACGACCGAACTGATAGTTGAAGTTCTGATACTGCTCGAGCAGGGCAGACCACTCAGGGGTATCGGAGACAGCGGTAACGCCAACCTTGGCGAGGTCGCCGATGATGGACTCCATGATCTCCTTGTGACCGCCGTCCTGGTTGTAGGAAAGGGTCACGCTAATGCCACGATCCCCGTTAGCGCCAGCGGGAGCAACCTTGTCGAGGTACTCGTTAGCCTTGTCGACATCGTAGGCGCAGAACTCCCATGCGCCCTCCTTGTAGCCATCGATGCCCGGAGGAACAATGCCGTCGGCAGGGGTACGGGTACCCTTATAGATGGTCTTGCAGATGGCCTCACGGTTGATGGCCAGGGAGATGCCCCTGCGCAGGTCGGCGTTGTTGAACGGCTCGGCCGTGGTGTTGCAGGTCAGATAGTACGTGGAAGGCTCGGCGCCGAGCAGCATGCGCTCGCCGTCACCCATGGTGTAGCCGTCCTTGGACACGCCGCGATCCTTCTTGGCGGCATCGATCTGAGCGACGGGAACGTCGCAGACATCGAGGTTACCGGCCTGGAACTCCTTGTAAGCAGTCTCCATGTCCTTGATGACCTGGAAGTGGATGCCATCGATCTTGGCCTTGTCGCCATAGTAATCGTCGAACTTCTTGAGGTTGATCTCCTGACCATCCTCCCACTTGCCGTCCATCATGAACGGGCCGTTACCGACCGGTGCAAGATAGAAGCTCTTGGCATCGGACTCGGCGCACTCGGGAACCGGGGCCAGAGCCGGGTGAGAGGCGACGAAGGGGAAGTCGGCGTAAGCGGAAGACAGCTTAACGACGAGGGTCTCATCGTCGGGGCAGGTAACACCGCTGAGCTCGGTGGCGTTACCGGCAAGCAGGTCGTCATAGCCCTCGACCATGGAAAGGTGATAGGAGACCTCGGAAGGGCCGTACTCGGTAGCGATGGCCGACTTGGTGTTGACCAGACGCTCCCAACCGAGCTTGAAGGACTTGGAGGTAACGTCGTCACCGTTGTGGAACTTGGCCTTCTTGATCTTGAAGGTGAACTCGGTGGCGTCGTCGTTGGCCTCGAAGGACTCGCAAGCCAGCGGAACGATCTCGCCCTTCTCGGCGTCATAAGAGGTCAGAGCGTCAAAGAGCTGGTACTCGACCTGAGTGCCCTGGTCCTCCTGGACATTGTAGGGGTCGATGCAGACCGGGTTGTTGATGTAGAAGTTCAGCGTCGAACCGGACTCAGAACCGGAAGCGTCGCCACCCTTCTTGCCGCATGCGGCAAGAAAAGCCATGGAGCTCGCAGCAAGGGTGCCGCCAACAAAGGCGCGACGACCCATAACGGGCTGGTGGAACATAGAATCAGCCATGCCATCCTCCTTATGAGATAGGACAAAGAAATGTTCAGTCGGACACATGTCGAAACAATCCGATCCGAACCATCAAAACGCCGCCCGCTGCTATGGCTGGTTATGCACAACGGACCAACGTTTTGCAATACAGTAGCGCATTTTATACACAATTTGGGGCTAATTCCGGTTAACGGTCGAGAATTTCTTTAGTTGGGCGAAGTATGTGAGGATATTTTGACTCTGTTACAAATATGTAAACAAAAAGGGTCCCGCACTTACGGGACCCTTTTTGAATATTTATGCGGCTCGTGCTTAGTAGCCGACGATGCCCTGCGGGAAGAAGAACATGCACAGCACGACGCACACGGCAAACACGACAGCCATGATGACGGTCAGGCGGTCGAGGTTCTGCTCCATGACGCCCGTGGCAGAGCTGGAGTTATACAGCGAGCTAGCGATCATATCCGAAACGCCGGTGCCCTTACCGGAATGCATCAGGACGAGAATCGTCAGCGCCACGGCAGAGACAGCCCAAACGACAAACAGAAGAATCTGGAACGGACCCATAGATAAGCTCCTTAATAGAACAGTTTAAACTCCAGTACTGTACCACAATCCCCCGCTCTCCCCTACCTGCCACTCAAGGACGGGGTGGAAATGGCAGAAATACCAAAAAGGGGGTTGTCCGGTTGTGGACAACCCCCTTACTAGAAAACGGTATTTGTTTTCTCTTAGGCCTCGGTGGCGAGCACGCGACCCGTCATCTCGGCGGAAGGCTCAATACCAGCCATGGTGAGCATGGTCGGAGCGATATCGGAAAGACGGCCGTCCTCGATACCGGTGAGCTTGGCCTTCTCATCAACGATGATGAACGGCACACGGTTGGTGGTGTGAGCCGTGAACGGATGCTTGGAACCGTCGGAAGCAACGTCAAACATGTGGTCGGCGTTGCCGTGGTCGGCGGTGATCAGCGCAAAGCCACCCTTGGCGAGAATCGCCGGGACAACCTTGGACAGGGCATCGTCAACAGCCTCGACGGCCTTAACGGCGGCGTCGAAGACACCGGTGTGACCAACCATGTCGCAGTTCGCGAAGTTCACGATGTAGAAATCAGCGCGATCCTCGTTGATGGCGGCGACAAGCTTCTCGGTAACCTCGGGAGCGCTCATCTCAGGCTGCAGATCGTAGGTAGCGACCTTGGGGGAAGCGACGAGCACGCGCTCCTCGCCCTCCTTGGGCTCCTCGATGCCGCCGTTGAGGAAGAACGTCACGTGGGCGTACTTCTCGGTCTCGGCGGTGTGCAGCTGCTTCAGGCCATTGGCGGCGATAACGTCGGCCAGGACGTTCTCGGGGAACGTCTTGGGGAAGGCGACCTCAACGTCAAACGTCGGATCGTACTCGGTCATCGTCACAAAGTGCGAAAGCTTGATCTGCTCGCGCTCAAAGCCGTCGAACTCCTTGTCCGTGAACACGCGGGTCATCTGACGAGCGCGGTCGGGACGGAAGTTGAAGAAGATGGCCGCGTCGCCCTCGTGGATGCCCTCATTGTGGGCAGCGAAGGGCTCGACGAACTCGTCGCCGCGCGGATCCTTCTCATAGTAGGCCTTGATACCGGCAACGGGGTCGGTATCGGCATCGGACGCGTTGACCATGACGTCGTAGGCGCGCTGGATGCGCTCCCAACGATTATCGCGGTCCATGGCCCAATAACGGCCCGAGACGGTGGCAACGCGAGCGTCGCAACCGGTCTCCTCGGAGATCTTAGCCAGGAAGGCGCAGAACTCGCTCATGTAGCCGGCACCGGACTGCGGGTCAACGTCGCGGCCATCCATGAAGGCGTGGACGCGAACGGTCTTGACACCGTGCTCGGCAGCCATCTTGACCAGAGCCTCGACGTGGTTCATGTGAGAATGAACACCGCCAGGGCTCATAAGGCCCATGAGGTGGAGAGTCTTACCGTCAGCCTTGACATCGTCCATAGCCTTGACGAAAACCTCGTTCTTGGCGATGGAGCCGTCCTTGATGGCATTGTTGATGCGCGAAAGCTCCTGGAACACGATGCGGCCGGCACCGATGTTGAGGTGACCCACCTCGGAGTTACCCATCTGGCCGTCGGGAAGGCCCACGTCCTCGCCCGAAGCACCGAGCGTGGTGTGGGGGTACTTCTCGTACAGGCCATCAAGGAAGGGCGTCTTGGCAGCGGCGACGGCGTTCTCGCCATCGGCCGGAGCAAGGCCGCAACCATCCATGATGATCAGGAGTGCAGGAAGATGACGCTGTGCCATATGTCCTACTCGCCTGCCTTGACGACCATAGAGGCGAAGTCGGCAGCCTTGAGCGAAGCGCCGCCCACGAGGGCGCCGTCAACGTCGGGCTTGGCGACGAGCTCAGCAATGTTGCCGGGCTTAGCGGAACCGCCGTAGAGAACGCGGATGCCGTTGGCGAGCTCCTCGCCGAACATCTCCTTGAGGGTCTCACGGATAGCGCCGCAGACCTCCTGAGCGTCCTCGGCGGTAGCGGTCTTGCCGGTGCCGATGGCCCAAATGGGCTCGTAGGCGACGACGACCTGCTTGGGGCAGGTGATCTCAAGACCAGCAAGACCAGCCTTGACCTGGTTCACGACGTGCTCGACATAGGTGCCGGCCTCGCGGACCTCAAGGGACTCACCGCAGCAGAAGACGGGAACAAGTCCGGCGGCAACGAGGGCCTTGGCCTTCTTGTTCTGATCCTCGTCGGTCTCGTGGAAGTAATCACGACGCTCGGAGTGACCGATGATGCAGTAGGTGCAGCCAGCGGACTTGAGCATGTCGCAAGAAGACTCACCGGTGAAGGCACCCTTGGCCTCCCAGTACACGTTCTGTGCACCGAGGGCGATGGGGGCAGCCTGAATGCGGTCATGAACCGTGGTGATGTCAATGGTCGGAGGGCAGACGAGCACCTCGACGCCAGCCGGAACCTCAGGCAGAGCCTGAGCCAGCTCGTCGGCGAGCTTGGCGGCCTCGGCGACGTCGTTGTTCATCTTCCAGTTACCAGCAATAAGAAGGGTGCGATTAGGCATCGAGAAGCGCCTCCACTCCGGGCAGGGCCTTACCCTCGACGAGCTCCATGGAAGCGCCACCACCGGTAGAGATCCAGCTCATCTTGTCGGCCAGGTTGAACTTGTTGACGGCTGCGACAGAGTCGCCACCACCGATGATCGAGGTGCAATCAGCCTCGGCGACAGCCTCGGCGATAGCCTGGGTGCCGTGAGCAAAGTTGTCGAACTCGAAGACGCCCATGGGGCCATTCCAGAACACGGTCTTGGCACCCTTGACAGCCTCGGCGTAGAGCTCCTCGGTCTTGGGGCCGATGTCCATACCCTCACGGTCGTCGGGGATAGCGTCGGAAGCGACAACCTCGGGGACAGCGTCCTCGCCAAAGTGATCAGCAACGCGGTTGTCGATGGGGAGCAGGATCTTGACGCCCTTCTCCTCGGCCTTCTTGAGCATCTCGCCGGCGCGCTCGACCCAGTCCTCTTCCTTGAGGGACTGACCGACGGACAGGCCCTGAGCCAGGAAGAAGGTGTAGGCCATGCCGCCACCGATGATCAGGGTGTCAGCAGAGTCGATGAGGTGATCGAGAACGCCGATCTTGGAGGAAACCTTGGAACCGCCGACGATAGCGACGAAGGGGCGCTCGGGCTCGGCGAAGATGCCGGTCAGCGTGTCGACCTCCTTCTCGAGCAGGAAGCCGGCGACGGCAGGCAGGTAAGCGGCGGGGCCCACGACGGAACCCTGGGCGCGGTGGGCGGTGCCGAAGGCATCGAGAACGAAGACGTCACCATAGGAAGCGAGCTTCTTGGCGATCTCGGGATCGTTCTTCTTCTCACGCTTGTCGAAACGGACGTTCTCGAGAACGAGGACCTTGCCCGGCTCGACGGCGGCAACGGCCTCGGCGGCCTTCTCACCATAAGTGTCAGCAACAAAAGCAACGTCAAGGCCAGAGAGCTCGGCGAGCTTCTTGGCGACAGGCTCGAGGGAGAGCTCGGGCTGGAAGCCAGTACCCTCGGGACGGCCGAGGTGGCTCATGAGGATGACGCGAGCGTTGTGCTCAACGAGATAGTTGATAGTGGGCAGGGCTGCCTTGATACGGGTGGTGTCGCCAACGACGCCATCCTTGATAGGCACGTTGAAGTCAACGCGGACGAGAACGCGCTTGCCGTCGACATCGATGTCGCGGACGGTCTTCTTGGTAAAGGCCATGTTTGCTTCTACCTTTCGTACGTGTCTGCCTCCCATTACGGCAGACGATTTCCTATAAAAAGGGCGCGACCCTAGGGTGTAAGCCCTATGAGGCCGCGCCCTTCTTTAGACGCTCAACGAGCTATTCGCTAAAAGCTAAATTAAGCAACGAACTTCTCGAAGTACTTGATGGTGCGGACCATCTGAGAGGTGTAGGAGTTCTCGTTGTCGTACCAAGAGGTGACCTGAACGAGGGTCTGGCCGTTGCCGAGGTCAGAGCACATGGTCTGAGTGGCGTCGAAGATGGAGCCGTGGGTCTCGCCGATGATATCGGTGGAGACGATGTCGTCCTCGTTGTAACCGAAGGTCTCGGAGATGGTGGCAGCGTAGGCCTTCATAGCGGCGTTGACCTCGTCGACGGTGACCTTCTTGTCAACGACAGCGTAGAGGTTGGTGATGGAGCCGGTCGGCGTCGGGACGCGCTGGGCGGCACCGATGAGCTTACCGTTGAGCTCGGGGAGAACCAGGCCGATAGCCTTGGCAGCACCGGTGGTGTTGGGGACGATGTTAACGGCGCAGGCGCGGCTACGACGCTTGTTGCCCTTGCGCTGCGGGCCGTCGAGCGGCATCTGGTCGCCAGTCCAGGCGTGAATGGTGGTCATGATGCCGGACACGATGGGAGCGAAGTCGTTCAGACCCTTGGCCATCGGGGCGAGGCAGTTGGTGGTGCAGGAAGCAGCGGAGATGATGTTGTCCTCAGCGGTCAGCGTCTCATGGTTGACGTTGTACACGATGGTGGGCAGATCGCTGCCGGCCGGAGCGGAGATGACGACCTTCTTGGCGCCAGCGTTGATGTGGGCCTGAGCCTTAGCCTTGCTGGTGTAGAAGCCGGTGCACTCGAGAACGACGTCGACGTCGAGGTCGCCCCAAGGCAGGTTGTTGGCGTCGGCCTCCTTGTAGATCTTGATCTCCTTGCCGTCAACGGTGATGGAATCCTCACCAGCGACGACCTCGTGATCGCGAGCATAGTTGCCCTGCGTGGAGTCGTACTTCAGCAGGTAAGCGAGCATATCGGGAGAGGTGAGGTCGTTGATAGCGACAATCTCGGAGCCCTCATGACCGAACATCTGACGGAAGGCCAGACGACCGATGCGACCGAAGCCGTTAATAGCAACCTTTACTGCCATTGTGTCTCCTTTCGTAAGGCCCCCGCAAGCTACAGCGCCTGCCGTTGAGGCCCACAAACTAACCACTCGCCTAATATACCTTTTTTTGGACTTGAATTTCACGAGAATGGTCGAAATTGAAAATCAAATTTACGTTAAAACGTTTTAAAGAATAAAATAGCAGCTAAATCCGTATATAAGTCGATACTTTAAACTACCTGTTTGCCTCAATGAGCTTTTCAAGCCTCAAAACTCGATGGTAGAGGGCCGACTTCGACAAGGGAGGGTCAGTCATCTCCCCCAGATCGCGCAGCGACAGATCGGGGTAGCGCTCGCGCAGGTCGCAAAAGACCGCCAAGGCGTCCGGAAGTGTGTCGCGAAGGCCACGCTGCTCGAGCTCATCGATCAACGCAAGCTGATGCTGGGCGGCACCCGCACTTCTGGTCTGGTTGGCGAGCTCGGCATTCACGCGACGGTTCACATCGTTCTTAACCAACTTGACCGCGCGCGCCTCCTCAATCTCGGCAACGCTGCGCTTGGCACCAATCAGCTTTAAAAGATGTTCGATCTCCTCGGCGCTCTTAATGTAGACAGCAAAGGATCCGCGCCGCGCGTTAACGCGCGCATGGACCCCAATCTGCTCCAATAGATCGCAAAGTCCCCGGGCATACTGCTCGCCCTGCACCGCGATCTCCAAATGAAAGTCGCCGCGGGGATCGGCCACGAAGCCGCCGGCGATGAGCGCGCCGCGGATGTAGGCAAGCCTGCAGCAGGGACGGGCAACGATGTGCCGGGGAACACCGGCGACGAGCCCTCCCCTGCGGTCGAGAATGCCCAGCAGCACCAGAGCCTTGTCCAGGTCGGGTTGATCGGGCAGGGTAATGAGATAGTTACGGACCTTATGCAAAACCGATTTACGAACGGTGAATTCCGTTTTGAGCTTAAGGATGCGATGCGTCAGTGTGATCATCGTGCGCGCGACGGCGCCCGTCTCGGTCGCGACCGTCAAACGATACCGCCCGGAGCCGGCCAGCGAAAGTGTACCGCTCACACGCGTCAGGGCGGCAAGCGTCGACAAATCACAGTATTCACATTCAGGTTCGCAGCGCGCGAGCTCGTCACGCACCTCGGCGGTAAACGACATGCAGGCCTATGCTTTCGTGTTCGCGCGCGACAGGTCGCGATGGGAAATGCTCACGTGATACTGGGCACCTTCCAAATAACGTGCCGTGGCCTCGGCGATGGCAACGCTGCGGTGCTGGCCGCCCGTGCAACCGATGGCAATAGAAAGTTGCGGCTTGCCCTCCGCGATATAGCCGGGCATGACCGTATCGAGCAGCTGCGTCCAGGCCTTCCAGAACTCCTGGGTCTTAGGATGGTCCAGAACAAAGTCGGAGACTTTCTTATCGAGACCGGTCATCGTGCGCATCTCGGGATCGTAGAACGGATTGGGCAGGAAGCGAACGTCGATCATAATGTCCGCCTCGACGGGCATACCGTGCTTAAAGCCAAACGAGAACACGTGAACGTCCATGAGCTGCTGGTCGGACAACTCGGAGAACGCCATGCGCAATTTATTGCGCAGGGCAGAGGTGCGCAGACGGCTCGTGTCGATGATCATATCGGCTCGATCGCGCACACCCCGCAGCTGCAGACGCTCCCGCTGAATCGCATCGGCCGTAGTCTCCCCCGGCTTGGCAATGGGATGGCGGCGGCGGTTTTCGCTATAACGACGGATCAGCACCTCGTCAGAGGCCTCGAGAAAAACGATGTCGCAGCTCATCTCGCGCTCCTCGAGTGCGGCAACGGCATCGAGCAGCTCATCGAACAAGCCCTGGCTGCGTAGGTCGCAGGTGACGGCAAGGTGCCTACCCACGCCCGTATTGATGCCAACGAGCTCGGCAAGCTGGGCAATCAGACGCGGAGGCAGGTTATCAATGCAAAAATAGCCCATATCCTCGAACACGTGCATGGCCTGTGTGCGGCCCGATCCGGACATTCCGGTGATGATGACGATATCGGGGATGCGCTCCGAGCGCTCCGCCGCATCCATGGCATCTCCCTTTTGCATGTGCTGCCTCCCAAAAACAAGCGCGGGACCCAGCAACCCGGATCCCGCGCGGTCAATTGCCTATATTGAGTATACCGCCCCGAGCGGATACGAGGCCTGTCTTACGCCTCAAGCGCAGCCTTGAACCAACTCGTAATACTCGTGGGGTGCGTGATGGCGGTGCCGACGACAACGGCCCAGGCGCCAGCATCGATCGCGGCGCGAGCCTCCTCGGGCGTGTGCACGCGGCCCTCGCAGATGATGGGAAGACTGGGGAATTCCTCGGTCGCCTGACGCAGGAGCGGCAGGTCGGGGCCATCGGCCATGGTGCAGTCGATGGCGGCGACGCCGTGAGAAAGCGTGGTGGATACCAGGTCAAAGCCCATATCAACCGCACGGCGAATGTCCTCGATGGTGGCACAGTCGGCCATCAGGAGCACGCCCTCCTCGTGCAGCGGACGGAAGGTGTCCTCGACGGTCTTGCCATCGGGACGCGGGCGATCAGTGGCGTCAATTGCCACGATATCGGCACCGGCGGCAACGCAGGCGCGAGCATGGCGCAGCGTCGGCGTGATGTAGACGCCCTCGTGTCCATCCTTCCACAAGCCGATGACGGGGACCTCGCAGCGGCCCTTAATGGCGGCGATGTCGGCAAGACCCTGGCAGCGAATAGCGGCGGCGCCGCCAAGCTCGCAGGCGCGAGACATCTGAGCCATGGTTTCGGGCGTACGAAGCGGCTCGCCCATATAGGCCTGAACGCTCACGACGAGCTTTCCCTTCAGGGATTGAATCAAAGGATCAACGGTCATGTGCGACTCAACCTTTCTCAAAACAGCCTTCTGAGACACCGTACCTTGACGTTCAAACCGTCGCTCGCGTACCGAAGTACGCTTCGCTCCTCTTTCACGTCAATCTGCGGCACCTCAGAAGGCGCACTTGGTAGTTATGTTTACTTCAACGACGCAAGAAGATGCTCTGCGGCACCGATAAGCGGCGCGTCGCCCTCCAGAGAACCGATGAGGATCGGCGTGTCCTGAAGCGGGTCGAGCGCCTGGCTGGCATAGCCCTCGTGCACCGAGTCCTTCCACGTCTGCGAGCGCCAATCGGGACCCTGGTGAATCACACCGCCCGAAAGCACGATGACCTCCGGGTCAAGGATATTGGCGAGCGAGCCCAAGCTGGCGCCCAGCGCAAAGCCAGCGTCATGGATGACCTCGGTTGCCTTTGCGTCGCCCGCGCGGCACAGGTCGTTCACATCGCGACCGACCGAAGGACGGCTGGGGTCGACGCGGCCAAAGCGCTCATCGTACATACGACCAATGGAAGTGCCCGAAGCGACAGACTCAAGATGGCCGGAACGCCCGCAGGCGCAGGGAATGCCGGCGGCAGCCGAGCACTCGATGTGGCCCATATGGCCAGCAGCACCATGGAAGCCCTGCATTACGCGGCCGTTCTCGACATATGCGCCGCCGATGCCCGTACCGATGCCAAGACACAAGACGGAGAACTTGCCCTTGCCGACGCCCCAGTGGGCCTCGCCCAGAGCATGAGCCTGCACGTCGCCTACAACGGCAACGGGAAGACCGAGATCCTCGCGCAGACGCGGCCCCAACTGAACGCCGGACCAGCCGGGCATGATCTCATTGGCATACGCAATGGCGCCCGTCTTGGGATCGACGACGCCTGCGGCACCGATACCGACACCGAGAACCTCGACATCGGGATTCGCCTCAAGAGCGGCCTTGATAGACGCCTCGATACGCTGGAAGACGGCCTCGCCGCCCTCTTGGGCCTCTGTGGGAACCTCGGCCTCAAAAACGGGATGGGGCACACTACCGTCAGCCGGGTACTCCATGATGGCAGTCGCGATCTTAGTTCCGCCGATATCGACAGAACAGACGTACTTGTTCTCCATGTCGCTCTCCTTCGGAGATAAAAAACAACTATAGGAAATGCGCCGTCAGGCTAGCCGTCACAGCGCAGTAAAGGTTTTCCTGGTGCCCAAGATCGCCGAGAAACCGTGTGGCCATTGACCTAATAGTCATGGCCACACGGTTGAACGGCGAGGTCGGGTGCCTGGGAAAGCTTTACAGGAGGCCGTTGTCCTGGAGGACCTTCCTAATAGCCTCGACGTTCTCGCCGGTCATGGCCTTCACCGGGCGCGGCATGGTCGGGCTGTCGAAGATACCCATGAGGTTCATAGCGGTCTTGAAGGCGCCGACGCCACCGGCATAGCCCTGGACGCCCGAGGTGACATCCCAGATGTGCGAAATCTCATTGAGGCGATCCTGCTCGGCCTTGACGGTAGCCCAGTCACCAGCCTGAGCGGCCTTCCACTGACGAACGTAGCCCTCGGGCTCAACGTTGGCGAGACCCGGGACAGAGCCGTCGGCGCCACCGAGGTAAGCGCCGTCGACAACAACCTCGTGGCCGGTGAGGATGCTCATCGGATGGCCGTTCTTCTCGTTCTCCTGAACGAGGTAGCGGAACGAGATGTCATCACCCGAGGAATCCTTGACGCCAGCAAGGACGCCCTCGGCGCCGAGCTTGGCAAGGAGCTTCCAGGGGAGCTTGGTGTGAACGCAGACGGGGATGTCATAGGCAAAGATGGGCA
>JAHYYK010000014.1:20063-45555 GCA_019425005.1 Collinsella sp.
CGACCTCGGTCATGCCCTGCAGGGCATAGAACGGGCAGGTGGCGACGAGGGCATCGGCGCCCAGCTCCTGAGCGACCTTGCCGTGCTCAATCATGCGCTCGGTCTCGGTATCGATGATGCCGACCAGAACAGGCACGCGGTGGTCGACGATGCGGACGGCCTCGGCGATGATCTGGCGACGACGCTCGTCGGTGGAGAAAACGACCTCACCCGAAGAGCCCAAGAAGAACAGGCCATCGACGCCGGCATCGATCATGCGGTTGATGCTGCGCTCAAAGGAGGCAACATCGAGCTGGTGATCTTCGGTATCGGGAACAACGACGGGAGGGATAACGCCGGTGAATTTCTGAGTTGCCACAAGAATCTCCTTAATTGTCTGGCGGGCGGCCCTATGCCACCCACTCTTGTTGGCAGTGTCCAGGCCGTCTAGGCCAAAGAACACGAGTGGAACGTTTGGTTAAAAAAGTCTACGACTTCGTTTTCGAACGCATTGATGCGCTCGTGAGCGTATTTTGCATAGATGATATGCCTCCGGTCACACTCAAGACCGTTGAATACGGCAAACTGATCCTTGGGATCGCTCACGGTATCCATAAGCGATGTGCCCATGAGCACCGATCCGCGCACCCGAGACGACAGCACCTCGAGGCCGCCAGGAAGCGGATTGGCAACCGCCGTGCGGGCGAGGCCCCGCTCGTCCAGAGCAGAAACCGCCAGCGCGACTCCGCCGCCAAGACCCTCGCCCCATGCAAAGATGCGGTCGGGGTCCATGCCATCAAGATTGCGCGCGACCTCCGCCAACGCGCAGCCCCAACGGACGCGCCTGACAAAAGCAGGCGAGGTAATCCCCTGCCGCAGATCGCTGGGTCCAATCGCCTCATCGTCCAGCGCAAGCACGGCATATCCCATGGCCGCAAACCTCGTCATGTGATGCCATCCCCGCACGGGTCGGTCGATGTCGTGAAACATCAGACATAGCGGCACAAGCTCGGATGCTCGGGCGCGACCGGCAGGCTCGATCAAACGTGCGTGGACCACATCGCCACCAAGCTCAAAGGAAACCTCGGAGTAGCGGGCATACGGATTGGCGAAATCGATCGCCGTAATGGCCAGGCCTTGAATCTCAAGATTCATAGCACATGTCTCCAAATCAGAAACATCTGCCTGAACATCACCGTGCCAGTCCCGATATTCAGAGAGCCTTGACGAAACCGTCCCGGGAATCCCCACAAGGTCGGGGACAATCAGCTCGCCGAAATTGCTCTCGCACTTAGACATGAGCCTCCCCTCCCTTGCAGAAAAACGGAATGATCAGATCGTCAAAATCCTGAATCTCCTCGTGGCCAAAGCCTTCAAAGAACTCATGACGCTTTTCACAGGTCAGGTTGTTATAGACCGCAAACTGCGTCGCTGGCGGACAGACGGTATCGGCTGTGCCGGTGCCAAACAGCACGGGGCATTTGACCATAGGGGCAAAGTTCTTGGAATCGAAGTACGCCAGCTTGGCATAGGCTTCGTCGATACGAGTCGAGTCCTCGTCAAACCAGCGAGACCAATAGCGCAGGCCCTCGTAGGCAATGTCGTCGGCATCCAAGTCCCAGACCAGGCGGAAATCCGACAGGAAGGGATAGAGGATGGCGGCGCGATTGATAAGCTCGCTGTTAAGTGCACAGGTCGCAATGCCCAAACCGCCGCCCTGCGACGCGCCGTTCACAAACACACGGGCAAGATTGATGCCCTCGAGCTCGCGAACGATGCGACACAGGATGCGAATATCTTGGTGCAAGCGGACATAGTAGAGGTTGGCCGGGTCGCCGTCGATACCGGCGACGATATGGCCCGCGACCGTTGTGCCCTCAAATCCACCAATGTCCTCGGAGGGACCTCCTTGACCGGGGCAGTCGAGGGCGATGAGTGCCATGCCCATGCCCGCAAACGACGCCTGCTCAAACCAGCTGCGGCTTGCACCCGGATATCCATGGAACTGAAGTACCAATGGCACGGGCTCGTCCGAGACGGGTTTAAGGTACTTGGCATGCAGGCGAGCGCCACACATGCCGGTATACCAGAGGTCGAAAAGCTGGCAGGTCACGGCATCTGTGACCGATGCCGTCTCGATCGCATAGTCAAGCCCGACCGCGTCGGCCTCGGCCATGCGATCCTTCCAAAAGAGATCGAAATCTGATGGACGGGGCATGGCGCCTCGATATTCACCAAATTGATGTTGTAGCTCCTGAGCACTTGGCATGGCTCGTGAACCCAACCTTTCGAAATCGCAACGGAGGTGCGCCCGGCAAGGGAACCGGGCGCACGGGAGGGAAAGCGAGGCTACTCGCCGAGCTTGGGATGCAGCAGCGACGGCGCAGCGCCGAGCAGCATCTTGGTGTAGGGGTCCTGGGGGTGCTGGAAGACCTGCTTGGCCTCGCCCTGCTCGACGATCTTGCCGCCATTCATAACGATGATGTCGTCAGAGATATAGCGGACCGTCTGGATGTCATGGCTGATGAACACCATGGCCAGGCCGAGCTCCTTCTTAAGGTCGGTCAGCAGGTTCAGAATCTGCGCGCGGACCGAAACGTCCAGAGCCGAGGTTGGCTCGTCGGCGATGATGGCATCGGGGTTCAGCGACAGGGCACGGGCAATTGCGACGCGCTGGCGCTGGCCGCCCGAAAGCTGGCCGGGAAGAACCTCGGCGGCGGAGCTGGGCAGACCGGTGAGCTCCAAGAGCTCCTTGACGCGCTTCTCCTGCTCGGCCTCGGTACCCAGGTTGTGGACGCGCATGGGGTCGAGCAGTTGCTCGCGAACGACCATGCGGGGGTTGAGTGCCGTGGCCGGGTTCTGGAACACGACCGAGATGACGCGACCCATGTGGCGACGGTCCTCGGCGGTACGTTTGGTAACGTCCTTGCCCTTAAAGTAGACCTTGCCGCTCGTGGGGGCCTGCAGGCCGCACATGACGTTGGCGGTGGTGGACTTACCGCAACCGGACTCGCCGACGATGCCGATCGTCTGACCGGGCATGAGCCTAATCGTTACACCCTGGACGGCGTGAACCAGGTTAGGGTGCAGAATCGAGCCGGTACGGGTCCTAAAGGTGACGTGGACGTCATCAAGGAAGATGATCGGCTCGACGCCGTTGACTGCGGTCTCGCTCATCTACATCACCTCCGCGTGAGGGGTCAAACCATTTGCCTTGAGCACCTCGTCGGGGAGCTCGGAATAGAAATGCTCGGTGCCGGGCACGCGCTTGAAGACCGGACGGGTGTCCAGGCCAATACGCGGATGGCTCGAGCGGGGCGCGAAGCGATCGCCCTTGGGGAAATCGCGCGGGCTCGGAACGGCGCCGGGCACCTGGTGCAGGCGGCCCGAACCGCTCTCGATGGACAGGACGGAACCCAGAAGACCGCGGGTGTACTCGTGGATCGGGTTGGTGAGCAGCTCCTTGGTGGGCGCCTGCTCGATAACCTGACCGGCGTACATCACCGTGATGTTATGGGCGACCTCGGCGACCAGCGCCAGGTCATGCGAGACGAAGATCATGGCAAAGCCGAGCTTGGCCTGAAGGTCGTTGAGCAGCTTGATGACCTGCTTCTGGACGGTAACGTCCAGGGCGGTCGTGGGCTCGTCGCAGATGACCAGCTTGGGGTCGCGGGTAAGGGCCATAGCAATCAGAACGCGCTGACGCTGACCACCGGAAAGCTCGTGCGGATAGCTCTCGAGCGTACGCTTGGGGTCGAGGCCCACGAGCTCCAGGAGCTCCTCGGCGCTACGGGTGCCGCCACGCTTGGTGAGCTGCTTCATCTGGGCAGAGATGAGCATGGAGGGATTGAGCGAGGACAGGGCGTCCTGATAGACCATAGCGATATCGGTACCGCGCAGGCCGAACCACTCCTTCTTACTCATCTTGAGCAGGTCGCGGCCCTCCCAGAGGACCTCGCCGGAAAGGTGCTCATCGTCGTCGGTCAGGCCCATGATGGCCAGCGTGGTGATGGACTTACCGCAACCGGACTCGCCCACCAGGCCCATGGTCTGACCAGGACGGACGTCAAAGTTGACATGGTCGACGACGTTGATATCACCGTGATGCTCAAACTGAATGCAGAAGTCACGGACCGAGAGAATCGGTTCGACAGACTCGTCGGGCACATGGCGATCGTCACGCTTGAGCTCGACATCGCGCAGGGCGCCAAGGCGAGCGGAGAGGGACTGGGCCTGCTCCTTGTAGGCGCGAACGGGGTCGGAGACCAGCAGGTCGGCCTCGCGGCGCTTGGAGGAATCGGTCGGATCCAGGGCGGCGGAGGGAGCAGCGGCCATGGCGTCGGTAATGCCCTCGGAGAGGATGTTGAGCGCCAGGCAGGTGATCATGATGGCCAGGCCCGGGAACAACGCCTGCCACCAACGGCCGGCGAGCACGCCGCCGCGGGCGTCGGCGAGGATGTTGCCCCAGGTAGCGGTGGGCTCCTGGATACCAGCGCCGATGAAGGTCAGCGAGGCCTCGAAGATGATGGCGTCGGCGACCAGGGTAACGGTGAAGACCATGATCGGGGCGATGCAGTTACGCAGAACATGCTTGATTAAAATCCACGGAGCCTTGGCGCCGGAAACGATGACCGCGCGGACATAGTCCTCGCCGTACTCGGACACGATGTTGGCGCGCACGATACGGGCAATCTGCGGAGTGTACATAAAGCCGATGGCGAAGATGATCGACGGCACGGAGTTGCCCAGGATGGAGACGAAGACGGCCGCGAGGGCGATGCCCGGGATGGACATGATGATGTCCAAGATACGCATGATCGTCTCGGAGACGGCCTTGCGCGAAACCGCTGCAAGGGCGCCCACGACCGAGCCGCAGACCAGAGCCATGGCAGTGGCGCCAAAGCCGATAATCAGCGAGTAACGACCACCGTAGAGCATACGCGACAGAATATCGCGACCCTTATCGTCGGTACCGAAGATAAATCCGTTGCCGGGAGCCTGGCGAGCCGTAAAGATCTCGACCGGGCTATAGGGGGCAAGAAGGGGCGCCAGAATCGCAGTCAGGGCGACCAGCACCAGCACGACGGCGGCAATCTTAGAAGACAGCGTCATCTTCTTCCAGCCACCGAGCTTGAGCCCCTTGGAGGCAGCCTTCTCGAGCTGCTCGGTTTGCTTCTCTCGAATCTTTACCATAATCTACACCGTCCTGATGCGCGGGTTGATGAGCAGGTAGAGCATGTCAACCACGATGTTGATGATGATGAAGGCAAGAGCAACGACGATAACGACGCCCTGAACCAGGTTCGCCTCGTTGCCCTGAACGCCCTGCAGAATCGCGGTGCCCATGCCGGGGAGGTTGAAGATAACCTCGATGACGACGGCGCCGCCCATGAGGTAACCGATCTTAAGACCGAGGGTGGTGACCGGGGTGATCAGCGCATTGCGAAGAACGTTGATACCGACGACGACCTTCTCGGGAACGCCGGCACCGCGAGCCATACGGACATAGTCCTTGTCGAGCTCCTCGACCATGGCGGTACGCACGATACGAGTCATCTGGCCCGTCAGCGGAAATGCCAAGGCGATGGCGGGCATAATCATGCGGCCCAGATAACCAGCCGGATTCGTGGTGAAGTGAGGCAGAGCACCCGATGCCGGGAGCACCTTAAGGTAGGAAGAGAACAGCAGGATCAACAGAACGGCAAGCCAGAACGACGGGGTTGCCAAGCCGGCGATGGAAAAGACGCGGATCACTTGGTCCGGCCATTTGTCGCGATACAGTGCCGCGATGACGCCGAGCAAAAACGAAACGACCGCACCGATGGCAAGGCCGATGAAGGTCAGCTGCATCGTGACGGGCAGGGCCGTGGAGATGCGCTTGGCAACGGAGTTGCGAGCAGCACCATAGGTGCCCATGTCGCCATGGATCAAATCGCCCATATAGCGCACGTAGCGCACGGGCCAGGGGTCGTCCAGACCATACTTCTCATGGTACTCGGCAACCGCCTCGGGCGAGGCACCGTCACCCAACGCCGTGTAGGCGGGGTCGGTCTTGGAGAACGACATAAGGAAGAACACCAGGACGGTGACGCCCAATGCCATGATCGGCAGCGCCACAAGACGCCTTCCAATCAAACGAAGCAAGTTGTTCACGTTCTCTCCCCTTTCTTTTGTCGGTAGGACCAACTGGTATATGAGTACGGATACTCATTACAAGACCCGAGCGACATCGAGGTCGCCCGGGTCTTTGTTTCAACTATGAGGATACGGTCCCAACGACCGACATCCTGCATACAGACTCAAGCGAGTCTTACGCCTTGACGGTCGCAACGCCCCTGAAGGACATGCTCGTCGTGCCGATGCCCTTGAAGCCATCGAGGGCCTCGCCGTTGGGCGCAGTGGACGGATCGTCCCAGGAAGCGGAGACGGTCTTGACGTGGACAACGGGGTACAGAACGGCGTTGTCGGCAATGATGTCGAAGCACTCGTTCCACTTCTTCTGCTGCTCGTCGCCCTCGGCGGCAAGAGCCTCGTCCATGAGACTGTGGAGCTTCTGCCACTCAGCGGACTCCTTCCACGGGCAACGGGTCTGCATCCAGACGTTGTCGCCGTACCACCAGTTGAGCAGCAGGTCGGGGTCGGCGCCGAAGCAGGAAGGATCGCCAGGGGCAAGGAGGATATCGTAGGCCTCGCCGCCGTCGATGGCAGCGTAGGTGGCCGGCGAGGTATCGGTCTGGATGGTCACATCGAAGCCGAGAGCGTCGAGGTCGTTCTTGACCTGGGCGGCCATGCCCTTAATCTGCTCGTTGTCGGTGGTGCGCAGGGTGATGGCACCCGGGGTGATGCCAGACTCCTCGATGAGCTTCTTAGCCTTCTTGGCGTCGGTCTTGTACACCGTGGAAGCCTCATGATAGTTGGTGAAGCTCTTGGGCAGGTAGCAGCTGGCAGCGGTGGCAAGGCCGGCGAAGGTGTTGCTGACCATCTTCTCGGTGTCGAGCGCATACATGACAGCCTGACGGACCTTGACGTTGTTCCAAGGCTCCTTGGCGACGTTGAACATGATGAAGCGGGTGCCGAAACCCTGAACGTTATCGATCTTGCAGCCGGCGCTCTCGAGCTGGTCGACGGCGTCAGCGGTAACGAGCTCCATAACGAGCGTGGAGCCCTCCTGCTGAGCGGTAACGCGAGCGGTGGGGTCGGTCAGGATGCTGTACTGGATCTTCTTATCCTCAGCAGCATACTCACCGTTGTACTCGGGGTTGGGAACCAGGGTGATCTCGGTATCGGAGATAGAGTCGTACATCCAGGGGCCGGAGCCGATCGGCTGCTTGGCGCGATCCTCCTCGGTCTGGGTGGCCGGGGTAACGCGGACGATGGCCAGACGATCCTTGAGCAGGGAGAAGTTGGGGACCTTGGTCTTGACCGTCACGGTGCTGGCGTCCTTGGCCTCGATGGACTCGAAGGGCTGGAAGAACGGAGCATAGGTAGCGGAAGCGGCGCAAGCGGTGTAGGAGGCAACGACATCGTCAGCGGTGACCTCGGTGCCATCGGAAAACTTGGCGCCCTTGCGGATGGTGACCTCGAAAGTGGTGTCGTCCACAGACTTGGGATCGTCGGTGGCGAGCTCGTTGAAGGTGCTGTAGTCGTGGTAATCGATGCCGTAGAGGCCCTCGACGACGTGCCAGTTAGCACCCAGACCCACAGCGGAGCCGGTGCTGGCGGGATCGAAGCTGGACGGAGCGTAAGCGGAACCAGCGGTGATCACGCCGCCGCCACGGTTGGCGGAATCGGTGGAACCGGAAGCGGAACCCTCGTCGCTAGAGCTGCCACCGCAGCCGGTGAGACCAAGCCCTGCGACAGCAGCGACGCTGCCGGTGAGGCCGAGGAACGAACGCCTGGACATACCCTTGTTGATGATGGCCATGTCTTCTCCTATCAATAGAGAATCTTACCCGGGAGCACCTAGACGTGCCCCCGCGCAACTTGCGGACGATATATACCTTACCTACCGACGAACCCAACTGAGGTGCCGCGCTCGGCGACCGATACATACATACGCTTGAACGGTATTTACTACCGTTCACCGAATTCATTGACAAACGATTCGCCAGACAGTATGTATCGACGAGGTGAGATATCAGTCTTCGTCAACCCGCAGGATAGCAGGGTTGTTCACCATGGCTAGTCAAACGTTTTAGCGTTAATTAAACCCGAAATCGGCTGGTAATTGCCGTGAAATAAATGATTGAAAATCACGCAATCATGTATATCAGTTGTTTAGAGGCGTGTTTAGTTTTCGGATTGCTTTGCCGCCGCCTCGGCGCGCTCGGCATTCCATGCAACGAGCGCCTCGTGAACCGCTTTGGCGACATCGGCAGGAACGCCTCGAACTTCCGCGATCTCTTGCTCGCTCGCCGCGCGCAAACGCTTCATCGAGCCAAAATGGCGCATAAGGGCACGTTTTCTGGTGGGTCCCACGCCTGGAACGTCATCGAGTACCGAAACCGTCATGGCTTTATCGCGCAATTCGCGATGGAACGTGATGGCAAAACGGTGCGATTCATCGCGCACCTGTTTAATTAGATAGAGCGACGCGGACCCGGTCGGCAGCACGACTGGAGTCTCGTCCCAAGGCACGAAAACCTCCTCATCGGCCTTTGCCAAGCCACAAACTGGTATATCGAGCCCAAGAGCCTCAAGTTGCTTGATCGCAGCGGTCAATTGCGGCTTACCGCCATCGACAACGAGCAAATCGGGGCGCGAGCCAAAGCGCTCGTCGGCCATACGCTCGGGAGCATAACGTCGTCCCAAAACCTCGGACATCGACACGAAGTCGTTTGCCTCGTCCAATTCGGCCTGAATTTTAAAACGACGATACTGGCTCTTGTCGGCGCGCCCGTTGGTAAACACCACCATCGAGGCGACCGTAAAGGTGCCATGCAGTGTAGAGATATCGAAGCACTCGATACGCAACGGCGGCGATGGCAGCGCCAACGCACTTTCGAGCTCCAGGAGCGCTTGATTGGTGCGGTCGTCAGCGTACCCCGTTCGCATCATGTAGCGCATGAGGGCATGGCGCGCATTTTTGGATGCCATATCGAGCAGACGGTGCTTTTCGCCACGCTGCGGCCTATGGAGATGGCAGGAACGCTCACGCTTGCCCGCAAGCCACTCCCCCAGCGCTTCCGCATCCTCAAGCTCGACGGAAAGGTTGACCTCAGCTGGAATATCAGCCGTCTCGTCGTAATAGCGCTTAAGAAAGCCCGACTGGAGCTCTTCCTCGTCAACATCAAGACCCTTGTCGAGAATGAACTCGCAGGTGCGAACTGTTCGGCCCTCGCGAACGACGAAGACGCAAGCGGCGGAGATGGTCTCCTCGCGATAGAAACCGATGACATCTATATCGACACTGGAGGGAAAAACGACTTGCTGACGATCGTCCAGACCCCTGATGACCTCCAAACGACGTTTGACGCGTGCCGCGCGCTCAAAGTCGAGCGCCTCAGCGGCATCCGTCATCTCGGAGGTCAGCTCATCGACGACATCCTTGCGATGGCCCGACAAAAAGCGCTCGACACGCTTGACGTTCTTGGCATAGTCTGCCGGGGAAATCGCGCCGACACACGCACCCGGGCCGCGCCCGACATGGTAGTCAAAGCAGGGGCGCCCGTTTTGCGCGCAAATCATATTGACGATGTCTTCCTCGCCCTTGTGGGACTCGACGATACGGCGACAACGACGCCACTCCGCACAGGATGCGGAGCAGATGGGGATAACCTTGCGCAGCGTATCTATCGTCTCACGTGCCGCGCGGCTATCGGTATAAGGTCCAAAATAGCGCGTTCCCGGCTTATGACGCTCACGCGTGTATTTGATAGCGGGATACAGGTCGCCCTTTGTAATGGCGATAAAGGGGTAGCTCTTGTCATCCTTGAGGTCGACGTTAAAGTACGGATGGTACTGACCAATCAAATTGCGCTCGAGCACCAACGCCTCGTGCTCGGTCTCCACCACGATATAGTCAAAGCTCGCCACCAGCTGCATCATCAGCGGGATCTTCTGGCGCTCGTCCTGCAGCGTCACGTACTGACGCATACGGGCGCGCAGGTTTTTCGCCTTGCCCACGTAGATGACATCGCCCTTGGCGTCTTTCCAAAGGTAGCAGCCGGGCTGCGTGGGAACGCGCGAAACCTGCTCGGCAAGCGTTGGAATGTTGTCGTGACCGGCCACGCGCACCTACTTGCGACGAATCAGCGCCGAGACCTCGGGCATCTTAAGGACGACGGCAAGGCCAAAGGTAACAGCAAGCGAGACGACACCCGCAACGCAAACGTAGCCAAGAGTAATCAGAATCGAGCCGCCAAGTGCCCCGACAAAGTGCTCAAGCGCCCACATGACGCCGGCGCCTGCGGCAGCACCCAGGCCACCGAGCAAAAGGCCAAAGAAACCGCCATGCAGGATAGATTTAACCTGAAGACCACGCAGACGACGACGCAGCCACCACAGCGAGCAACCGACCAAGATCACGTAGTCGACGACATACGAAAGCGCGATTGCCGGCATACCGAAGCCCAGCACAACGCCAAACAGCAGAACCGAGCCGGCCTGGCCGATGGCGGAATACAGACAATAGCGGCTATAGGGCTTCATGTCGAGCAAGGCAGAGAAGCTCTTCTGCATCAGCACGACCACGCCGTAGAGCGGCAGGGAAAGTGCCAGGTAGATAAGGAACTCCGACACCAGCGCCACACCGGACTCATCGAACTTGCCAGCGCAGTAGATCATGTTGAGCGGACGCGCGAAGACAATCAGGTACAGCGCGAATGGAATCAGGAAGAACAGCATCTGGGCGACGCCACGCGAAATGCCCGTGCGGACGCTGTCGTAATCCTTCTCCTGTGCGTCGTGAGAGAGCTCGGTATAGAGCGCCGTCGAAAGCGAGGCGGCAATCAGCGCGTAGGGCAGCGTGTACCACAGGCGCGCATAGGCGATGACGGAAGGACCAGTCTCGGGCTGGACCACCAGCGCAGCAGCGTTGGTGATAGAAGTCGAGACAAACATGCACACCGTGGCGAGCAGCGTCGGGATACCGAGCGCAATCGTCTGGCGCAGTGCGGGGTCCTTAAAGTCGATATGGATATGGGGATGCACGCCGTGCTTGCCAAGCGCGGGGATCTGACATGCCATCTGAACAAAGACACCGAGGGTCGTACCGGCCGCAATCAAGATGATGCCGGCACGTTCGCCAAACTGTGCGGACACGGGCGCAAAGCCCATAAAGCTCGCAATGACGATCACATTGTTGAGGACCGGGGCAAACGTCGACCAGAAGTAGTCGCGGTGTGCGTTGAGGACGCCCGAAAACACCGAGCCCAAACCATAAAACAGAATCTGGATGGCAAAGAAACGGAACATGAACGCAGCGGTATCCATGCTGCCGCCGTCACCCGAAAGGAACGATTGCGTCCAGATAAAGCCCGGGGCGAACACGGTCCCCAGCAACGAAATGCCACCCAGCACCAATAGCAGAATACCGAGCAGGTTGCCCACGTACTCGTTCGAGGCCTCGCGACCCTGCTCACGCCTCACGCCCATGTACACGGGCAAAAACGCCGTCACGAGCATGCCGCCCATCACGAGTTCGTAGAGCATATTGGGCAGGTTGTTGGCGACCTGATAGGAAGACGAGAGCAGCGACATGCCGATAGCGGCCGCCATTGCCCACGTGCGGATAAAACCGGTGACGCGAGACACGATGGTCAGGATGGTCATAAGCCCGGCGGAACGACCAACCGTGGAGTAGTCCGACGAGCCCATGTCGTCAGTGTCGTCTCGCGACGAAGAAGCTTCGGATGAGGGTGTCTGAGGCGCAGATTCTTTTGCAAAATGAGCTCCGCACTTCAATTCTTCCTGCGGCATCGCTCAGTCCTCTCTCGTAATCGGGGCGACCGTCGCCCCGCAAAATGCAATTAAATCATCGGGTGCAAGCTCGAGCTGATAACCACGCTTGCCTCCCGAAATAAAAATGGTATCCCAAAGGACACATGTCTCATCAATGAGCGTCCGGTAGCGTTTTTTCATACCGACCGGACTGCAGCCGCCGCGAACGTAGCCAGTCGCCGCAAGCAAATCCTTCACATGCATCATGGCCAAGGACTTCTCCCCCGCGGCACGCGCGGCGGACTTTAGATCGAGCTCGTCGGCAACAGGGATGCAGCACACGACGTGGTCGTTGGACGGCGTCACGCAGACCAAGGTCTTAAATCCTTGTCCGGGCTCCTCGCCAAGCTGCTCCGAAATCGCGACCCCCAGGCCCGCCGACTCATCACCATCGTCTTCGTACGTATGTAGAACATAGGAAATGCCGGCGCTTTCCAACTCGCGCATCGCATTGGTTTTTGGCGTCTTTACAGCCTTTGCCATGGCATATCCTTTCCCTCGCATTCGGACGCAAGGATTAAGTATATGTCCAATTCGGCTACATACGTCACTTCGACACAGCAAGCGCCATCGAATCACAAGGAGTCGATGGCGCCCATAAACTGAATCGCCTATTTATTGAGCATCAAGTTGAGCCTGACGCTCCCGGTCACGCCTGAGCAACGGCGCCAAAAACTTGCCCGTATAACTCTGCGGACAGTCCGCAACCTGCTCCGGTGTGCCCGAAACCACGACGGTTCCGCCGCCGTTACCGCCCTCGGGGCCCATATCGATCAGGCGGTCGGCAACCTTGATGACATCAAGGTTGTGTTCAATCACCAGCACCGTGTTGCCCGCATCGACCAAGCGCTGCAGCACATCGAGCAGCTGGCGGACGTCCTCAAAATGAAGGCCGGTCGTCGGCTCATCCAAAATATAGAACGTCTTGCCCGTCTGGCGTCGATGAAGCTCCTTGGCGAGCTTCACACGCTGCGCCTCGCCGCCCGAGAGCGTCGTAGCGGGCTGGCCCAGGCTCACGTAGCCCAAGCCTACATCGTACAGCGTCTGGAGCTTGCGCTTAATCTGCGGGATATTCCCAAAGAAGGCCAGTGCCTCGGTGACGCTCATGTCGAGCACGTCCGAGATGGTCTTACCACGGTAGGTGACCTCAAGCGTCTCGCGGTTATAGCGTTTGCCGCCGCAGACCTCACAGGGGACATAGATATCGGGAAGGAAGTGCATCTCGATCTTAATTTGTCCGTCGCCCTTGCATGCTTCGCAGCGACCGCCGCTCACGTTAAAGGAGAAACGTCCCGGCGAGTAGCCGCGCGCCTTCGACTCCGGCGTACTCGCAAACAGCGCGCGAAGATCATCCCACAGGCCAATGTACGTAGCAGGGTTGGAACGCGGCGTGCGGCCAATCGGCGACTGGTCGATATCGATAACCTTATCGATACACTCGATGCCCTCGATTTTCTTATACGGACCCACAGGGCGCGTCGAACGGTGAATGGCATTCGTAAGGGCAGGTGCGATAGTGTCGGTAACCAGGGAGCTCTTACCCGATCCCGACACGCCGGTAACGACCGTAAGCGTACCAAACTCGATCTTGGCGGTAACGTTTTTGAGGTTGTTGGCGCGGGCGCCCGTGATCTTAAGGCAGCCGCGACCGGGCTTGCGGCGTTCATCGGGAACCCGGATCATTCGTTTGCCGGTCAGATAAGCGCCCGTCATCGACTCGGGACACGCCATGATATCGGCAGGCGTTCCCGCCGCGACTACGTGTCCGCCGTTCACGCCCGCGCCGGGGCCCATGTCGATCACATAGTCGGCAGCACGAATCGTATCCTCATCATGCTCGACGACGATGACGGTATTGCCGATATCGCGTAGGCGCTCAAGCGTCTTGATCAGGCGCTCGTTATCGCGCTGATGGAGGCCAATCGATGGCTCGTCCAAAATGTACAGGACACCCATGAGGCCGGCGCCGATCTGCGTTGCCAGGCGAATGCGCTGGGCCTCGCCTCCGGAAAGCGTCGCCGAGGCACGATCGAGGGTCAGATAGTCGAGTCCGACATCGACCAGAAAACGCAAGCGCTCCAGGATTTCCTTGACGATGCGCCCGCCGATAAACTGTTGGCGCTCGGTGAGTTCCAGGCCCTCAAAAAACTCGAGCGACTCACGGCACGACAGACAACAAACCTCGTAAATGGACTTGCCGCCCACGGTGACGGCGAGCATCTCGGGGCGCAAACGAGCGCCGTGGCAGCTCGAGCACGGCTCCTCGCGGATGTACTTCTCCAAGCGCGCCTTGGTGTTCTCATTCGTCGTCTCGGTATAGCGCTCGTACAGGATATTGCGCACGCCCGAGAACTTGGTGTCCCACTGGCTGCGGCGCCCATCGAGCTTTTGATAGTCGACCGAAATCTTCTGGTCGCCCATGCCGTCTAAAAACGCGCGACGCACCCGCGGAGGCAGATCCTCCCACGGCGTATCGACGCTCACCTTAAAGTGTTTGCAGACCGCAGCGAAAATCTGCGGATAGTAGTTAGAGTTGCCAAACAGGCTGCCAAAGACCCCGTCGGCGATCGACTTCGAGGGGTCTTCGATTAGGGCCTCGGCATCGACCGTCTTCTTAAAGCCCAGGCCATCGCACTCTGGGCACGCGCCATAGGGCGCGTTGAACGAGAAATCACGCGGCTGCAGGTCATCGATGGAGTGCCCATGCTCCGGGCACGCTAACGCCAGCGAATACTCCAGCAACTCGCCTTCGGTCCCCTCGGGAGCGTCGCGGTCGGGCAGCAAGTATACGTTCACATTGCCGTGCGCCAGCGCGGTCGCCTGCTCAACAGACTCGGCGATACGGCCCAGAGAGTTCTCACGGATCACGATGCGGTCGACCACGACCTCGATATCGTGCTTGAACTTCTTGTCCAGATCGATCGGATCGTCGAGCGAGCGCACTTCACCGTCGACACGCACGCGGCTAAAGCCCTCGGCGCGAAGATCCTCAAACAGTTTGGTGTACTCGCCTTTTCGCCCGCGCACCACCGGTGCTAGCACAAACGCGCGGCGGCCCTCCCCCGCCGTCAAGACCTTGTCGGCAACCTGGTCGGTCGTCTGGCGCTCAATGACACGGCCGCATTCGGGACAGTGCGGGGTGCCCACACGGGCGAACAGCAGGCGCAGATAGTCATAAATCTCGGTTACGGTGCCAACCGTCGAGCGAGGGTTTTTAGACGTCGTCTTTTGGTCGATCGAGACCGCCGGCGAAAGGCCGTCGATTGAATCCAAGTCGGGTTTGTCCATCTGTCCCAAGAACTGGCGCGCATAGCTCGAAAGACTCTCGACGTATCGACGCTGGCCCTCGGCATAGATAGTGTCAAATGCCAGCGAACTCTTGCCCGAGCCAGAAAGACCGGTAATGACCACGAGTTGGTCACGCGGAATGGAAACATCGATATCACGGAGGTTGTGCTCACGAGCGCCGCGAATAACGATAGAAGAATCAGACATGGAAGCTCCTTGCCTCCTATTGCATCGAATCATACTGTCGATGAGTTTAGCGCACTCGACGCGCACAGATGTTCGTAATACAAGATTCGCAGACCTTTAGCTTTGCGTATCGGGCGCTTTGTTTCTCGAAATGCCGTGGAAAGGTTACAGTAATCTAATACTGAACTTAATTTGCTGTACCAGAGGAACGTCCATGACCGAAGATATCCCCCTTGAAATCACTTCGAGCGACATGGCCAATCTGCCCATATTCATCGCCGTCCTTATCGTGGCCGCCGTCGTCGTGCGCGTGTATTTTTCAATCAAACACAATGAAAAGCCGCCCATTGCCCGCGTCTTTTGGTGCGCGACGCTCCTCATCCCGCTCGGCGTGGTAGCTGCATGGATTACGAATCAATTGCTCGTAAATGAGGACAGTTCCCTATGGGTCCTTTCTTATTCGGCGCTCGGTGCTGCCGCCGTCATACTTCTTGTCGAACCCTTGGTTTCGGGACTTATCGACCAAACCGATCTTGCGACGGGAACGGTTGCCTGTATTTGCCGTGACATCCTTGTCATCGCCGCTGTTTCAGCGCTCTCGTTCGTTTCACTCGAAATTGCCTGTAACGAAACGTTCTATCGCATTCCCGCCAACTCATTCGGGTTTTCCGTCGGGCTGCTCGCAACGGTTCTGCTCTCCCTTTATTTGCTGGGACAGCGTCATGGAGGCGTCATGGCCCTCGTGCCCGTCGTCTGCTGCATCCTTGGCGTTGCCGAGCACTTCGTCATAACGTTTAAAGGCGAGGCCATCCTGCCAAGCGATATCTTGGCCCTTGGCACCGCAATGGAAGTGAGCGAGGGATACGAGTTTACCTTTACCGCCGGAATCGTAACCTCTCTCGCCCTGCTGGAGATTTCCCTGGGGCTTCTTTCTCTTATCCGACCGCGAAAGCTCCGTACGCCCACCCATGTCTTCCCCGCAATCGCCGCCAACCTCTGTGCTTTTCTGCTCGTGATCGTTGTGGGGCTCTCGGGCTTTTCCAGCATCGACTTGGAGCAGGCGCTGGATTTTGGATTTGACCGTTGGCAGCCCATCACCACGTATGCGTCTCAGGGTTTTATCACTTCGTTCACCGAAATGGTTAACGAGTTGCCCATTGAGAAGCCCGAAGACTATACGCCCGATGAGGCGCAGAGCATCGAGCAGGAGCTCGCCGCCGCCTACGACAGCACGTATGGCTCGAGCGAGCAGCGCGCGGCGGCCGTTGCCCAGTTCAATGAAATCAAGCCGACGATTGTTGCCGTCATGAACGAGAGTTTTAGTGACCTTTCGTGCTTTGAGCAGCTCCAGGCGGCCGGGTACACCGGCCCTGCATTCTACAACTCGCTTCCCGACACACTTGTTCGCGGCACCATGCTCGCTTCGGTCGCCGGTGGCGGAACGGCGAACTCCGAATTCGAATTTTTGACCGGAGCGACAACGGCCTTTGTCGGATTAGGCAAAATCCCTTATCAGCTGTATCAGATGAATGGCGTCAACAGCCTGGCAAAGAACCTCAAGGAGCTTGGGTATACCGCTACCGCTATGCACCCGCAAAACCCCGTCAACTACCATCGAGATAAAATCTATCAGCAGCTGGGCTTTGGAGACTTTCTTTCAATCGGCGATTTCGAAGGTGCACCCTGTTACCATGCCGGCGTATGCGACTACGCCACCTACGACAAGATACTCGACCTGCTTAGAACCGACGAAGCCCCGCAGTTCATCTTTGACGTCACGATGCAAAATCACGGCGGCTACGACTATGGCACCGTTCCCGCCGAGGAGCTGACAAACTATTGGGTCGAGGGAGCCAGCGAGGGCGCCAATAGCGCGCTCAACACCTATCTCACCTGCATCAACGCATCCGACCGGGACCTCGAGTACTTTATCAACGAGCTCCGCAATATCGGCAGACCGGTTGTCCTTGTCTTTTTTGGCGACCATCAGCCGAGCGCCGCAACGACTCTCAACGACGAGCTGTACCCTCAGGAAGATACGGCAAGCCACGCTTTCCGTATCTATCAGTCAACATATTTCGTCTGGGCTAACTATGAAATCGCCGGCAATACCGAGCTCAACGTCTACGACACTGTCGGGGCAAACGAGATTGCAGCCATTACCCTTAATAAGATCGGCGCCCCGCTCACCGACTATCAAAAGGCCCTGCTTGCAACAAGGTCAGATGTGCCCACCATCAATGTCGCCGGTTATCTCGGTGTCGACGGGCTGCGCTACGACTTGGGATCTGAAGACAGCCCATACGCCTCGACGATCGACAAACTGCAGCGCATGCAATACCTCGAGTTCGCCAGCAAAGTTCAGTAAGCCCGCCCATTCGCTTGGGCCCATCGTATTGCAAGCACGCTCGGCCCAAATGCATCGCAAATGACTCCCGCTCGCAAACGAGGGTACAATGACGCTCGTGTCACATCGCGGGGCCCCGGCCCCAACATATACAAAGGAGTCATACATGGGTTGCGAGCACGCACAGGCCGCCGGCGGACAAACGTCGCCGACGCAATTTGAGGAGAACACGCTGTCCGAGGTCAAACGCGTCATCGCCGTGCTTTCCGGCAAGGGCGGTGTCGGCAAGTCGTTTGTCACCGGTGCCATCGCCACCGAGCTTGCCCGCCACGGCCACAAGGTCGGCGTCCTCGATGCCGACATCACCGGTCCCTCTATCCCCAAGATGTTCGGTATGAGCGGACGCCACGTCCATGCCCTTGGCAACCTTATGCTGCCCGAAATCTCCGAGCACGGCGTCAAGGTCATGAGCTCCAACCTGCTGCTCCAAAACGAGACCGACCCCGTCCTTTGGCGCGGTCCGGTCATCGCAGGCGCCATTAGGCAGTTCTGGAGCGAGACCTCGTGGGGCCCCATCGACTACCTGCTGGTCGACATGCCTCCGGGAACAGGCGACGTCGCGCTCACCGTCTTCCAGTCACTGCCCGTCGACGGCATCGTCATCGTCACGAGCCCGCAGGATCTGGTCTCGATGATCGTCGCCAAGGCGGTCAACATGGCCGAGAAGATGAACGTCCCCATTCTGGGCATTGTCGAGAACATGAGCTATATTGAGTGCCCCGACTGCGGCAAGAAGATCGAGGTCTTTGGCAAGAGCAAGCTCCCCGAGGTCGCAGATCGCTATAACCTCGACATCTTGGGCCAGCTTCCCATTAATCCGGCACTCGCCGAGGCCTGCGATAAGGGCGAGGTCGAGACCGCGCTGCCCGATGACATGTTGCCCAAGGCAGTCTCTGCCGTCGAGGCCATTACCCCGCACGAGACCGACGAGGCCTAAGTGAACGCGAGCGCCTTCTATGACGTCTTGGTAATCGGCGGCGGGGCTTCAGGCCTCGCCGCCGCCATTACAGCCGCACGTGCTGGCAAAAGCGTCTGCATCGTTGAGCGCGATGTCGCCTGCGGCCTTAAGCTCCTTGCGACCGGCAACGGCCGCTGCAACCTCTCCAACGAATCGATTGATCCTCAGCGGTATAACCACCCCGCATTCGTCGAATCCGTCATGGGCCCCCAACCCGAACAAGAGCTTATGGGTTTCTTCTCCTCGCTGGGCATCATGACAACCTCCGAGGAAGGCCGACTGTACCCGCGCTCCCTTCGCGCCGAATCGGTGCGCGACGCGCTTCTCAACGTTTGCGACCGCCTAGGTATCACCTTAATCTGCGGAGCCAACGTTGCCTCGGCACACGAAGCTTCCGAAGGCTGGGCACTCCAAATAGACCGTCCAGCGCGGGCGCTCAAGGCAAAAAAGCACGACGACCGAAAATCGGAGCTCCGCTCGCTTCGGAAAGCGCTCGCCGATGTCCCTCGCAAGAACGAGGCCCTGCAGACACATGCCGCAATTATCGCCACGGGCGGCAACCCCGCCGGCATCGCCGAGACGTTTAGCCTCCCCCTAACGCCGCTGCGCCCCGTCCTCTGTCCCGTGTCGGCATCGGTCGTCGGCGACCGGATGGCCCTCAAGGCGTTGGATGGCCTACGCGTCCGCGCCCGCTTGACGCTCGCCCGTAACCATAGTGAGCTCTGGCACGAAGACGGTGAAGTACTGTTTCGAGCCTTCGGCATCTCGGGCGTCGCTGTCTTCAACCTCTCCCGTCGTATCCAGCGCGGCGATACGATCCTGCTCGACGTTTTCCCCGACCTCTCCAAAGACGAGCTGCTCGATATGCTCAACCGGCGCGTTGAGCTGCTCGGCGGCTTTTCGCCCCGCGATCCCCGTTGGCTCGACGGCATGCTCGCCCCGCAACTCTCCCACGTCGTCTGCACGGCGTTCGAGCAGTGCCATCCAGGCTCCAACGATGTCATCCACCTGGTCTCGATCCTCAAGCACTTTAAGTTGCTCGTCGAGGGAACAGCCGAGGAGCGCTCGGCGCAGGTCACGCGTGGTGGCGTATCTGTCGAGAGCATCTCAACGCCCAGTCTACGCGCGCGCAGCGCTGTCGACGCCCCGCTTTACGTCTGCGGCGAAGCGCTCGACATCGACGCCGATTGCGGAGGCTTTAACCTTGCGTGGGCCTGGCTCTCGGGCATTCGCGCTGCAAGCAGCCTGTAGCCGCTCAGTCTATAATCAAAAACGCATTCGGGCCGTCTGGGATACCGGACGGCCTCTTTCTTGCCTCTAAGGAGACCTCGATGATCGAAATCACCCAAGTCAACGCGTCACTCGATGAAGCCGGCGATGAAAATGCCTGCCTCATTGTTGGCAAGCGAGTCGCCAAGCGCGTCCTACGTTGCAAGGACTCCGAGATCAAGTCCATCGAGCTCCACCGCAAGTCAATCGACGCTCGCAAAAAACGAGACGTCCATTTTATTCTGAGCTTTCGTGTTGAGCTGACTAGTCCCCACCTCGAGCGAGAAGCGGTCGACAGCGTTGCCGAGCGTGACCGCTCGCGCGTACGCGCGATAGAAGACGATGAGCCTTCATTCCCCTCCCCCGCCTCCGACGCACCTCAAGAACGCCCTGTCGTTGTCGGCGCCGGATGCGCCGGCCTTTTCGCTGCGCTTACGCTCGCCGAAGCAGGTCTTAAGCCCTTGCTCATCGAGCGCGGCGACCCGGCATTTCGCCGCTCGCAGGCGATCGACCTCTTTCTAAAGGAGCGCATCCTCGACCCCGAGAGCAATATCCAGTTTGGCCTGGGCGGCGCGGGGACCTTCTCGGACGGCAAGCTCAATACGGGAACCAAAAATCCCGCCCATCGCCTTATCCTCGAAACCTTCGTCGAGGCGGGTGCGCCCCGCGATATTCTGTGGGATGCCAAGCCGCACATTGGCTCCGACATCCTTCCCACGGTCGTCACCGCTATATCCCAGCGCATCGAGCAGCTCGGAGGTGTCGTCCGTTATCGAACGAAGCTCGTCGACATTCGCATCGACGCGTCTGGCGCCATCACCGGTATTGATGTCCAATCGTCCCAAGACACCGCTTGCGAGCCAATCGAGACAAAGCACCTCATCCTCGCCTGCGGGCATTCTGCTCGCGATATTTTTGAGCTCCTTAAGGACCACAACGTGGTCCTCGCACAAAAGACCTTTGCCATGGGCGTTCGCATCGAGCATCCGCAGCGCGACATCGACCGAGCCCAATTCGGAGCCTCGGCGGGACATCCTGCCCTCGGAGCAGCCCCCTACAAGCTCGTCGCCCATCTTCCCAACGGCCGCAGCGTGTTCTCGTTTTGCATGTGTCCCGGCGGGCAGGTTGTCGCCGCCTCTTCCGAGCAGGGCCACTTGTGCGTCAACGGCGCCAGTCTCAATGCCCGCGACGGACGCAACGCAAATGCCGCCCTGCTCGTTAACGTCACGCCTGAGGACCTTCCCAACGATGACCCACTCGCCGGCATCGAGCTCCAGCGCGCCTGCGAGGCGGCCGCCTACCGCCTGGGCGGTTCCAACTGGAACGCACCGGCACAGCTCGTCGGAGATTTCCTCGCAGGACGCGCCAGCAAGGCGCCCGGAAAGGTAAAGCCCACCTATCCGCTCGGTGTGACCTGGACGGCAATTGACGAAGCCCTGCCGCAGCATATCGTCGAGTCGCTCCGCCTGGGACTTCCCCTACTTGGAAAAAAGCTACGAGGCTACGACCGCTCCGATGCTGTCCTTACCGGCGTGGAGACTCGCTCGAGCTCACCGGTCACCGTCACCCGAGACCGAACATGCCATGCCGTGTCGACCCCGGGCCTCTACCCTTGCGGTGAGGGAGCTGGATATGCCGGCGGCATCATGAGCGCCGCCACCGACGGCATCCGTTGTGCCGAAGCCCTGATCGCAGACCTCTAACGCACGAATTCCAGCGCGCAAAAGACGCATGCCCCGAGCTCCGCAGGGAACTCGGGGCATGTTCGCTATTTCTTAAACCGTGCACCCTGGCGTTTTCTGCCCGATGCGAACGTGGAACCCTTGCGAGCCTGCGAACGTAAGCGCTCGATCGTCTCGTCCTCAGACGCACCCTCGAGCATCGCCCGAATCTGAACGACGGCATCGCGCAGGCGCGCCGCCTCCTCAAAGTCCATGGCGGCAGAAGCGTTACGCATATCCTCTTCCATGGTTTCGACGATCCGCACGAGCTCGTCATGCGGCAGTTCTTCCAACTGCTCCGCAAGTGTCTGCTCGGGCGCCACCGTTTCCGGCACGCCACCCTCGCCCGACTCATCGGGCGTATAGAATGCGCCATGGCCAAGAGAGTCGCCCTTCGAGCGTCCCTTGGAACCCACGGTTTTTTCGGCCTCGGCAATAAAACTTGAGATGTCGTTGATGGCCTTGCGCACCGTCTTGGGCACAATGCCATGCTCTTCGTTATATGCCATCTGAATCTCGCGACGGCGCTGCGTCTCCTCGATGGCCTCTTTCATCGAATCGGTCATAACGTCTGCATACATGATGACTTCGCCATCGGCGTTACGGGCCGCGCGGCCAATCGTCTGAATCAGCGAACGGCGGTTGCGCAAGAAGCCTTCCTTATCGGCATCGAGAATTGCCACCAGTGAGACCTCGGGGAGATCCAAGCCCTCGCGAAGCAGGTTGATACCAACGAGAACATCGATCTTTCCCTCGCGCAGCGTTCGCAGGATCTCGACACGGTCCATCGTCGCTGTATCGGAGTGCATGTAATTGACCTTAATGCCGGCATCAAGCAGATGGTCGGTCAGGTCCTCGGCCATGCGCTTGGTGAGCGTGGTCACCAGTACGCGCTCCTTGCGCACCACGCGCTCGCGAATCTCGTCCTCAAGATCGTCAATCTGCCCACGAACCGGACGCACATCAATCTTGGGGTCGAGCAGACCGGTCGGACGAATAATCTGCTCAACGTCGTTTTGGCTCACCCGCAGCTCATAGTCGCCCGGCGTGGCCGAAACATAGATGAACTGGGGAATCCTCGCCTCAAACTCATCGAAACGAAGTGGGCGGTTATCGAGCGCCGAGGGCAGACGAAAACCGTGTTCCACCAGCGTCACCTTACGCGAGCGGTCACCTTCGTGCATGCCGCGAATCTGCGGCACCGTCACATGGCTCTCATCGATGATGCAGAGCATATCCTTGGGAAAGTAATCGATCAGGGTAAACGGCGGCTCACCCGGCTTGCGACCGTCCAGATGACGCGAGTAGTTCTCGATGCCGTTGCAAAAACCCATCGTCTCGAGCATCTCAAGATCATAATCGGTGCGCTGCTGCAGACGCTGCGCCTCGAGCAACTTGTCGGTTGCCTTGAGCTCCGCCACGCGCTTCTCGCACTCTTCGCTGATCGATTTCAGAGCCGCCTTGACCTTCGGCTTCTCGGTCACGTAGTGCGAGGCCGGCCACACGGGGATGGCCTCGTACTCACGAAGCATCTCTCCGGTGACCTCATCGATCTCGGCAATCAGCTCGACCTCGTCGCCAAAGAACTCAAACCGCAACGGATGCTCGGCATAAGGCGGATACACGTCGACGACATCGCCACGCACGCGGAACGTGCCGCGCGCCAGGTCATAGTCATTGCGATCATATTGAATGTCGATAAGTGCGTGGATAAAGTCATCGCGCTCGAGCGGCACCTTCTTGTCGACGTTTGGAGCCAGACCCGCATAGTCCTCAGGAGAGCCAATGCCATAGATACACGAGACCGATGCGACAACGATCACATCGCGTCGAGAGAGCAGCGATGCGGTCGCCTGATGTCGCAGCATCTCGACCTCTTCGTTAATCGAGGAGTCTTTCTCGATATATGTATCGCTTTGCGGCACATACGCCTCGGGCTGATAGTAGTCGTAGTACGAGACAAAGTAGACCACAGCGTTGTTGGGAAAGAACTCTTTGAGCTCGCTCGCAAGCTGAGCGGCGAGCGTTTTATTGGGAGCCATGACAAGCGTCGGCTTCCCCAGGGCCTCGATGGTTTTAGCCATCGTAAAGGTCTTGCCCGAACCAGTCACGCCCAGCAAAACCTGATAGCGATCTCCATCCCTCACGCCCTGCACAAGCGACTCAATGGCCTTAGGCTGAGAACCTGCAGGCTCATAAGGAGATACAACCTTAAATGGCACCGCAGAGCCCTCAACGCCAAAACGTTTGAGCTCTCCTCCAACACGCTCAACTTCAAATTCCGCCATGGATACTCCTAACTCATATATCTGCAGTATACGCAGGCGGCAGGCATAGTCCTATACGAACCGATCGGGATAGAGGGTCTTATAGCGAACCCAGGCATTATTGACACGAATCAGATACGCCTGCGTCTCGGGAAAGGTGATTGCATTATGAAGCGAAGTGCTCTGCTGCGCCCAACCGTCGACATTGCCCATGCCAGCGTTATAGGCAGCAATGGCACTGTCGGTCGACCCGTTAAAATACGTTAGAAGATACGAAAGATACGCACAGCCAAACTCGATGTTCGTAGCGGGATCGTTAAGGTTGTCGGCTGAATACTCGCTACCATCGACAAGACCTTTGGCAATCATATCCTGGGCAGTCTCGGGCATCAGCTGCATTAATCCCCGAGCGCCTTGATTCGACTCGGCCTCGGGATCCCAATTCGATTCCGACTTTATGACAGCACACACCAGATACGGATCAAGATTGTGCGAAATGCTCGATTGCTTTACGTACGCCTCGTAGTCAATCGGATACAAAGGCTTAAAGAAAGCGGCAGGAGCATACGAGTAGACGAGCGAAATAAGGCCAAAGACGAACACAACGGCAAGTGGCGCCACGCGATACCACGTAAAGAAACGTGTCCTAGGCATCGACCTCCTCCTTATCCACTACATCCCCGAAGCCATGGCGCACAAGCCAAGCGTCCAGTTGTTCAAAGAGCGAGTTATCGCCCGCCGCATTATCGATTACCGTCGAAGCGAGATTGCAAAGCGAAGCCTCATCAGGTTGGCATGCAGAACGCGCATCAAAATCAGAGGGCTCCATACCACGATGAATAGCACGCCCGCGACGAACTGCTAAAGGAGCGCTGATAACCAGAATTTCATCAGCCAGGCCAAAAGCATCCTCAAAACCAGTCGGGGCAGAAACCTCGACAACCGCAAAGGGATAACGGGGGGACGAAACCGTGCAGCAAACCGGATCAAGAATCCTAAGCGAAAGCTGCTCAATGAGAACGGGGTGCACAATGCTATTGAGCCTCGCGACCGCATCAGGAGAAACAAAAGCTCGAGAAGCGAGGATGTTACGGCGAACGCCGCCCTCCTCGTCCAAAATATCCCAGCCAAATTCTTCCGCGAGGGCATTGACGATATCGGAGCCTGGCACATACAGCGATTTGGCAAGCTCGTCCAGATCGATAAGCATGGCGCCATGAGATTCGAGATAGCGGCAGGCAGTCGACTTACCCGAAGCAATATTGCCCAAGACAAAAACGGTAAACATCAAGTCCTCCCTAACGCCAATGGGAGTTATTATCGCGCAAATACAAAAGAAGGACTCAAAATACAGCCAAACAGTAAGACAAGCTAAAAGAAGGCGAGTTCTTGTATTACAGCTCTCTATAAAACGCAAAAAAAGGGGAGGCCGCGAGGCCTCCCCCTTCTTCAAGTCATCCGACGGCTCGGTGCCGTC
>JAHYYK010000015.1 GCA_019425005.1 Collinsella sp.
CGCTCGACCACGTAATAACTACGACAGCCTGCCAAAAAGGGACTGGTTTATTTTGTCAGGTTTTATCTGGGAAAACGCTGCCTCTCTCTGCCATTTGGTGCAAGCCAACCTGTCCCCTTCGCACCAACCTGGTGCAATGGGGACGGGCTAGCTTGCCCCAATAAAAAGATAAGGGCCGCGCACCCAAATGGATGCGCGGCCCTTATGCCATAAATGCGAGTGTTTCCGCGGCGAGCTATTTACTCAGCAGCCTCGGTGGTCTCGGCCTCGGCAGCGGCCTCCTCGACGGGAGCCTCTGCGGGAGCCTCGGCGGCCTGCTTGGCAGCCTCCTCGGCAAACTTAGCAGCACGCTTGGCCTTCTCGGCAGCCTTAGCCTCAGCGGCGGCCTTGCGAGCGGCCTCGGCCTCAGCAGCCTTGGCGGCCTTGGCAGCCTTGGCCTCCTCAGCCTTCTTGAGCTGGGCGGCAGCGGCGCCACCGAACTTGTCGGCGAAGCGCTGGACGCGTCCACCGGTGTCGACGAACTTCTGCTGGCCGGTGTAGAACGGGTGGCACTCGTTGCAAAGCTCGACCTTCATCTCGGACACGGTAGCGTGCGTCTTGAAGGTGTTGCCGCAGGAGCACGTCACCGTGCACTCGACATACTGGGGATGGATACCCTGCTTCATGGTAGGACTCCTTATTAGTCAGGCGCTGGTTACCGATCAGCGCATAAGGCGTCTTGGTTTCCGACCAAGACAACAAACTCGGCTATGGTACCACGGCGTCGAGCGTCCCACAAAAGGTTCACGGTCTTTTCGGAACGACACGAATCTGACCCATCGAAACACATCTCCACCGTTCCTTCAACTGGGAAAATGCCGTCCCCGGGGCCTGAGAAGGGCCCCGGGGACGTTCGACTGACTGCGGGAACGGTCTTTCCGCTCAATGTGTTCGGCTGAGATCGGAAATCAACCAAACTGAACTAGGTTCAGTTGACATGGTTAAAAACGAGGGGCGACGCTTTTGCGTCACCCCTCGTCCCGGCCGATTGCTTTAGTTGTACACACGGTAGTTACACTTGAACTGGGTTATGTGTCCATAGTTGGAGCGGTACCAACCCGACGTATAGCTGATTACTTTTGCGCCTAGATATTCGTATCTCTTGTTGTAGCGAAGCTGACGGTAGGTCGTGTCGTACTCTGCTACGTAAAACGTGTCTCCAGAGAAGGCTTTGTACCGGTCTTTAACCGTCGAAGCCATGTACGCGGGTTCGACATCGCCTTTCTCTCCGTTGAGCGCATAGACGGGTGCCGCGATTCCGCATAAAGCCGTTGCCACGAGGATGGCGTAGACAGCCATGCGCGACGCATTGGACTTCAGCTGTTCAAACAGTTTCATGTCATTCACCTCCCTCGTATGTATCGAGGTATTCCTGCTTGAGCGTCTGCGAGGACGACTCGGTCTTTTTCACGAGCGTGCCGGACTCGATGAAGTAGAACGAGTCGGTGAGGTCTGCCAGGTCGTCGAGTAGATGGCTTGAAATGAGCACGCTGCGTCCCCACGCCACTTCGCTGCGCATCGCGTCGCAGGAGGTTTTCCGTTTTCCCGGATCGAGGCCGTTCAGCGGTTCATCGAGGATGAGGTACGGGCAATCGGTCGCTATCGCCATGGCAAGCTTTACCTGCTGCTTCATTCCCGTCGAGAGTTTACGGGTCGGCTTGTCGAGATATGGGGAGATTCCGAGGGAGTTGCAGAGCGAGTCGACGTCGGTGGCCGATTTCCACGCCTCCCTAACGAAAGCAAGGTGCTCGAGGGCCGATAGCGTGGGATAGAGATCCGCGCCGCCTGAAGAGCTCAGGTAGACGAGTTCCGCAAATTCGGCTGATCGACGTTGGCAGATTCCGTCTGCCGACAGGCTTCCCGAGCGGATGCGGGTGGGAAATTGGCCCGACAGCGCTTCAAGAAGGGTGGTTTTCCCCGAGCCGTTGGGAGCAACGAGGCCCGCCGCCGTTCCCGGGCTCAGGAAAAGCGATCCGATTGAAAGTATCGTCGTGCTTCCGTATCCCACGCTCGCGTCCAGAAGCTCGAGCCCATGGTGCTTTTTAGCGGGTCCAGCCTGTTTGGGCGAACGCGTCACGACGGCGCCGACCGCGAAAAGGACCGCGATGTATGCCAGGGCCACGGCAAGCATCGATGCGCCGCCCGAACCGGAGCCAATGAATTCTGTCGGGAAGCATCCTACGTAACCCGTTGCCTCGATAGGCGAGAACACGGCCAGCGGCAGGAGCCCGAGCACGGCATTATGCCCCAGTGCCGAATCGGACAGTAACGGGAATACCGGGGCCGCGACAAGCAGCGCGGAGGCAAGGGGGCCCGCGAGGACGCGCCTCGTTGCGGTCGATAGGACGGCGGAGCAAACGGATATCAAGGTTCCGCCCGCAAGAAGCGCGATAAGCAGGGCTGTGAAGACGTTTCCCGCGGTCGTGGTGGTAAGCGCGCCGTCATGGAAGAAGGCGATCGGGTACCCAATTTGCCCGAAGCCGTTTAGGGCCAAGGCGTAAATGCCCCCGGGCGCGAGGCCGGCGAGGAGCATCGCGGTCCCCGCGGCGATTATCGAAAACACGATCTGGATAAGGCGCCGGAATTTGGGCACGGGCGCCTTCGCCGCCAGGGTACCGGGCCTTGTGGCGCCGAGCAGGAGTATCGACGAGAGAAGGAAGGGGATGAAGGGAAGGAAAGACGGCGCCGCGGCAATGGCGTAAGGCAGGAAGGAAAGGAATGGCAGATCGCTTGCGGAGGCCGGGATATCCGTGATGCCGGAACTGCTCAGGGCACGGCAATATGCGAGCGCCGCGTCATTGGTCTCTCGGTCTCCCACGATGGACCCGGATTGGAAGCCCTCGTCCATGAGCGCGTAGTAGCTCTCGGCAGAATCGAGAAAGGCGGCGTCGGTTTGAGCGGCGAGGGCGGCGTTCGCGTATCTTGCAAGCTCAGCGTCATCTTGCTGCTCTGGCGATAGGTCTGTGCCGCTGGCCTGGGGCGCGCGCGTATTGAATGCGTCGACAAAGCCCTGCATGCCCTGCTTCATAAAGAAGGGCCCGTAGATGGGTGAATTGAACGCAATGGGGACGAAAAAGGCTGCAGCGAGAACGAGCGTACAAATCCATACGGCCTTGTCTCTTAGGATTAGTTTGAGAAGAAGTCGACAGTACATTCAGAAGCACCTACGTTCCTCAAAGAACTGTTAGATTAAAAGTAACAGACCGGATGAAGATACGTGCGACGGGGGCGAGGCGAATGGCTGAACGGTATCGATATGCGGGTTTAACGGTATTATATTGACCACATAGATTTTTAACTTGCATTTCTACCCGCCCTTTTCGTAGAGTCGCCGATACGTGCTTAGCGCACCCTCGGCGCGTCCGGCAGGCTTTGCGAAATGGGATCCAGGAGACTTCGGCGCAGCATCATCTTGCGGAATGCTTCTAATGAGCCTCCCATCCTTCAAAAACAGAATCTCATCGCACAGCCTATCGACCGAATCCAAGATGTGGGATGACATGATGATGCACGTACCAGAATCGGCCAGCTTCCTGAGAATCTCGGAATGCAAGTCCACCCTGCTGGGGTCGAGCGCGTTCATGGGCTCATCTAATAGAAGGTACCGCGCGCCCGTCGCATACGCAATCGCCAGGGTAAGCTGCTGCTTCATGCCCTGGCTCAGAGTGCGGATCCTCATCTTCGCGAACTCACCTATCTGCGTTTGTTCCACTATCTCTTCGATATCGCGAGCATGCGGCCACATATCGCAAACCATCTTGAGGTGATCTTCCGCACGCAATCCGGGATACAGCAGCGTCCCCTCACCAGGTGCATAGAAGATCATAGAACGGACCTCTCTCGCACCCGTACCCTGCACCTCATCCAGAACGATGCTCCCGTCCACGCGAGGACCCGGCAAACCTGCCATCGCACGCAGCAACGTCGTCTTTCCATGCCCGTTCGGAGCGACGAGACCGTAGACCGCACCCGGGGCAAACTCAGCGTTCACCGAATCTACGAGCACCTTCTTTCCATAAGAGATCGTCAGCGTTTGAAGGTCAATCATCGAGATCATCCCCTTTCGATCTTTGGAACACTCAGGCGCACCATCAACGGAGATACGGCGCCCAAGACCACCAGCAGAGCGCCCGATGCGCCGACGACCTCTCCAAAAGGCATCGCGTTCGTCCCTCGCCCAAGGAACCCAATCGTCCCCACCTGGGAAGCGGGATCAAACGAGGCGAATGGAGCCAGCAGCGCGACGCCCATGCCCACGCTTTCAACATGAGCGCTCAACGAACCCAACACCAAGAGAACCGCGCAAACCATTCCGGTGACAACGGGGTTGCGGCTAATCGCTGCTGTCAACGCAGCGACGACGGAAATCACGCCGTATGCCATGACCAGCAACGGAATACTGCACAACACCGCCTCCCCCACCATGGACGTTGTCGAAGCTCCCGCCCGAATGAGAGCGACGGGATACTCCGATCCACCCGCACCGTTCTTAATCACGGACACAACGACAGCGGGAACCATCGACACCAAAAGCAGCACCAAGCCAAGCAGGAGAGCCAGCGCAACAGCCGTCAGAAAACGCACATGCGCTGTTGCGGGGATCTGGAGAACCAGAAGGGAACGACACTGCAGGTGGGTGCACGCGAGCGATGTGACAACCACGGGCAACAGCAAAAATAAGGAGGGAAGCGCTGCCTGGAGATACGAAAGGAGGATTAATGGGGGCATCTTCGTACTTAACTCGTAAACCTTGGGGTCCGGCAAGCTCGCGATCGACTCAAGCAGAAGGGCGCGCGCCTCCGCACGAGAAGGAGTCTCCGGCTCGATTCCGATCGATTGCAGGAGAGTCGCATCTGCCGCGCCCAGCTCACCTCGAGCGCGCTCGTACGTCGCAAGGCTTCGAAACCCCTCCGCAGGCATAGGCGCGTACACGAAACCCGAAAGAGCATCCCGCATGTCTTCCAGGGCCGCTTTGCCCTCGACGTCCATATTCGCAGCGTTCTGCTCTAGATACCGATCTATTGAACGGAGCTCCCCATCCCTATACCGAACAGCGGAAACGTTATCAGCGTCAGGAAACATCTCGACCAGAGCCGGGGCCAGCATCGTCGTCGACATTGCAATCGCGCATACGGCGAGGGTAGGAGAACGCAGGAGCAGTTTCCCCATCGTTCTTACGTATGCAACGGCGGAGGCACAAGCGCTCGAACGAGTTGCCGTTCTCGATGCAGTGAAGGAACCTCTCTCAAGACAAATCGGGGATATCGGGCACGCGCAGCCGCTCTTTCCAGCAACGCAAAGCAGGCTAATTGCCAGCACCTCGATCCCGATTGCGCATACGAGGGCAATCGCGCCACGCTCGAAGCAAAGTCCAGGCAGATTCACTATCTGCGTTGTCGGGTACGGGCTATAGGCGCCGACGGTCAACTCAGTGTTCGCATACGTAAGGGGATTCAACAGGGCGAACTCACGTAAAGCGATGGATCTTCCGTAATACCCGGGAACCATCGTCACCCCCATCAGGGCACATACGAACACGATTCCAAGCGTAGGGTTATTGGCAATCTTCACGGCAAGGTGAACGACAAGCGAGATGAACGCTGCCACCAAGAATTGCAAGATGGCCGTCTGCGCGAACACCAGCCAAGCCGGTTTGATAACCGGAGTCGCATATTGAATGTAGCCTATCGGATAGAACGGCGAGCCCGGGCCATTCTTCACAAGCGCGGCGATTATCCCTGGAAGATTGATGGCGAGGACGGCAAGCATTGCAAAAACACTCGCCCATACGCTCGATGCAACAAGTCTACCCAGCTCGCCCATCGGTGCCTGGATGATGAGCTTTTCACGTTTGTTAAGACGCGCGGCAAGGAACGAGACGGCAACGGCCGTTGCGACCCATAGCAAGTACTCCTTCGATCCGTCATAATAGGTGTACTCTCCATCCGATATCTGCAGAAACGGAAGTAGGGGAGAGAGCGGTGCCAAGATAAGACGTCCCGCGGCAAGAGGGTACAGAAGCGCGGGCATGCTTGATGAAGAGGTATAGACACCGTCCTCCCCCGCATTCACAAGCGCATCCGCATAGGATGCTGACAATTCCTGCTCAACACGGGTTATTCCCGACTCGAGGTATTCGACCCGTCCGTCGATGCCAGCCGCGCTCCTGAAGACGGGCAGAGCACAAAGAACCATCAACGCAACAACGACAACACAGAGCGACCTGGAGGAGAGAAGCGACCTAAAGATCGCCTTCGAGATTTTGAGCATATTCATCGCCAACCTTAACCTCATCCAGTCGGAACAGAGGGGCCGAACAAAATGCTCGGCCCTTATTACTTGCCGGCAAAGTCAATTTAACATAAACTGTTAAAAAGTAACCTGAGTTTTTTAAATTCTTCGGAGGTTATTATGAGTTCCGACAATCGCACTCCCCGGCTTCATTCCTTCCGCATCGCATGTGCGATAGCCTCTGCGACCCTTTGCGCCACCGCCATCGCACAAGTGGCGTTCTCCTTAAAGCCAGCAATCGAAGTGCTCGACAACCCTGTAATTGCAGACTCCCCCGCGTATCCAGCCCTTGCGATCTCGACATTGGTCCCTGCCGTCATCGGTATCGCTACGACCATCCTCAGCGCCGTTCTCGTGTGGACGATCAAGAGCGGAGACCCCTTCAAGAAAGGGTCTGCGACATGCTTGAAGGTGCTCGGCATTCTCTTCGTTGTTCAAGCTGCCACCAGCCTCTACGCCGGCTCACTCAAAACCTCCGTTTCGATGTTTGGCGGCGAGGGGGCCGTCGGCGCCCAAGAGATCGCTTCATCATTCGATTGGACCTCTCTGGTTCTCGGCATCGTCCTGTTCATGCTTTCCCAGCTCTTCTTGTACGCCCGAGAGCTGTACCTCGACTCCGACGAGATTGCGTAAGGAAACGCCATGCCCGTAATTGTTCGCCTCGACAAGATCATGGCCGAGCGAAAGATTTCCTCGAACGAACTTGCCGAAAGGATTGGAACCACGCCCGTGAACCTGTCCCGTATTAAAAAAGGGCATATTCGCGGCATTCGCTTCAACACACTCGAGCAGCTATGCCTCGCCCTTCGTTGCCAACCCGGAGACCTTCTCGAAGTCATGAGCGAAGAGGATGCCCGAAAGGAGTTCGGACTCGATTGGTCCGCCGAGGATTAGAGGGCGGTCGTACTCGCCCTGCACACGGGGATGCGAATCGGCGAGGTCTGCGGCCTTCGGTGGTGCGATGTGGATTTCGAGACGGGCCTGATCTCGATCAGACACTCGGTGGCGTACGCGAAGGGAATGGGTTCGTTCATCAAGGACACCAAGACCCATGACGCCAGGGGTATCCCCATCGACCCGGTCGGCCTACTCCCCTTCCTGAAGGAGACCCACGAGATCGACTGCGGAAAGCTGCGCTTGCGCGGCCTTACCGGGGCGGTCGAGATCGGGGACTGCTACATCCTGTCGGAGCCGGGCGCGACCTTCGCGACGACAAGCTATATCCGCAGGGCGTTCAAGACGTTCTCGGAGACCAACGGCCTCATGGGCACCAACGACGAGCTGATCACGTTCCACGGCCTTCGCCACACGTTCGCAACGCAGTGGATCCGCCAAGGCGGCGATATCAAGGCGCTCCAATCGATCCTCGGCCACAAGGACGCCATGGCGACGCTCAACGTCTACGCCGACATCGAGCCCATCTCCAAAATCCATAACATGCTGCGCGCCACGCCGTGCCTTTGGCGCGGGCACCTCGGGCCGAGGGTCAATCCGGGTCCCATGTTCCAACAGAGGATCCAGGAGTCCATCGAGACGCTCCAGGCGTTCGGCTACGGCATCACCGAGCCGGACGACCGAAATATCGCCATACGCGACGTGAAGACGAACAGTTGGCTCTAGCTCACCGAGTACGCGGCAGTGCTGGGCCCATCCCAACTGAGGTCACGGTGGTCCGATAGGGGCGCCGCCCGCGGCATGCGCCGCGGAGCGGTATCCCCTACCGAAGGGCGGGGATGCCCTCCGCTTCCAGTTCGGAATCAGCCGTCGGAGGCGTTCGGCTGACTGCGGGAACGGCCTGTCCGCTCAATGTGTTCGGCTGAGATCGGAAATCAACCCAACACGAGCCGGACACGCGCCAGACGGCTCTTCCCCGTGCGGCCTTCCCCCTTACGCTCATGTTGCAGGCATGTAACGCCGCAGCGAGCGCGCCTTTTTTGCGCCAGACAGGTACAATGATGAACACTGTACCGTAGCGGAGCGCCCCCGCGCGCCGCCAACACGCGAAAGGGTTTCCCATGGCCGAGATCTCGTCCTCCCGCATCGTCATCACCGTCCTTGGCAAGAACCGCCCCGGCATTGTCGCCGGCGTCACCCGTGTTCTGGGCGAGGCCAACGTCGACATCCGCGACATTACGCAGTCCATTATCGAGGACATCTTCACCATGACTATGCTGGCCGACACCGCCGAGTCCAAGCTCGACTTCGCCGAGCTGCAGAAGGCCCTGGCCGAGGCCGGCGAGCTTTCGGGCGTCAACGTGTCCATCCAGCGCGAGGACGTCTTTAACTTTATGTACCGCCTGTAGCGAACAAACCGCTCGGGGCAGCTTGACGTCATATCGTCCAAGCGCGCCGCCCCAAAGCGGACCGGAGAGGAGCGCGCATGGCCTACGACGCCAAGAAAATCTACTACCGCTTCGACGATCACCTGAGCCGCCTGGTCTTGGATTACGAAGCGAGCCGCCAGATTTCGCCCGAAAGCGAAAACCTCTACCACGGCCTGCCGACCGCCCCGTACGACGAGGGCTTGTTCGTAGAGCACAACGTCAAGCGCGGCCTGCGCAATGCCGACGGCTCGGGCGTGGTCGCGGGTCTTACCCGCATCTCGGATGTGCACGGCTACAACAAGGTCGACGGAAAGGTCGTGCCCGATCAGGGCAAACTCACGCTTCGTGGCTACAGCATCGAGGATCTGGTCAACAACGCCCAGGCCGAGAACCGCTACGGTTACGAAGAGGTCGCCTATCTACTCATCACGGGCTCTCTACCCACCAAGGAAGAGCTTGACGGTTTTTGCGGACGCCTGGGTGCTTTTAGGCACCTGAGCGACGAATACGTCCGCCAGTTCCCCATGACCACGGTATCGTCGAGCATCATGAATGTGCTTCAGCGCGCCGTGCTGCTGCTCTACGCCTTCGACGCCGAGCCCGACGCCATTACACCCGAGCACGAAATCGACGTTGCCATCTCCATGCTCGCCCGTCTCCCCCGCATCGCCGCCTTCGCGCATATGGCCTCGGTCGCCAAGCGCCGCGGCTCCGAGGTTCATGTACCGCACCCCACACCCGGCCTCTCAACCGCCGAAACCATCCTGCAGGTCCTACGCGGCGGCATGGCGTTCACTCACGATGAGGCGATGCTGCTCGACGTGATGCTCATGTTGCATGCCGAGCACGGCGGCGGTAACAACTCCACCTTTGCCTGTCGCGTGCTGTCATCTTCGGCAACCGATCCGTATTCCGCCTACGCGGCGGCTATCGGCTCGCTCAAGGGCCCGCGACACGGCGGCGCCAATGCCAAGGTCGTGTCCATGCACGAGGACATCCGTGCGCATGTCTCCAACTGGGAGGACGAGGACGAGGTCGCAGCCTACCTGGGCAAGATTCTCGACAAGCAGGCCTTCGACGGCACGGGTCTCATCTACGGCATGGGCCACGCCGTCTACACGCTCAGCGACCCGCGCGCCGAGGTCTGCCGCCACTACGCACGTTCGCTCGCTGACAAGAAAGATCTGGGTGAGGAATTCGCTCTGATCGAGCGCATCGAGCGCCTGGCACCGCAGGTGATGCGCGACCACGGCATGACCAAGCCCATCTGCGCCAACATCGACCTGTACACGGGCTTTATCTACAAGATGCTCGGCGTGCCCGAGACGCTCTTTACGCCGCTGTTCGCCGTCGCCCGCATGGCCGGCTGGTCGGCACACCGCATGGAAGAGCTCTTCTGCGCGCACCGCATTATTCGCCCGGCTTATCGCCCGGTTATCGAGCCGCTTGAGTACAAGCCGCTCGCCGACCGCTAGGACGCGGACCGTTATAGAACCCGAGCGTGGCCAGAGCATCACCGCCCTCGGCCACGCTTTTTATGCCAGCAGAAAGGGCTGCATCAAATGATTGTGTTTTCCGATATGGATGGAACGCTGTTGACGAGCGATAAGCAGATGAGCGATGCCACCTGGGCGATGCTCGACGAGCTCGCTCGACGCGGGATTGAATTTGTGCCCTGCACGGGACGTCCGCTGTCGGGCATCTTTGAGCCCATCCTCGCCCATCCCGCCGTGCACTATGCCGTTTGCGCCAATGGCGCCAGCGTCTGGCAGCTCGACGACGATGTGCCCAACGATGCCTCGCGCGCCACGTGCGTATTGAGCCGTCCGCTCGATTGCGGCATTGCCCATCGCATCCATCGCATCGCCGCCGGCCACGATGTGACCTTCGATATCTTCGCGGATGGGCGGTGCTTCCTCCCCCGCTCGCTCTACACGCGCCTGGACGAATTCTGCGGCGGCGACCCCCATATCGCAGCCTCGCTCAAGCGCACACGAACACCGATCGACATGGATATCGACAGCAAGATCGACGAGGTCGAGACACTCGAACGCATCGCCATGTACTGGCACGACCCGGCCGATCGCGACGCCATCGCGGCGGAGCTCGACACGCTCGGAGGCATTGAGGTCACGCGTTCGTACGCCATGAATATCGAGGTCATGGGCGAGGGCGCCACCAAGGGAACGGCCCTCACGTGGCTATGCGAGCACCTGGGCGAGCGTCTCGCCGACGCTTGGGCGTTCGGCGACAACATCAACGACATCCCCATGCTGCAGACAGCGGGCCACGGCATGGCCATGATCAACGGCGAACCCGAAGACCACGAGGCCGCCGACGCCATCACCGAATACGACAACGACCACGACGGCGTCGCCCGCACCATCATGGCCGCCCTCGCCTAGCAGCATCAACCCGGCAGGGTAGCTAAGTAGTCGTTGGGGACACTCCTCGCGGGGCGCCGCAAAGACTGTCCCCGGCTGCCGACAGAAAAGGAACGTCTCCATCTGCCGAATTAGGCGAGACTCTCCAGCACGCGACGAAGCTCCTGCTGAACGGCGTGGTCGCGGTTGCAGCCTACGACGCGATCGGCAACCGCTTTGAGCGCGGGGCGCGCGTTTTCCATCGCGCAGCCCGTGCCGACAAAGCGAATGATCTCGTAGTCGTTCATCGAGTCGCCAAACGCCATGACCTCGTCGCGTCCAATGCCGTAGTGTTCCGCGAGCTGCGCGATGCCCGAGGCCTTCGACACACCGGGCTGCATAGCATCGATCCACGCGTTGCCCGAAGGCGCAAAAGTAAAGAGCTGACCAAGTTCGCGCTGTAGCACGTAGGCGCTGTCCATAACGACACCGTCATCGCAAAAGATACTCGCCTTGATGATATTTACGCTGGGATCGGGCAGCTCCCAAATACGCTCGGCATTGGGAAGGTCCTTATCGACCTCACGCACGAACTTGCACTCGTCATCGAGCAGGAAGGACTTGGTTCGGTCAAAGAGCGCAAGATGCAGATTGGGAAACGTCGCGACTGCTTGGGCGAGCTTTCGAATCGCCAGGTGCGAATACACCTCACGGTCTACCATTTTGCCGTCGGCGTAGACCTGGGCACCGTTAGCGGCGACAAAGTCCATCTTGTCGCGAACGGGCGCAAAGAACTCGCACAGGCGATCGTAGCGGCGACCTGACGATGCGGCAAAATGCACGCCATGCTCGTGTAGCGCCAGAATCAGTTCGTAGGTCTCGGGAGGCACCTGGCTGTTTTCGTCAAGCAACGTGCCGTCCATATCGGATGCAATCAGTTTAAACATGGAAAAGCTCCCTTCGGACTTGTTGGAATCGAACGTGTATCCAATTCCAACGTACCCAAAGGGAGCTCAGGTAAGACTCCGCGGGCGCAAACGTTACAAGGACCTAGCAAATAGCTCACGCGCGTCAGAGGTCCCACGGTCGCAGCGTCAGGCAACACGTCAAAGAGTGTCGCAGGCGACTAGACGTTTAAGAACGTCCCCGATGACTAGTCGGCGTAGGTGAAGGTTGTGACGTCGAACATGCCCTCGGGGCGGATGCGGAGCGTCGGGATAACCGGCAGGGGCAGGAAGATGATGCCCATGATGGGGTCGAGCGGCGGCTCGATGCCCATGGCGCGCGCCTTGACCATAAAGTCGTCGTGCTGCGCGGCGACATCCTCGGCCGTGCCTTCGCTCATCAGACCGCCGAGCGCCAGCGGAATGCGCGCCACGACCTCGCCGTTGCGCACCAGCACGTGACCACCCTGGCCCACAGCCTCAACAGCAGCCATCATATCGGCAGCGTTATCACCCACGACGCACACGTTGTGCGAGTCGTGGCCGATCGTGGAGGCGATGGCACCGCCTGTGATGGTGAAGCCACGCACCCAGCCGCGACCGATATGCTTGCCGACCAGGCCCAGGCCAGCGGGGCCATCGCCGTCGGCGCCCTCGGCCTGCAACGACACGCCGCGGCCATGGCGCTCGATCAGCATAATGCGACGCAGGCCCTCGGCGCTCTCGGGGCGAGCCATACCCGTGATGGCCTTACCCGGCACCACGTCAATCACGGCCTCGCCCGGCTTAAAGGCATAGTCGAATACGTCGAGCGAAAGCTTCGGCAGCTTAACGGACGCGCGCAGCTCGTCGGCAAGGGCTGCGACCTCGGCCATCTCGGGTGCGATCTCGCCCACAAAGGTGCCGTCCTGCGCCACCAGAGCACCGGCGGCGTATACGCGACGCGGAGCCGTGGCAAACGTCAGGTCATTGAGCACCAGCAGGTCGGCACGCTTGCCCGGGGCGATGGCGCCACGCAGTTCGTGCGGGTCGCGGCAGCCGTGATCCAGGCCAAACGCCTCAGCCGTGGAAAGGGACGCCATGGAGATAGCGACCACCGGGTCGATACCGGCCTCAATCGCCACGCGGCAGGCGTTGTCGATCATGCCGGACGCAAGCGCATCGGAAGGAGCGCGGTCGTCGGTCGCAAAGCAGCAACGGCGGGCACGGGCAGGATTCTCCAGCAGCATCGGCGACAGGTTGGCCAGGTCATGGCTGCACGTACCCTCGCGCAGCATCACATACATGCCGCGGGACAGCTTGTCGAGCGCCTCCTCGGGAATCGTCGACTCGTGGTCGGCGATAATGCCCGCTGCGGCATAGGCGTTGAGGTCCATACCGGCAACGAGCGGCGCGTGACCGTCAACCTGCTTGGACGGCGTCTGGTTGGCAGCGTCGATTCGAGCGCAGGTCTCGGGATCGGCCATAAAGACGCCCGGCAGGTTCATCATCTCGCCCAGGCCAAAGACATCGCCCGGATGCTCGGCAAAAAACGCCTGCATGTCAGCGGCGGTAATCACAGCGCCTGCTTGCTCATCGGGCAGCGCGGGCACGCACGAGGGCATCATGTACTTGATGGAAATGGGCGCGCGACGGCCGTCCTCGATCATAAAGCGCAGGCCGTCCAGGCCGGAAACGTTGGCGATCTCGTGGCTGTCGGCAATGGCAGTGGTGGTACCGCGCGTCGCCGCCATGCGCGCATACTCGGCAGGGCGGATGTTCGAAGACTCGATATGCAAGTGTCCGTCAATAAAACCGGGGGCAAGATAGCGGCCCTGGCAATCGATGACCTCGGCAGCCTCATACGTACCGGCGGCATCGTCGCGACCATCGTAGAGCACACCGACGATCACGCCATCCTTGACGGCAACGCTACCGGGCGCCACGCGCTGGCCGTACACATCGACAATCTGTGCGTTGGCAAACAGCGTGTCAACGGGCACACGACCCTCGGCGGCCTCGATCACAGATCTCATGACCTCAACGGACATACATACTCCTTTAACCGTAGAAAAAAGCTGCGGAGCGGACAGGCCTTCACCGCAGCAAACCAATAGCCATTGTATGCCCAAAAGGAGGCCGCCGATAACACCCCTTCCGCTTAACGGCACTGCCAAATGATCCCTTGGGGACGGAGGAAAACGGATCACCGGGCCAAACCGACCCCCTCGGTGATCCGTTTTCCTCCGTCCCCAAGGGATCATCTAAAAAGGCCGCAGTCGGGAATCCCGGCTGCGGCCCTATTGCACATGTTAGGTTGACCTACTTGCTAGACCAACTTAAAGCCCTTGCGCTTGCCTACGGAGAGGGTGTCGCCCAGCTTGAGGGCGCTGGGGTCGATGTTGTAGCTCTTGGGAGCCACGGCCTTGCCATTGATCTTGACGCCGCCGCCGTCGATGTCGCGACGGGCCTGGCCGGCGCTGGCCGAAAGGCCCAGGTCCTTGAGCAGACCGGCGAGGTAGATCTGGCCCTCGTCGTTAACAGTCAGCTCAACATGCTTCTCGGGGAAGTCGGCGAGCTGGCCCTCCTTGAACACGCGGTCGAACTCGGCCTGAGCCTCGTCGCCGGCACCGGCGCCGTGGTAGGTGTCGCACAGGTCGCGGCCCAGAGCGCGCTTGAGCTCATAGGGATCGGCGGAACCGTCAGCCAGGGCGGCGTCAATCTTGTCGACCTCGGCCGGGGTGAGCGAGCTCGCCAGGCGGTAGTACTTACCGATCATCTCGTCGGGGATGGACATGGTCTTGCCGAACATATCCTTGGGCGTATCGGTCAGGCCGATGTAGTTACCGTAGGACTTGGACATCTTACGGACGCCATCGGTGCCCTCGAGCAGCGGCATGGTGAGCGCGATCTGGGGCTCCATGCCCATCTTCTCCATGAGCTCACGGCCGGCGAGCAGGTTGAAGAGCTGATCGGTGCCGCCCATTTCCACGTCGGCCTTGATCTGCACGGAGTCGTAAGCCTGCATCACGGGATACAGGAACTCATGCAGGGCGATCGGCGTCTGGGACTGGTAGCGCTTGGTAAAGTCGTCGCGCTCGAGAATACGGGCGACGGTGAACTTGGAGCACACCTGCAGCAGGCCGGCCAGATCCATCGACAAGATCCAGTCGCCGTTGTGCACGATGGTGGTCTTCTCGGGATCCAGGATCTTCATGGCCTGGCTCACGTAGGTCTCGGCGTTGGCCTCGATCTGCTCCTGCGAAAGCTGCGGGCGGGTGGAGTTCTTGCCCGAAGGATCGCCAATCAGCGCGGTACCGTTGCCGATGATGAGGGTGACGTTGTGGCCCAGGTCCTGGAACTGACGCATCTTGCGCAGCGGCACGGCGTGGCCCAGGTGCAGGTCGGGGCTGGTGGGATCGACGCCGAGCTTGATGTTGAGGGGCTCGCCCTTCTCAAGCTTCTTGCGAAGGTCGGCCTCGGGGACGATCTGCGCGGCGCCCGAGGTGATGATACGCATTTGCTCGTCAACAGACAGCATTGGGTATCCTCCTTTTGCTATAGCACCCTCGCCGAAAACGGCGGTGCTGGAAGTCCATAAACTCTCTTATGATAACAAACTGACGCGACGCAGCATCTACGACAGGAAAATCCTCGTCCTGCCGCATGCGTCGATGGCAACTGGCAGACGCGTACCGTCACGCTCGACCAGATAACGCACCTGCCGACGACGCAAGCAGTCGCGGCAACGGACCTGCCCCGTCGCATCGGTGGCGCAGACGCCCTCGGCGGTCAGCAGGCAGTGCTCGCACACCATAAGCTCGGGACAGTCGGCGTCGAACGGACCCAAGACGCCGGGTTCAGCAGCCAGCTCGGCAATACGCTCCCTGTCATTGCTGAGCAACTCGGCAGGCAAGTATACCCACCTCGCGCCAAGCCCGCGCAGCCAGGCAAGCGTGGCCCGATTGGCGCAGAACACCGGCGCCGCCACGTCAAACGTCGTGCCCAGCTCGCGGGCCATCGCCACCTGCCCCAGGTTGCGGCAAACAATACGCCCGGCACGTTGCATAAGCGCTCGAGTCCGCTCGGCGTCGCCTGCGCGGCACACTTCGTCGAGCACCACCGTCGCATCGGACAGATCCCGCTCATCGCGCGGATCCAAATCCATCAGCTCCCAGGCAAAGACCATACGAGCAAAAGCCTCATGCTTTGCCGGCTCCGCCGGTCCCGCCAACTCCGTCGGTACATCGCCATCTGCCAGAACGCCCTCAAACGGCAGTACCTCAACGGACTGCTCAGCAGGCGCGACCGCATCTGCCTCGACCCGCATGCGCTCCAACACCGTTGCCGTCTGCCCCAGCACGCCGGCACTGCGAATCAGATAGGCCTCGCAGCCCGCGTCCACCTTGCGTTTGCAATGCACGACGATGCGCTCTCCCGCAGCGGCATCCACGGGGCAAGGCACCTGTGGCCAGCGCTTGGGCACATCGGGACGCGCGTCGGCACCCGGGTAAAATCGGATTTCGAGCGTATCGCCCGCCGCCACGGCGGCATCAAGCTCAACCGTCACCTCTTCGTGACCCACCGCCACCAAATGGCCCACGCGCACGCCCTGGTTGATCGCGCGCTCAAAGCTCATGAGCTCGGCGCCCGAACGACCCCGCAGATACGCATCGGTAAAGCCGCGGTTGAACGACCTTCCCAGCTCGCGCTCAAGCGCCGGCACCGCATCGGCATCCCATGTGCCGTCGCGCAGCATATCGAGCGCCCGACGCCACACCCTCACCACGTTAAAGACGTAGTCGGGATTCTTCATGCGGCCCTCGATCTTGAGCGATGCCACGCCGGCGGCAACAAGCTCGGGCAGATGCGCGATGCCCAGATAGTCACGCGGACAAAGCAGGCGATCCCCTTCGACAGCGACAACACTCTGCCCCGCCTCGTCCACCAAGTCATAGGATAGACGGCACGGTTGCGTGCAATCACCGCGCATCGCAGAGCGGCCTCGTCGAAGGGCAGAGAACCCGCACGCACCCGAGTATCCAATGCAAATAGCGCCGTGACAGAACACCTCGATGGGCACGCCAGTAGCGCAAAGCGTCTCAATTTCCGCCACGCTCAGCTCGCGCGCAGTCGTCACGCGCTCAACGCCCAACTCCTTGGCAGCCAACTGCACGGCACCCTCGCTATGAGCGCCCGCCTGAGTGGACAGGTGAATCTCGACCCCCGGAATCGCCGCACGAAGCGCACAGGCCAGCCCGGCATCGGCCACAATCAACGCATCGGCACCCAACGCATGCGCATACGCCCCCAACGCCACGGCGTCGGCAAGCTCATCATCGAACACGAACACGTTGAGCGTCACGTACACACGCACGCCATGGGCATGGGCCACGGCACAACCGCGCGCGAACTCATCATCGCTAAAGCCATGCGCGCTCACTCGAGCGTTGAATCCGTCCAGCCCCGCATAGATGGCATCGGCACCCGCCGCAATCGCCGCGAGCATCTGGTCAAGTCCGCCAGCAGGCGCCAGCAGTTCGGGCAGCGCCACTTCAGCCGCCGCCAACTCGCTTTCGCATTGTCCGCTCGATTCCATCGGCCGAATCGCCATCGGTAAACTCCTTGCCAAGGTGTGCTTTCACTCTGAAAATTGCTGCCAACCAGCATACACGAGGCCCCGCATGCCCCGATTGGTTTATCGTGTAATAACTTATGTCCATCCTGCCCGGTAGCATACCTGCCGCCTGGCACGACATACCTGGAGGTCAATATATGGGTCCTCGCCAACGACAGGGGCGCGGTCGCTCTAAGACGCATGCCCTTCCCATGATCTTGCTCTCGTTTTTGGGCTTTCTGCTTATCGCGGGCGTAGCGTTTGGCATCGGCATGATCGGCAACGTCAACCGCTGGCTGTCCGATCTGCCCGACTACACCGATGCCAACGCGTATCTGGTGAGCGAGCCCACCGACATCGTCGACTGCAACGGCAATACCATTGCGAGTTTCTACACGCAAAACCGCAAGTCCATCACCAAGGACCAAGTGTCCCCGTACGTGCTGCAGGGCACCGTCGACGTTGAGGACGAGCGCTTCTACGAGCATGGCGGCATCGACCTCTGGGGCATTGCACGCGCATCGGTGGCAACCCTCACCGGCGGCCACGAGGGCGCATCGACCATCACCCAGCAGCTGGTTCGCAACACCATCTTGCAGGAGGAACAATTCGACTCGACCATCGAGCGTAAGGTGCGCGAGGCCTATATCGCCATCAAGATGGAGGATATGTACTCCAAAGACGAGATCCTCATGATGTACCTCAACACCATCTACTACGGCCATGGAGCATATGGCATCGAGGCCGCCGCCGAGACCTATCTGTCCAAAACCGCCGCCGACCTCACCCTGAGCGAGGCCGCGCTGCTCATCGGCCTTCCCAACTCGCCCTCGCAGTACGACCCCACGGTTAATCCCGACCTGGCGCTGTCCCGCCGCAATAAGGTTCTGGACAACATGCTGCGTCTGGGCCACATCACGCAGGAAGAGCACGATGCCGCACAGGCTGAGCCCATCACGCTTAACGTGACCGAGATTTCGGGCAGTGGCGTCGATGTGTATTCTCAGCCCTACTTTGTCTCCTACGTTAAGCAGCTGCTTGAGCAGGAGTTCTCCACCGACGTGCTCTTTAAGGGCGGTCTGACCGTCAAGACCACCATCGACCCCACCATGCAGCAGGTGGCCGAGGAGGCTGTGCGCTCGCAGCTCGACACGCTTTCGCTCGACGGCCTGGACATGGGCATGGTCGTCGTTGACCCCAAGACCGGCTACATCAAGTGCATGGTAGGCGGCTACGACTACAACGCCGATGAGAATCACGTGAACCACGCTACGGCAAAGCGCCCCGTGGGCTCCACGTTTAAGGCCTTTACGCTGGCAACTGCCATCCAAAACGGTATGAACCCCAACGTCACCCTCAACTGCAACTCGCCGCTCAAGGCCAAGGGCACCACGACCGAGGTGCAAAACTACGGCAACCAGAGCTATGGCAACATCACGCTTAAGCAGGCAACGGCATACTCATCCAACACCGGCTACATTCAGGTGGCCGAAGCCATCGGCAATGACAAGATCATGTCGCTCGTCAAAAAGCTTGGCATCGATCCCGCCAAGGACAATATCGAGGACGTTCCCGTCATGACGCTCGGCACCGGGTCCATCTCACCGCTCGAGATGGCATCTGCCTACGCAACGTTTGCCAACGGTGGCTGCTACCGTCAGCCCATCGCCATTACCGAGATCGACTCGCGTACCGGCTCGGTTCTGTACCAGCACACCGACAATCCCACGCAGGTGCTCACCGAAGGCGAGGCTGCCGCGGTTACCGATGTTCTATCCGGCGTCATGCAGGGCAGCGGCACGGGTGCCGCCGGCGCGCTGAACGTCAACCAGCCCTATGCCGGCAAGACGGGCACCACTGACAACACCACCAACCTGTGGTTCTGCGGCTTCACGCCGCAACTGACATGCGCCCTGTGGACCGGTTATTCCGCAGGCGAGATTCCCATCCAAAAGTACGGTTCGGACCTGCTGGGCGACAGCACCAACCTGCCCGTCTTTAAGAAGTTCATGAACACCGTTCTTGCGGGCACCGAGCGCGAGGAATTCCGTACCGGAACGGCTCCCACGTACAAGAACAATAACGTCTGGAAGTTCTACGGCACAAACAACAAAAAGAAAGACGAAGAGGATAAAGACGAGGAAAAAGAAGAGGAAGAGACCACAACCACCACAACGACAACGACAACCACGACCACTGAAACCCCGGGCGGCAACACCACCGGCGATAGCGGTACGACAGGTGGCGACGGTGGCACGGGTGGCGATGACGGCACGGGTGGCGACGGTGGCACGCCGACGCCTACCCCCGATCCTACGCCCACGCCCGACCCCTCTACGGGCCAGTAGACGCAAAGCGGCATCTGACACCAAGGCGCCCGAGCAGCACGTACGCTGCTCGGGCGCCTCTTTATTTCGGCAGATGCCACAAGATGCCACGACGGCCCCGGCTGTAGGACCGATAGAGCAACGGGTGCCGGCATGCAAGAGGGCGCTGACCTTCGTCAACGCCCTCGGCAATTACCTATAGCAACAATCGGCACAGCAGCAGTGCCGCTACTCCCCTACTTGTGAGAGTTACTCAGCTTGTTGATGAGCGCCTCAAGACGCTCTCCGTCCTCGGCCGTCTGTGCAATGACCAAGATCGTGTCGTTGCCGGCAAGCGAGCCAAGCACGTCGGGCAGCTCCGCAGCATCGACCGCTGCGGCAATACCAGAAGCCGTACCGGGCTGTGCCTTGATCATAACCAGATTATCGGTGCGCAGCACACCGGTAACCAACTCGGAAACCATGCGCTGCAGATGCAGGTCCTCGGCAAGTACATAGATGCCCTCGGGGAGCTTACGCAGTCCCATGTCCGCGATATCGCGCGAAACGGTCGCCTGCGTGCAATCGAAACCCATGGCGCGAAGCTCGTCTACCAAAACGCGCTGCGTACGTACGTCCTTATTGCGAACAATATCTCTGATGGCATCCTGGCGCCCATTGCGTTTTTTGGCCATACAAAACCTCACTCCAAAAGATGGCGGAGACAATCACTTAGTAATTGAATAGTTTAGCGCTATTTGAGGGTTTTAGTGAATAAGAACGCATTTCGAAACAATTCCATGCAATTTATTTCGAAAATCACGCTACTAGACAGTCCTGACGCCCGAACGATTGAAAAAGGCCGCCAGATGCGTATGCAACGCACACCGCATAGGCTTGGCACTAGCTATCGAACCATAGAGCAGACCTAAGCCCCGATGATTGCCTTTAAGAGCCGCAACCATCTGACGGGTACGCTGCGCTTCGAGCATATCATGCAAACGGGCCGAACGCTCTATTGAAGACACCCCATGGGGGCTCAGACACAAATTTTCGATGCAGGCAACCAGACCGGCGTAGTAATACTGCTGGCAGACCAGCTTCAACTGATCGCCACCGCCCACGACGGCAAGCGAGTCGGCAAGCCTGTCGAGCGCCCCGATATCATCAGAAAGCCTGGCAAACATCGTGGGGTCAAACGTCTCCGTAATCGATGGCGCCACTGCATGAAAACGGGCACGGCCACATCCCGAAACGCGCTTTGCCCGCGAAAGCGCGAACGTCAAAAAAGACACCGTGCGAAACGCATCGCCATGCGCAAGGCACGCCTCAAAGAGGGCGCGATCATACAGCACGCCAGAGGTCTGTCGGATTAAACCACAGGAAACCAATTGGGTCAGGCAAGCCGCCCGGTCCTCATCTTCAGAAACGGATGTCGCATCCAAAACTCGGGAATGACGTTCGCGGTGAACATCGTAGCGATCGAGCGAAACAGAGGGAAACACGATGTCAGCAGAAGCGTCGCAGGAGCTTTCGACCATCTGCGAAAGAGACTGCGGCGCAAACCACTCATTGGCATTCATCGCAATGATCTGGGAGCCGCGCGAAGCCGCAAAGCCGGCACGCAGGCAGGCGCCAGGCACTGGGTCCTCAACATCAATCAAATCAATATGAATGTCTCTATCGGCAGCAACTTCGAGCGAATGGCGCACACCAGCTACCACGCCGCGGCAAACGACGACAATCTGCAAATCGTAGAGGTCTTGGTTCTGGATGCTCTCGAGAGCGCGCATCGTATAACTGGGCGAACCCTCAACAATCAGGATCACCGAAAGTCGCGGATGCGAACCACGTCGAACCAAGTTTTCCGTCCTCTCGACAGCCAGTAACAAACTGCCGTTCATGGTACACCCCGTCAATTAATGCGGATGGTCGCCCGTCGCGATGCACGTCAAGAACAGATGTTGCACACGCCCCGCTCACAGGCGCTGCACACAAAGATCGCCGTCAGGCAGCCACTTCCCTAATCGAGCACCACAAGCTCGGTGGAGTCGTAATCCACGCCCATAAAGGTAAGACCGCATGCGGGTGCCGTAGGACCAGCTGCGGTGCGATCGCAGGCATCAATTACCTCACGCATCCACTCGGGATCGCGGCGATGCATGCCGATCTCAACAAGGGTGCCCACAATGGTTCGCACCATCGAATGCAAAAACGCATTGCCCTCGATGGTAAACGTGAGGATGTCCTCGCCAAAGGCGACCTCATGGCCAAACTCGGCACGCATTACGCAGCGGTGCGTAGGTTTGCCCACGGCAGAGGCGACCTTGCAAAAGCTCTTAAAGTCCTGCTCGCCCAAAAGCGTAGGGCAGGCGGCCGCCATCGCATCGACGTCGAGGGGATAGCGATGCCACCACACGGCACCGCGTGACAGCACGGGCCGCGCATCACGGTCGGCAATGCGATAGGTGTAAGTGCGAGAGCGCGCGTCAAAACGTGCAGAAAAGCCCTTACGAGCCTTGTAGACCTCGTTTATGGCGATATCTTTGCCCAGGAGGGCATCCATAGCCCTCAGCCACCTACGGCGCGTCAAAGCGAGCTCAGCGTCCGTTACAGGCACGCTGATGTATTGGGCCACCGCATGAACGCCGGCATCGGTACGCCCCGCGCACGTCAGATCGATTGGGCGGCGCAGCAACGTCTCAATGGCACGGCGCAGCTCGCCCGCGACCGTCGTCTGGCCCGGCTGCTCGGCAAATCCGCTATAGGAGGAGCCATCGTAGGCCACGCGAAATACAAGGGTGGCGTCAAGCTCGGGGGTCGAATTGAAATCAGACGGCGCAGTCATAGGCGCTCCCAACAAACTAGCAACGGTATTGCGACAAAAAAAGAGGGGTACGCGAACGTACCCCTCGAATATAGCCTATGCAGACAGAATGTCTACTCAGCGGTCTCCTCAGCAGGAGCCTCCTCGACAGCCTCGACCTTCTTGGGAGCAGCGGCCTTCTTGGGGGCCGGAGCAGCCTTCTTGGCCTTAGGCGTGCAAGGCTCGGTGACGAGCTCCATGATAACGATAGGAGCGTTATCACCCTTACGGTTACCGAGCTTCATGATGCGGGTGTAACCGCCGTTGCGGTCCTGCCACATGCCCTGAGCAGCCTTGTCGAAGATCTCGGCAACGAGCTGCTTATCGCCGAGCTTGGCGATAGCCAGACGACGAGAGTGCAGGTCGCCCTTCTTGGCCCAAGTGATGATCGGGTCGACGACCGAACGCAGCGCCTTAGCGCGGGTCTCGGTGGTCTTGATGCGGTCGTTCTCGAAGAGGGCCTTAGCAAGGCTCTTCTTCATGGCCTTGGTGTGGCTCGCATCGGTGCCGAGCTTCAGGCCCTTCTTAACGTTGTGACGCATGGTCTAGTTTCTCCTCAAATATGCGAAGCATTAAGCCTTCAGGCTCAGGCCCATGGACTCAAGCTTGTCCTTCACTTCCTCGATCGACTTAACACCGAAGTTACGGATGTTGAGCAGATCGTTCTCCGAGAACTCAACGAGCTGACGGACCGAGTGAATGCTGGCGCGCTTAAGGCAGTTGTAGGAACGGACGGAAAGGTCCAGATCCTCGATCTGCTTGTCCAGCTCGGCGTTGTCGTTGGTGACCTCGGGAGCGAAGATCGAAGCCTCCTCCTCGACCTCGGGGGTCTCGGCAAGGTTCATAAAGGCGGCCATATGCTGGTTGATGATATTGGCAGCCTGGACCACGGCGTCGCGCGGGGCGATGGAACCGTTGGTCTCGATCTCGAGGACAAGGCGGTCGTAGTCGGTATGCTGGCCGACACGGCAAGCCTCAACGAGCTTGGCGCAACGGGACACCGGCGAGTACAGCGAGTCGACGTTGATCACACCGATGGGATCGTTGTCACGCTTGTTAGCCTCGCCAGAGACATAGCCGCGGCCATAGCCGATGCGCATGCTCATGGTGAGATGGCCACCCTCGGTGAGCGTAGCAATGTGCTGCTCGGGGTTGACCAGCTCAAACTCGGACGGAATAAAGAAGTCCGCACCGGTGACCTCGCAGGGGCCGTTAACCGAGATGGTGGCGGTCGCCTCGTCGGTCGTGCCGAGAGCCCTGAAGACAAGACCCTTGACATTCAGGACGATGTCGGTGACATCCTCGACCATGTTAGGGATGGTCATGAACTCGTGCTGCGCACCATCGATCTGAATGGCCTCGACGGCGGCACCCTCGAGCGAGGACAGAAGAACACGACGAAGCGAGTTACCCAGCGTATCGCCGTAGCCACGCTCGAGCGGCTCGACGGAGACACGAGCAGAGGTCTCGTTAATCTCTTCGACCTGAACCTGAGGCCTAATGAATTCTGACATGTATTACCTCCAGCCTCAGCAGCCCGGATGGACTACTTAGAGTAGAGCTCGACGATGAGCTGCTCGTTGATATCACCGCTGATCTGCTCACGCGTCGGCAGAGCGAGCACGTTACCAGACAGCTTCTCGATATCGACCTCGAGCCAGCCAGGGACCTCAAAGCGCTCGGAGGAAATCAGGGCCTCCTTGATGGGGAGGAGGTCACGGAACTTCTCGCCGACAGCGACGACGTCGCCGGCCTTGACGCGGTAGGACGGGATGTCCACGCGCTTGCCGTTCACGGTGAAGTGACCGTGACGGACGGACTGACGAGCCTCTTTGCGGGTGCGGGCGAAGCCAAGACGGAAGACGACGTTGTCGAGGCGAGACTCAAGGATGATCATGAGGTTCTCACCGGTGACGCCGTTCATCTTACGGGCCTTGTTGAAGTAGCCGTGGAACTGCTTCTCCAGAACGCCATAGATGAACTTGACCTTCTGCTTCTCACGCAGCTGCATGCCGTACTCAGATTCCTTGCGACGGCGCTTGGGCTGACGGATAGATTCCTTCTTGCTGCTGTAACCGAGCTCAGCGGGATCGATCCCGAGCTGACGGCAGCGCTTAAGAACAGGAGTCCTGTCGATTGCCATATTGATACGATCCTTTCAGTTACACGCGGCGACGCTTCTTGGGGCGGCAGCCGTTGTGCGGAATGGGGGTCTTGTCCTGGATGCTCGAGACCTCGAGGCCAGCAGCCTGGAGGGAGCGGATGGCGGTCTCACGACCGGAGCCGGGGCCCTTGACGAAGACGGAAACCTTCTTCATACCGTGCTCCATGGCCTGCTTGGCAGCAGCCTCGGCAGCCATCTGGGCAGCGAACGGCGTGGACTTACGGGAGCCCTTGAAGCCCACCTGGCCAGCCGACTTCCAGGAAATGACGTTGCCCTGGGGATCGGTGATCGAAACGATCGTGTTGTTGAACGTAGAACGAATGTGAGCCTGGCCCACGGAAATGTTCTTACGGTCCGCGCGCTTCAGACGGGCAGCGCGAACGTTCTTCTTAGCAGTAGCCATCTATCTAGCGCTCCTTATTTCTTCTTCTTAGCACCGATCTGACGCTTCGGGCCCTTGCGGGTACGAGCGTTAGTGTGGGTGCGCTGGCCGCGGACCGGGAGGCCCTTGCGGTGACGAAGGCCGCGGTTGCAGCCGATGTCCATAAGGCGCTTGACGTTCTGGTTGCGCTCACGGCGGAGGTCGCCCTCAACCATGATCTGATTCTTATCGATATAATCGCGGATGGCGTTAACCTCATCCTCGGTGAGGTCCTTAACGCGCGTGTCCACGTTAACGTTGCACTCGACGCAAATCTTCGTCGCAGTGGTGCGGCCGATGCCGTAAATGTAGGTCAGACCGATCTCAACGCGCTTCTCACGCGGGAGGTCGACACCATTAATACGGGCCAACGTAGTCTCCTCTCTTAACCCTGACGCTGCTTATGACGGGGGTTCTCGCAAATGACGAGGACCTTGCCGTGGCGCCTAATGATTTTGCACTTATCGCACATCTTCTTGACCGAAGGACGTACCTTCATCGTTCTTCCTTTCGGTAGCGCTCAAACTACTTCCCTACTATCTACTCGCCCAGCCGCAGGCGTTTAAAACTATGGCTGGTCTTCACACGCAAACCGACCGTAGGTTGAGCTAAGCCTGCAGTCGGAAAAGAGCGTGTATGCGTGTCGCTATTTATAGCGATAGGTGATGCGACCGCGGGTCAGGTCGTACGGGGAAAGCTCCACGACAACCCTGTCACCGGGGAGAATGCGGATGTAATTCATTCGAATCTTGCCAGAAATGTTGCACAGAACCGAATGACCGTTCTCGAGCTCGACCTTAAACATGGCGTTGGGCAGCGGTTCCTTTACCGTACCCTCGAGCTCAATTGCGTCTTCCTTCTTCACAAGCAATCATCTTTCTCTAGAAAACGACAGCGATTGAGTATTTTACAATACGCGTGCACATATCGTAATATCTTCGTAATGGCTCCACAACTACGTGGAACTTGTTACATTTCTCCGCCTTGGAGCGAACACCAGGATCCTTGCGCATCGGTGGTAAGAATCACCGGACCGTCATTGGTAATGGCGACGGTGTTCTCGTAGTGCGCGGCGGGCAGATGGTCGTTGGTCGTAACGATCCAACCATCGGAGCCCGTGCTCACATGGTTGGAACCCATCGTAACCATCGGCTCGATAGCGATGACCATACCAGCCTGAAGGCGAACGCCTCTCCCCTTCTTTCCATAATTTGGAACGTTGGGGTCCTCGTGCATTACACGACCGATACCATGCCCCACGTAATCGCGAAGCACGCCGTAACCGTGAGACTCGGCGAGGGACTGAACGGCATAGCCAACGTCCCCGATATGGTTACCGGGAACAGCCTGCTCAATAGCAGCCTTAAGGCAATCGCGCGTAACCTCGCACAGGGCCTTGGCCTCGGGCGTGGGGGTGCCGACGAAAAACGTCCAGGCGTTATCGCCAACCCAACCGTCAACGACAGCTCCCGTATCGATGGAGATGATATCGCCATCGCGCAGGATCATGTCAGGGTTGGGAATACCGTGAACCACGGCATCGTTAATTGATGCGCAAATGGTTCCGGGGAACCCGCCGTAACCCTTGAAGGCAGGGGTGCCGCCATGCATGCGGATAATCTGCTCCGCGAGCTGATCGAGCTCAAAGGTCGAAACACCAGGGCGCACCATGGCTCCAACGTGGCGGAGCGCCATCTTAGATAGCGCTCCTGCCTTCTTCATCTGCTCGATTTGCGTTGCAGACTTAATCTTGATCATAGACCGAGAGCCTCTTTGACATCCCCGTACACGGTCTCGCGAGCCTGGTCACCGTTGACCGACTTGAGCAGACCCTGGCCACGATAGTAGTCGACGAGCGGGCTCGTGGACTTCTCGTAGACGTCGAGACGGTTCTTGATGGTCTCGGGCTTGTCGTCGTCGCGCTGATACATCTCGCCGCCGCACTTGGGGCAGGTAGTATCGGCAGCCGTGCCGGTGTAGCCGCAGGCGCGGCAGGTACGACGCGAAGACAGACGATCGATGATGACCTCGGGGGCCACATCGACCAGAAGAGCGCAGTCGATCTCGCGACCCATAGCCGAGAGCTCGGAATCGAGCGTCACAGCCTGGGCGGTGTTGCGCGGGAAGCCATCGAGGATGAAGCCCTGCTGGGCGTCATCGGCGGCAAGGCGCTCCTTGACAAGGTCGATCACGAGCTGGTCGGGGACGAGCTCGCCAGCGTCCATGTACTTCTTAGCCTGAATACCAAGCTCGGTGCCACCCTTGACGGCAGCACGCAGCAGGTCGCCCGTGGAAATGTGAGCGACGCCAAACTCGGCGACGAGCTCCTGTGCGACGGTGCCCTTACCGGCACCCGGAGCTCCGAGCAATACGAGGTTCATGAGCAATCCTCCTCTAGCCTATTTAAAGAATCCATCGTAATCATACATCTTGATCTGGCCTTCGAGCTTATCGACCGTGTCGAGCACGACGCCGACCATGATGAGGATGGACGTGCCGCCAAATGCCTGGATCAGATGGTTACCCGTGAAGGAGAAGATGATCGAAGGCACGATGGCGATGAGCGCCAAAAAGACAGCGCTGGGAAGCGTGATCTTGTTGAGCGCGTTCTTGATGTAGGCCGCGGTAGCCCTACCCGGACGGACGCCCGGAATAAAGCCGCCCTGCTTCTTAAGGTTGTCGGCCGTGTCATCGGGGTTGAACACCATGGAGGTGTAGAAGTACGCGAAGAACACGATGAGGACAACGTTAAGCACCCAGTTGAGCCAACCGGTCGAAAGCGCAGAGGCAACTGCCTGAATCCAGCCGATGCCGGGGAAGAACACGGCAATCTGGGCCGGGAAGTACAGCAGCGCCGAAGCGAAGATGATCGGCACGACACCCGCGGTGTTGACCTTGATGGGCAGGTAGGTGGTCTGGCCACCCATCATGCGACGGCCCACGACGCGCTTAGCGTAGGAGACCGGAATGCGGCGCTGGCCGCGCTCAAGGAAAACAATCAGCGGGATAACCAGCAAGATGATGGCGCAGATGATCACCATGGTGATGATGCCACCGGCATTGCCCTCGGTGCTGGAGAAGATCGCCTGCGGCAGGCCGGCCATGATGTTCGCGAAGATGATCAGCGACATGCCATTGCCGATACCGCGCTGGGTGATGAGCTCACCAATCCACATGATCAGCATGGCGCCCGCGGTGAGCGTGCCGACGATCATGAGGTCGAAGATGATCTCGGGAGCGCCGGCGCCAGTAAAGCTGATGCCGAAGCTCTTAAAGAGGAAGAGGTAACCCACGGAGTTGAGGATTGCCAGAGCCAGGGTGAGGTAACGCGAATACTGCGTAATCTTGGTCTGACCGACCTCGCCCTCGCGGGCAAGCTCATGCAGGGAAGGCACAACGGCCTGGAGCATCTGGAGGATGATCGAGCTGGTGATGTAAGGCATGATGCCCAGGGAGAACACCGAAACATAGCTCAACGCGCCACCAGAGAAAAGATTCAGGAGGGCCATAGCACCTGCGGCGACCGAATTGTTATCGGTCGAGAAAAGGCCCAGCATCCCCTGGAAGGGAATGCCGGGCACAGGAACGTGCGCACCAATGCGGTACACGACGAGCATAGCTATGGTAAAAAGAATCTTTTCGCGCAATTCTTTGATGCGGAAAGCATTCTTAAGACCATTTAGCACGGCAGCTCGACCTTTCCGCCGGCGGCCTCGATCTTGGCCTGCGCAGAAGCGCTGACCTTGTCGACCTTGACCGTGAACTTCTTGGTGAGCTCACCATTGCCGAGCACCTTGACGGGCTCGAACTCGCTCTTGGTGATGCGAGCGGCCTTAAGAGCGGCACCGTCGATCACAGCGCCGTCCTCGAACTTGCGCTCGAGACGCTCAACGTTAACGGCGGTGTACTCGATACGACGGGGGTTGCGGAAGCCCGGAAGCTTGGGCAGGCGCATAGCCAGCGGAGTCTGGCCACCCTCGAAGCCGGCACCCTTGGTGCCGCCAGAGCGGGAACCCTGGCCCTTCTGACCGCGGCCAGAAGTGGTGCCGTGACCCGAAGAATTGCCACGGCCGACGCGCTTGCGGTTCTTGGTGGAACCGGGCGCGGGAGTAAGATCGTGAAGCTGCATTTGCTACTCCTCTACAATCTCGACAAGGTGCTTGACCTTGAAGATCATGCCGCGGACGGACTCGTTGTCAGCAATCTCGCGAACCTCGCGGATCCTGTGGAGACCGAGGGCACGGACAGTACGGACCTGGTCCTGCTTGCAACCATTGGTGCTGCGGACCTGCTTGATCTTGATGGTGTCAGCCATGCTTAGTTCTCCTTACCGACGAACATCTCGGAGACCGTCAGGCCACGGCGAGCCGCGACGTCCTCAGGGCTGGAGAGCTCCTTGAGGCCCTCGACGGCAGCCTTGATGATGTTGAGGCCGTTGTCGGTACCGAGGGACTTGGACAGGACGTTCTTGATGCCAGCAAGCTCGAAGAGGGGACGCACAGCGCCGCCGGCGATAACGCCGGTACCCTCGACAGCGGGCTTGATGATGATGCGGCCGGCACCAAAGTGACCGAGAACCTCGTGCGGAATGGTGCCCTGCTCGGTCACCGGCACGTGGAACATGTTCTTCTTGGCATCGAGAGACGCCTTGGAGATGGCCATGGGCACCTCAGCGGACTTGCCCATGCCAACGCCGACGTTGCCCTTGCCGTCGCCAACGACGACGAGAGCGACGAGGCTCATGCGACGACCACCCTTGACGGTCTTCGACACGCGGTTGATGTAAACGACGCGCTCCTCGAACTCGGAGGCCTCGCGCTGCTGCTTCTGATTACGAGCCATGTGCTACATACCTCCTAGAACTCGAGACCGGCGGCACGAGCACCGTCGGCGAGGGCCTTGACGCGGCCATGGTAGATACGGCCACCACGATCGAAAGCGACCTTGGTGATGCCGGCCTCGATGGCACGCTTGCCAACGAGCTGACCGACCTTCTCCGCAGCCTCCTTGTTCGAGGTGTGGGTGCCCTTGAACTCGGCCTCGAGGGTCGAGGCGGAGACGAGCGTCAGGCTGGAGCCCTTGCTGTCGTCGATGATCTGGGCATAGATGTTGGCGTTAGTACGGGTCACGCGAAGACGCGGACGCTCGGCGGTACCCGAGACCTTGCCGCGAACACGACGCTGACGACGCTTGAGGCCTTCCAGCTTCGCCTTATGCTTGTTCATACGTAAACTCCTAAAAAGGTTGATCTTGCCAGCACCTAACGGGGTGCTGGTCTTATGCGAGTAAGTCGGTTACGACTACTTAGCGGCCTTACCCAGCTTGCGGCGGATGTGCTCGCCAACATAGTGGATACCCTTGCCCTTGTAAGGCTCGGGAGGACGATGGCCGCGAATCTCAGCGGCGATCTGACCGACCTGCTGCTTGTTGATACCCTTGACGTTCACGTGGGTGTTGTCGGGAACCTCGAAGGTGATGCCCTCGGGAGCCTCGACGATCACGGGGTGCGAGAAGCCCAGGGAGAACTCGAGGTTCTTGCCCTTCTGCTGCACGCGGTAACCGACGCCGGCGAGCTCGAGCTTCTTCTCGAAGCCCTCGGAAACGCCAACAACCATGTTGTGGATGAGGGCGCGGGTGAGGCCGTGGCGGGCACGGGTCTCACGCTCGTCGTCGGGACGGGAAACGGTGAGGACGTTGTCCTCGACGTTGATGGTGAGCTTCTCAAAAACATCGAGCTCGAGCTGGCCCTTGGGGCCCTTGACGACAACGTTGTTGCCGTTGACTGCCACTTCGACTCCGGCGGGAATCTGGACAGGCTTATTACCGATACGAGACACGGTGATCTCCTTTCCTTCTACCTACCGACCGAATTACCAGACGTAAGCGATGATCTCGCCGCCGACGTTGTGCTTGCGAGCATCGCGGTCGGTCATAACGCCATGGCTGGTGGAAATAATGGCGGTACCAAGGCCACCGCGGACGCGGGGCATGTCGGCAACGCCGGTGTACTTACGCAGGCCCGGCTTGGAAATGCGGCGGATGCCGTTGATGACCTTAGCCTTCTTGGGACCATACTTAAGCGTGATGTGCAGAGTCTTCTGGGGAACGGTGTCCTCGACATCGTAGCCCTCGATGTAGCCCTCCTCGTGCAGAACACGAGCGATCTCGACGAGCTTCTTGCTGCTCGGCATGGAGACCGTGGCCTTGTTCACAGAGTTAGCGTTACGGATGCGCGTAAGCATATCTGCGATCGGGTCTGTAAGGTTCATACAGATTCTCCTTCGTTCTTGATGAACACGTGCTCTTGGTTCTTCGCCGCCCTTAACGGCAAAGCCTATTTAGCGCGTTTTCCCTGTTCCAAACTGATGCTTGAAACGCTGGTAGTGACTTACCAGCTGGCCTTCTTAACGCCGGGAAGCTCGCCCTTGAGTGCAAGCTCACGGAAGCAGACACGGCACAGGCCGAACTTGCGGTACACAGAGTGCGGACGGCCGCAGCGCTGGCAGCGCGTGTACTCACGAGTAGAGAACTTCTGCTTGCGATTGCACTTGACGATCATCGATGTCTTAGCCACTTATATCCTCCTCACATAGAGTATTGTTCGCCCCAAGCGCCGCCCCCTTGTGGGAACGGCGCTTATAGGGCAGGTGAACCTATTTCTTGAACGGGAAACCGAAGGCGTCCAGAAGGGCCTTGGCCTCCTCATCGGTGTTGGCGGTGGTCACGAAAGTGATGTCCATACCACGCTGGTGATCGACGGAGTCGAAGTCGATCTCGGGGAAGATGAGCTGCTCGGTGACGCCCATGGAGAAGTTACCACGGCCGTCGAAGCTCTTGGCGGAGATGCCGCGGAAGTCGCGGATACGGGGGATCGCGACGGAGGTCAGACGATCGAAGAACTCCCACATACGGTCGCCACGCAGGGTAACCTTGCAGCCGATCGGCATACCAGCGCGCAGGCGGAAGGTAGCGATGGACTTGCGGGCACGGGTGATCATCGGCTGCTGGCCGGTGATGGCGCGCAGGTCGCGCACGGCACCGTCGATGGCCTTGGAATCGGTAGCGGCCTCGCCGACACCCATGTTCACGACGATCTTCTCAAACTTGGGGATCATCATGACGTTCTCGTACTGGAACTTGTCCTGAAGCTGCTGCTTGACCTCGTTGTTGTACTTGGTCTTCAGACGCGGCACATACTTCTCTTCTGCCATTGTTCACTCCTTCTTGGGGTTTTAAGCACGGGGCGTGGCCACAATGGGTTGTCCTCGTGCCTCCTGGCTGCATCCGCGCCGCTCATGGCATTTCGCGGTTTGGACTCGACGCAGCAGGAGCCGACAAAACAATCGGTACTATACGCGCATTGGGTGCGTATTTCCAGAAAAACCTCGTCTGCCTGCACAACTCCACAACTCCCCCGCACATATTGATCCCAAGAAGCAGTTGCGGTGAAATAGTTCCTGGTTGACCGCCCGTCGGGCTTATCTAGGGACTATTTCACCGCAACTCATATATGGGGATGAGATTAGCGCTTGCGGGGGACGAGCTTGGTGCGGCGCAGGTGGATCATCTCGGCGGCGATGGAGATAGCGATCTCCTCGGGGTCCTCCGCCTCGATGGCAACGCCGATCGGAAGGTGCAGCCCGTCGATCTGTTCCCGCGTAAAGCCCTCCTGCTCCAAGCGGGCGCGCACAAAGGCCGTCTTGCGGCGCGAACCCAGACAGCCCAGGTAGGCAGGCTTGGCGCGCATAGCCTGAATCACCACGTCGATATCGGACTTGTGGCCTGCTGTGGCCACGACCACCAAGTCGCGCGGACCGATGGGACACAGCTCGTCCAGGTTCTTGTAATCGACCAGACGACGGTCGTAGACGCCGGGCACCCATTCGGGCGTCAACGTGCCGGGGCGATCGTCGCAGGCCACAACGGCAAAGCCCGCCGCCGTGAGCACGCGCGCCGTCGCGGCGCCTACGTGTCCGCAGCCAAAGATGTAGGTCAGGCCCTCGGGGCAGAGCGTCTCGATGTGCGCAGGAGGAATCTCGAAGGCGGCGTTGGTGTAGGTGACGTTGCTCCCCTCTGCCGTCAGCGAAAGCTCGGGGCAACCCACAATGGTGCGGCGCGACTCCTCGCCATGGTATTCGGCAGCGTCGCCTTCGAGCGCGCTTGCGATAAACGGCTCAAAATCGATGGTGAAGTCGCCGATACGGCGATACGCCAGTACATCGGCAATCTCCTGGAACAACGGTGCCTTGGTCGCGTCCAGGTGCAGATAACACAGGCAGATGGCTCCGCCGCAGATCATGCCGGTATCGGAGCTCTCACCGCCCATGGTGTAGCGGACCAGGCGCGATTGACCCGCGGCCAGCAGCTCGCGCGCTTCGTTCAGCGCAAAGAGCTCAATCTTGCCGCCGCCGATGGTGCCCGCTTGGCTGCCATCGGCAAAGACGGCCATCCAGGCGCCCACGCCGCGCGGCGACGACCCCGCCGTGCCGGCCACGACCACGAGCTCGCACGTCTTACCAGCCTTCAGAGCGCCAAGCGCAGCATTCACCACATCGAGCTTTTCCATTGCGTTTCCTATCCCTGGAATATACCGGTGAGCATGGCGAGCGCCTCGAGCACGCCGCCGCCGACCGATGTCGCTTTGTCCGAAATATAGTTGATGTAGCCGGCGTCGCCGCGCGGGTCGACGTCGGCGCACTTAAAGCCCTCGGTGACCTGGACGCCGTCTGCCAAAAGGCCGCGCAGGCAGCCGTCAATCGTCGTGAACATGGGCGTATCACCCGCATACCCGATCACATCGCCGGCGCTCACGATGTCGCCGATCGCATGGTCGGACCTAAACACACCGGCGGCAGGGCTATGGATTACACGCTCCTTGCCGTATCCGCCGATCATGCCCGGCACGCCCGTATTGGGCCGGGGCGAACCCTGGGTGATGACGCGGCCGAGGAAATGGCCGCGCATGGTCTCGACCACGGCGTCGCAATCGACCGGCGCGGTAAAGCCCGGCCCTACCGCGATGACGGCAGGAGCCATGTCGCGCGTGGTGCCCAGATTGCGCTTAGCCAGGATTGCATCGACCACGGCAGCGGGCTTCAGCTCACCGAGCATCTTGGCCTGGGGGTCCACCACGACGGCGACGTCTCCGACCTCGGTAATTGCAAGTGCCTCGGCCGGCGTCTGCGCCAAGCGGGCGCGAATGCCCTCGACCTCGACCTCGCCCAAGCGAATGGCCTCGCAAAAACTGATCGTGCGACGGATGCACGTGGGGACCGCGATATCGGCCATGACGACCGACACGCCGGCGCGCACCAGACGAGCAGCCACGCCCGTAGCGATATCGCCTGCGCCGCGAACATAAACGAGCATTCCCGGGGCACCTCCCTGTGCTACGGTTTGAGCAGAGCAAAAGCGGTTCGACCGCTACTCTGATGATTATTTTTTATCACAGCATTATACGGCGGTGAACAGTTGGAAACGATTAACGGCGGCCTTGCCTCCACGCTCAAGATTGAGCCGGGCATCACCGCGATCATCGGCAGCGGTGGCAAGTCGACCCTGCTAAAGACGCTCGGCCTTGAGCTTATGCGCGCCGGCGGCCGCGTGCTCCTCTGCACCACCACGCACATGTTTCCCGTCGCTGGCGTGCCATGGGACGGGTCGAGTCGTCGCTTGGACGCAGCACCTTGGAAGCCGGGCGCCCTGCATGTTCCTGGCTGCACCTGCGAGGCATGCGCGGGCATGAGCCGCGGAAGTATCTGCCAGACGGGTGTTTTGGACCCCCAGACGGGCAAGCTCTCCTCCCCCGCCGAGCCGCTCGACCAGCTGGCGCAGCGCTTTGACTATGTGCTGGCCGAGGCAGATGGCAGCAAGCGACTCCCGCTCAAGGCCCACGCCGCCTGGGAGCCGGTAATTCCCTCTGGCACGGCCAACGTCGTCTGGATCGTCGGCGCCTCGGGATTCGGCAAGCCCATCAGCGAGACTGTCCACCGCCCCGAGCTCTTTTGCGAACGGTGCGGCTGCGAACCCGCCGACATCGCCACGCCCGAGCGCGTCGCCCGGGTGCTCAATGCCGAGATGCAGGCGCTGGGGCTCGATGCGGCGCACGTCATGCTCAACCAAGTCGACACGCTCCGCGACCCCACGATGGCTGACCGCTTCGAGACCGCCCTGGGGCGTCACGAGCGCGCCATTTTTTGGTGATGATCATGTTGCTCTTTATTGTTTGATAAAGTCCGCCACGCGATCAAAGTACGAGCAGGTCGCAACGTGCTCCGAGACGCGGCGCTGGCCCTTGGCGGTGTCGACGTCCCACAGCTCGTACGCGCGCGCCTCGACCAACTGGACATCGGCGCGGCCGCACAGCAGCGACGATCCGCCATCCTTGCCCTTAAGCCCCATAAGGTCGGGAAAGAGACCCGCAGGGAACAGCACTGGCGAGGCGGGTTCACCGTTTAGGGCAAGACGCACGGGCGCGACGCCGCCGTTGGCCTTAAAAGCACCGGCGAGTGCCTTAAAGGAATCCGAACTCACGAGCGGCTGGTCACCCGGCAAAAAGAGGCAGCCCTTCCAGCCGCGATCGGCTCCCCAGGCAAGGCCGGCGCGCACGCTCTCGCTCCTGAGCGCGCCATCGTGCAGCGCGCACGCACAGCGCAGCTCACGGCAAATCTCGGCAACTTGGGACCAGCGCGTCGTAACAACAACGTCAAATCCTTTGGGCACCGACTCAATCGTCCGCTGAATCAGCGGCTTTCCGCAGATATCGGCAAGCATTTTGTTAGAGCCAAACCGCTTGCCCTCGCCCGAAGCCATAATGACGCAACCAAGTTTCATGGCGATACCTCCCCTGAAGCCATCGTACCCATAACTCGCGCAGCGGGTGCATAAAGATGGTGTCCTGGCCGTTGGCGGTCTTATAACGCAGCGACGCTTTCGTTATTTGCGAACAAGTGTGGTTTATGGCACAGTGAGCCCAAACTTATTTTTAGGAAGGCACCCATGACCCCCGCACAGATTGAGTTCTACAAGCGCCTTGCACACAGTCTGGCGCTCCAATTTGGCCCCAATTGCGAAATCGTCGTCCACGATCTGGAGACCGAGGACATGGACCACTCTATCGTGGCGATCGAAAACGGCCATGTCAGCGGGCGCAAACCGGGCGACGGTCCCAGCCACATTGTGCTCGAGTCCATGCACGAGGATGCCGCCGAAGTCCACGACCGTGCACCGTACCTCACCAAGACCGCCGATGGCAAGCTGCTCAAGTCGTCGACCATCTTCATTCGCGACGATGACGGCAACCCCGTTGGCATTATGGGCATCAACTTTGACATCACGCTCATGAAGGCGTTTGAGCGTTCGCTCGACGCGCTCACCGGCACGGGCGACAAGGGATACGCCGAGCCCGAGCCCATCACCAAAAACATCGGCGACCTGCTCGAGGATCTGCTGCGCGAGTGCGAGCAGTACGTGGGCAAGCCCGCCGCCCTCATGACCAAGGACGAGCGCATTCGCGCTATCGGATACCTCGACCGTCGTGGTGCCTTCCTTATCTCCAAATCGAGCGAGCGCGCCTGCGAGTTCTTTGGCATCTCCAAGTACAGCTTCTACAGCTACCTCAACGAGGCCAAGGCAGAAGCCGATGACAAGTAAACAACCCGCCTGAACCATCCTCCCCTTAGTACGAGTTCTTGAATGCGCGAATCCGGGCATCGGTGACAAGGCAAGTTCCATATAATCGAAGGGCTAGACAGTTCGAAAGGATGGGACAAGATGGGGTCGAGCAACGCATCGCGCAGCAGCCACGGAGGCACCGCTTCTGGCGCCAGGCATGCGAAACACGCGTTTGACGAGGGCGAAGAGGGCCTTTTTGCGCTGAGCCTCGATGACGTGATGAGCGACCGCCCCTGGACCGCCGAGGAGCTCATGGGCGGCAAAACCCCTTCGGCAGGCGATCCTACCGAGACGGCATCGTTTATCGCCGCGGCACAGCACAATGCGCCCGAACCGCCTGTTGCAGATCTCGACGACTTTGCGACCCGTCAGCTTACCTTCGATTCCTGGGCTGATGCCGATCTGGACGAAACATCTGCCGGCGCGCCGACGCTCGACGAGCCGGTAAACCCGCTTGTCGCCGCATCCGCTTTCGAATACGAGCCGGACAGCAATGCGCAAGCTATACCCACATCCTCATACTCCGAAAGTGACGATTATTATGGCGACTACTACGCCGAGGGAGAGCCGCCGCGCTTTTCGGATTTCAATCCAGTAGCAAAGATTATCTTTATAGCAATTGTCGTAGTGCTGTTTGGCGTCATTGCGTTTGAGGGATTTCAGCTGTTCCGCAGCCCCGTCGAGTCCCAATCGGCAACGCAGCAAAAAGAGAACGAGAGCAAAGACTACCTCGACGTCAACAGCCTCAAGGGCGACCCCAACGACGGGGACGAGTAGCGAGGGCTGAGGGCGACCACATAGTCAGCGGTGCGCTACGGCTCCAAGAGCCCTGCCATAAAGACAGGCAGATACAGCACGTCACCATCGCGGTGAAGATTACATTCCGCAAGTACCAGGGCGCGATCGATTCCGTAGCCCTTCGTCGCAAGTGCGTTGTCGAGCGCCGCATGGGACTTAAAGCTCTTGCCCGACTTGACCTCGATGGCAAGGACCTCCCCATCGAGCGTCTCCTCCACAAAATCGAGCTCGCCGACTTTTTTAGACGTAAAGTAGCGCAATCTGAATCCGTGGGCTTTGAGCTCTTGGGCAACGAAGCCCTCAAACGCCGCCCCCATGTTCATGCCAAAGGCGTCTTCCGCCTCCCCATCAAAAACGCCTTGGGCAACCCTTTTGGAATACGACGACATAAGCATTCCGGTGTCCAAGTAAAACAGCTTGAACAGATTTCGTTGCTCCCCCAATAAAAGGGGTGCCACGGGCGCCGTTACGTTATACACGGGAAGCGCGACACCCGCCTCCGATAGCCAGAGAAAATGATCTGTCACCTGCGAAAAACGTTTGACACCGTTAATCGATGACAGTTTGAATCGCTTGTTTTTGGAGCCGGCCTCGCTGGGAATCAGATCATAGATATCGCGAATAACCAAGCGTAGCTCAGGCGGAGCGTACTTTGCGATGTCATCGCGATACAGGGCGTGAAGATCGCGGTGGATGTTTCGAACCTCGTCGACATTGCGCGTCGCCAAGAAGGAATTGACCGCGTCGGGCATGCCTCCCACCACCACATACTGGTGGAACAGATCGAGCAAGCGGTCATACAGATAGCCGGGGAGCTCCCCTTCATCCTTTAGACAGCCCCTGAGCATGTCAAACACGCTGGCACCAACGCCATTTGCCCAGCAAAACTCCTCAAAGTCGAGCGGGTACATCTGGACCTGCTCGACATACCCCACCGGCAGGGAATCGATGCCCTCGAGCTCAACGCCAAGGAGCGATCCGGTAAGGATATATCGAAAGTCGCCGCGCTGGACCAGGTATTTGATAAACGTCACTACGTTGGGGCATCGCTGCACCTCGTCGATAATCACAACGGTCTTGTTCGCAACCATCGGCTGCGTTGCAGCAATAGACATGCGCATAAGCAGGTCATCCGCGCTTTTTGCCGCCAAAAACGAATCGCGCACGGACGCGTCGGCGATAAGGTCGAACGTCACGACATTTTCGAACGATTCGCTTGCAAAGACGTTGACCAAATATGACTTTCCTACCTGTCGGGCGCCCTTGACCAAAAGAGCCTTGTTAGGCGACAAGGCAAGCCAAGATTCAAACTGTGCTTTTGCTTTTCTCTGCAGCATAAGCGTACCCCTTATTACGTGCTGTTTTAGCACTAGGATACACTTTTCCGTGGTTGTTAGGTGCTCATTTCGACACTTTTTCGAGATTTTAAAGTGTGTATTACGACACTTTTCCGTACTTTTACACGGGATATTTCGACATTTTTTCGAATTTAAGCCTAACAGCGGCCGGCGAAATCAAGCGCCGTCTGCACATCATTTCGCAGGCGGCGCTTGATTTGTGTCCGCGCGCGCTGATAGACTCCATCGTGCCAGCAAGGAGCGGGCACGTTTTATCCAGAGTCGGAGTAGAGAGTTGGCTCCACGATCCCGACGCCAACCGGCCAAGAGGCACGGTGGCCCTGCCAACATCGATGAAAGGAGTCCGTATGGACAATTTCTCCGTGCGCAGCGAGCGCAACTTCCACAACCTGGTCGTCAAACCGAATCACATGCATCTTCTGGATAAGCCAAATGGCTACGCCTCGGCCATGGTCAAGAGCAGCCTCTCCCACCAGATGCGCTTTACGGTACAGAAGCTCGAGGAAGAGCTCTGTGCTGCCGGCAATCCGCATGTGCTGCAGATCAAGCTGCTTGGAGACGATTCGCGCGAGCCGTCGAGTTGGAAGCTCTTTGCCGACGGCGTGTGCGTTGCGAACGGATCCGGCACCTTTGCACGCGAGTGCTTCTGCGAGGGCGCGGAGGTGTTTTTGGACTTGTGCCGAGATGCCGTTCGCGCGGCCGAGCTGCACCAGTGGAGCCAGAGGGAGTACGAGCTGCTGAGTGCGGCGCGCGGGATCGCGGGGGCGTAGACGGGCGGACGAGCCATCGACGATTTTGAGCTGGCAAAGGCCGGGATTTAGATTCCCGGCCTTCAACCTAGCACTGCTTTATGAGATCGAGCACCGCGGGGATACCGTCAGCGCTACGGAGTGCAACATAGGTCGGCATACCCGGCCCAAATCCGCCCTGTGTGCGCTTGTCCTGGCACATGGCCTCCGGGTCAATCAGCTCGTCCACACTCTTTGCCAGGCCGACGGCAATCCAACCGCCGTTGCTGGTCCTGCCTTCTAGCACGGCATGCAGTTTTCGCTTGCCCGACCTGAAGCCTACGTAGTACTTGGCTATATAGGACTCCCACGAAGGGTTACCACTCAGAACAGACTCGCACACCTCATCGAAAAGCTTCTGGTTGAGTCCGCCTTCGGCAAAAGTGGGGTGATTCTCCTGCAGAGTCCAGATAGGTGCCTCGTCAGACTCCCCGCGAGAGGGGCGATACTTGTCGACGACATCTGCCGGAAGATCGGGGTACCTCCATATCTCACACGCCTCTTTCGCCAGCTCGTCCGCGCGCTGCCTAATCTCTTCCTCGCCCCATTTTTCATGCGAGGCAATCGACTTGTTCAGGTAGAGCGGGCTGCATTTAAGTCCCACGTTCGGAAGATTGAGCTTGTCCGAGAACGACCGGTTTGAGTACTCCTGGTTGTAGCCCGTCAGCGTAAGGTTGCCCAGGTTGTTGCATAACCTGTCGTGAATGTCTTCCCAGTTCTCGCCAAGCGATTCCTTCCAGCCATGTTCACCGTCGATCGTCTGGGGCATGACGTGCTCAATTTGGTAATTGTCAGCCGAGATGGGCTCCTTCGGGTGGTGCCAGTTCTCCATGCGCTCCAGGTAATAGCGCTTTTTGGAGAAGCGGTTGTAGCAGTCACGCGTCTTAAACTCCTCGACAAAATGCTCGTCTGTCGGGAAGTACGCAGTCATACCGCTGCTGTGGATAAGGAGCATCGCCGTAACGTACTCCTCTATATCGTCCTGCTGCTCGAGGTTGCGATACATGCCGGCAAAGAAATTATTTAGACCCGTGGTAAGCCTGCCGCAAACCGCCCGCCTGAACAGGAACGACTCGATAGTCTCGCAGATACGCAGAAACGCATCGTGGTTTAACATATTTCCCTCGTAAACCGAGTAAAGCAGCATCAAAAGAGGCCTGATCTGCTTCACATCAAGGCTTAGAATTCTGCCGAACACTCGGCGCAGGCCCTCGTCTTTCTCCTTGCCAAGGAACAGCCTGGCATATCTTTGCGCATATTCGCGAAGCTCCTTCAGCAGGCCCTCAGTATCCCCATCGTAGTCGTCAGCGAAATAGCGTTTGAACTCGTGGTAGGCCTCGTTTTCCTTCGGCATCCTATTGGGAACTTTGAGCCACAGCCAGTACCAGATAAATGCATTGAACTCTTCCTCGCCAGCTTTTCCGAACAAGCGCTCAAGCGGATGCCAGTAACCCTCGTAGAGCTTGGTCTGCTCGTCGTTGGGAAGCGACATAAGAACGTAGTTACGAATGAGGTCAATAGGTGTGAGCGGCTTGCCCTTGGAGTTCATGGACTCAAATATGAGCTGGGCATTATCAACGCCAGCGGTGAGCTTAGTGTCGATGACCTGCACGCGGTTTAGCCCCGCCCAAAGCCTTGCAGGGTCGAATGATTTCCCGTGCATCTTTTCACGGAAGAACGCATGGTTCTCGACAATGCGATCCGATTTTTCATCTGGTATGGGAGACCCAGACACAATGGAGAACAGTGTCTCTTTATCGTCCTGCGAGAGCACCAGCTTGTAGCGCGCCAGACCGTTGTAGTCATCATCGTTAAAAAGGTAATTTTTCCGCAGTGCTGAGATCTTGAGATCGCCAAGGAAGCCGGCCTTGCCGGGATTACCCTCCAGATAGTCAGCCAAGGCAGCAATCATCAACGAAAACGTCGTCATGCGCTGCTGCCCGTCAATCAGAAGCACGCGCGAAATGCTCGTGGCAGAGCTCTCGGACTCGGGAATATAGAGCATCGACCCCACGAAGTGCGATACGCCATCACGGCCCGCTCGCATGACGTCATCCCATAGCACCTCGCACTCTTTTACACTCCACGAGTAAACTCGCTGGTACACGGGAATGACAAACTGCATCTTCGCCACACCCATAAGGTCAAGCAGATTTGCCTCGGTTGCCTTCATTTGTGCAATCCCCCTTATCTTGTTTACGTCACTTATGGTCGGCCCTCCACCGAACGAAGGACGTTAAATGCAAGAGCGTCAAGGTGCAGAAGCAACCGGGGCACTCATATCACTAGATTTTACAACGCTTGTTGCAGGTGCGATTTTGCATGCATTAAAGCATGGCGTTGGGACGCGATTCCTTAGGACGCGATTGTATGCAAATGAATGCCCATCAAGTTCCGATGGCTCCCCCTATGAGAAGAGGGTGGATGCCAAGGGCCGCGTGACTAG
>JAHYYK010000016.1:0-40762 GCA_019425005.1 Collinsella sp.
CCACGATCTACGGCCACCATATGAACGATGGGTCGATGTTCAACGTGATTTCGGATACGACTGACCAGGCAACGTTCGATAGCATTGAATATGTGTACTACATCACGCGCGATGCGACGTATAAGTTGCGTCCGCTGGCGACCAAGGTGGTCGAGGACACGTATGCCAAGGCGCGCACGACCAATTTTGAGGGCGACGACGGACTCAAGAACTACCTGTCCGAGATGCTCGACGGCGCTTCTGCCGTGGCGAGTGATGCCACCGATCGTGCCGCTTCGGCAACTAAGGTTGTAACGCTTGTGACCTGTCGTTCGCTGTCGCTGAGCAACACACGTGCCGTCATGGTGCTCACGCCGGTCGAGGAATAAGTTGTTCGAGAGTAGCTAAAAAGGCCCCGTCCCAAATTGGCTACTCGACGACGGTAAGGGAGAAATGATGCTCGAGAGTGGCAAATTGATGCCTTCGATTGATGCTTGGCTGCGCGAGGCCAAGGCCGATGCTTCGGCGGCAGGCTGTGGGATGTATCTGACGCATAACGGTGTGGTGCGCGCGACGCCCAAGGCTGAGGTGCGCGGAGTCGAGACCGATGGCGTGGCGCCTGGGCATAAGGTGGGCGGCATGGTGTTTGGCTTCGATGCTCAGAAGGTGCAGGCTGCTATCGAGGCCACGCGCGCGATGCCGGGTATCGGCTATGTGCGCGTGTGGCTGGCAAGCGGCGAGCTTACCGTAGGTGACGACATCATGCTCGTGCTTATCGGCGGGGACATTCGCCCACACGTGGTCGATGCACTGCAGGCGCTCGTTGGCACCATCAAGAACGAATGCGTGAGTGAGGTCGAGCGCGAGGCATAGAGGATTGCGTCGATAGAAGGATCGTTTATAAAAATGCCCACCGGTACGTGTGATACCGGCGGGCATTTTGCGTTTTGGGCGCGGCGGGCGCTAAACGCGCGTGGCGTCCTTGGGGCTCATGGTCATGCTCTGGAAGCGGTTCTCCATGTAGTCGTTATCGAAATACTTGCCGTAGAACTGTGCGACGGGAATGTCCGGCTCCGTGCCGTTAACGCGCTGGTACCAGTAGTCGAGCGACTGCAGCGTCATGACGCCGTCGACCAGCATAATGACGGTAAAGATGACGGTGGCCGAGTAGCGGCTCTTCCAGGGGATCTTGTTGATGAGCTTAAGCAGCCTCGGTAGCAGCAGCTTGATCCAGATGAGGCCACCTAGGCCCCACAGGCAGGCAAAGCCCGTGCAGGTGCGTCCGCCCGTGAGGACCACGAGCGGATCGGGCAAACCAAACAGCGTTATGTGCGAGTAGCTCCACGAGACCACGCCAAACGCGGTCTGCATAAACCAGCCCACGAACACCTCAAAGCTCGCGCCGAGCACAGCGCTCACCAGGAAAATGATGATGGGGTTCTTTTTGTAGAAGCGGTTAAGCACCATGGTCATGAGCACGGCGCCAAATCCGTAGATGGGGCTGAAAGGGCCAAACAGCATGCCGGCGCGGTCCTGGTAGACGCCCGGGTCGTTGACCGTCATGTGCCAGATGTCCTCCAAGATAAGTCCCAGTACGCAGCAGACGAAGAATACCCAGAACAGGTTGAAGTAGTTGAGCTTGATGTAGCCCTCGCCGGTCTCATCGCGGCCGAGCATGCCCTCGGCGGCGGCATCGCGGTCGAGCATCTCCTGCAGGCGGCGCTGCAGCTCGCGCTCCTGACGCAGCGTGGGGTCGACGGTGGCCGAAAGCGCGATGAGGATGCCGAGCTGAATAGCGGGGCGCAGCAAGAAGGGCCCGATACCCTGGAGCATCACGTCGACCAAAAGCTCGACGACGGTGAATGCAATAAGGATGTAGGACAGGCGGGCGGCGTTGCGGCGCTGGTTTTTGATAAGGTCCAGGCCAAAGATGATTAGGATGACGGCACTTGCCGCAGAGAGCATGATGCCGGCGACGATAAGGCCGACTGCGACGAGCGTGTTGTCGCCGAGCTTTTCGGTGGCGTTGCCGTTAACAAGTGCCGTGATGACCTGCCACATAAAGGCAGCGACCGACGGGAGCGTGCCCACGCCGGAAAGGATGCACAGGACGGCGTACACCTTAATGATGAGGGGAATCTTCTTGACCTCTGTGGCGCTGGGGACGCTGGGGTCGAGTTCGTTTCGATCCATACAGAACCTTTCTCGCTTTGTTGTAGGTTATAAGGATACGCCGCCGACCTGCCAAAAGACAGGACGAACGTCCCAATTGCAACTTTGTAATCCCCAACGGCGGACGCGGCGGCCATCTGGGGGCGCGGGCACTTACACTGGACAGACCGATAAAATGTTTGGCAACAAAACTGATTATTAGCTCGGTGGGCTTTTAAAAAGCGCTGCTCATGCGCTGGGGAGCACGTCGCGCCGTGCGTATAATAAGGCGGGTAACGCCAAAAATACGAGGCTCTGAGGGGATACCATGTCTCAAGAAACCATCCGCGCGGCCGAGCGTGCCGCGGGACAGGTGAACACCATGTCGACGTATGATCCGGACTCCGACCAGCTGCATGAGGAATGTGGCATTTTCGGCGTATGGGCGCCCGATCGCGACGTGGCTCGACTGACGTACTTTGGCCTGCGTGCGCTGCAGCACCGTGGCCAGGAATCGGCTGGAATCGCCGTGGGTGACGGCGGCACGGTTATGGTCCGCAAAGATCTGGGCCTGCTCGACCGCGTGTTCTCCAACGCCGACCTGTCGACGCTCTCCGGCCAGCTGGCCGTGGGCCACGTGCGCTATGGCACCGCCGGTGCCAAGAGCTGGGAAGCCTCTCAGCCGCACCTCTCTACCATCAACAGCGTCATTATCGCGCTCGCGCACAACGGCACCCTCGTCAACACCGACGAGCTGCGCCGTCAGCTGATCGAGCTGGGCGTGCCGTTCCTCTCCAATTCGGATTCCGAGGTCGCGACCAAGCTTATCGGCTACTTTACCCAGCGTACGGGCCACCTGCGCGAGGGTATTCGCAAGACCATGGAGCTCGTGCGCGGCGGCTACGCCATGACGCTCATCAACGAGCAGGCGCTCTACGCATTCCGCGATCCACACGGCATTCGCCCGCTCGTGCTGGGCAAGCTGGTGGACGAGGGTCTGGACCAGGCCGATGCCGCAGCCGTTTCGCAGCTGCCGTCGCAGGACGGCGCCGCGACGGTCGACTCCGCCGTCCGTGTCACGCGCGCCGGCGGCTGGGTCGTTGCTTCCGAGACCTGCGCACTCGACATCGTGGGTGCCGAGTACGTCCGTGACGTCCGTCCCGGCGAGATCTTGCGCATCAGCGCCGAGGGCCTGGTATCCGAGCAGGGCGTGCCTGCAGCCGAAGAGCCCGCCAACTGCATCTTTGAGCAGGTCTACTTTGCCCGCCCCGACTCCATCATGAACGGCAAGAGCGTCTATGCCTGCCGTTACGACATGGGTCGTCAGCTGGCACATGAGGAGCCTGTCGAGGCCGACCTGGTCATCGGCGTGCCCGACTCCGGCCTGCCGCCTGCGGAGGGGTATTCGCACGAGAGCGGTATTCCCTTTGGCGAGGGCCTTATCAAGAACCGCTACGTGGGCCGTACGTTTATCGAGCCTACGCAGGAGTTGCGCGCCATGGGCGTGCGTATGAAACTCAACCCGCTGCGCGACAACATCGAGGGCAAGCGCCTGGTCGTCATCGACGACTCCATCGTGCGCGGCACCACCATGGTGCAGCTCGTCAAGATGCTGCGCAACGCCGGCGCCAAGGAGATTCATATCCGCATCAACTCGCCCGAGGTCATCTGGCCGTGCTTCTACGGTATCGATACCGACGTGCAGTCGCAGCTTATCAGCGCCAACAAGACGGTCGACGAGATTTGCGAGTATATCGGCGCCGATTCGCTGGCCTTCCTTTCGGTCGAGGGCCTGCTTAAGGTCATGCCCAAGGGCGGTTACTGCGATGCGTGCTTTACCGGCCGCTACCCCGTGGCGATTCCCGAGAGCTTTGGCCGCGACAAGTTTATGGAGGGCTTTAAGCCCCGCAACCTGGACAAGCCGCTGCACTTTGACGACGACGCCGTGATCGAGAAATACGACGACCGCAGCTGGGAAGAGGAGCACGGCGAGGCATAAAACCTGCCATATGGGGACAGGTTTATTTTGGTAGGTTTTACCTGCTGTTTTGTTGATATGACGGCGCGTGCTGTTATGGCGCGCGCCGAAATGAACGCAACTATGAGCACCGTTTGGCGCCCGTGCGGCGCCACGGTAGTGGGAGAGGAAGGCTCAGATGGGCGACAGCAAGCATGTGACGTACGAGGACGCCGGCGTCGATACCGCCGAGGGCGGCCGCGCCGTCGACGCGATTAAGCAGATGGTCAAGGACACCAACCGCCCCGAGGTTATCGGTGGCATCGGCGGCTTTGGCGGCCTGTTCTCGGCCGCCGCGCTCAAGGATATGGAAGACCCGATCCTGATTAGCGGTACCGACGGCGTGGGCACCAAGCTCGTGCTCGCCCAGATCATGGACCGTCACGAGACGGTTGGCCAGGACCTGGTCGCTATGTGCGTCAACGATATTCTGGCTTCGGGCGCCGAGCCGCTGTTCTTCCTGGACTACGTTGCCATCGGTCACATCGAGGCCGAGCACATGGCAAAGATTATCAAGGGTGTGGCCGACGGCTGCAAGCTCGCGGGCTGCGCGCTCGTGGGCGGTGAGATGGCCGAGCACCCGGGCGTCATGGCTCCTGCCGACTACGACCTTGCCGGATTTACCGTGGGCGTCGTCGACCGTCCCAAGATGCTCGACCCCGCAAACGTCCGCCCGGGCGATGTGATCCTGGGCCTGCCTTCCACCGGCGTGCACTCCAACGGCTACTCGCTCGTGCGTAAGGTCATTGGCGTCGACGGCGTTAAGCCGGGCACGCCCGAGGCCGTCGCTAAGGCCGAGGAGCTGAGCCGTCCGCTCGAGGAGCTCGGCGGTGCATCGCTGGCAGACGCTCTGTTGGCCCCCACGCGCATCTACGTCAAGCCGATCCTGGAGCTGCTGCGCGGCGGCGCCAACGTGCACGCCATCGCCCACATCACTGGCGGCGGTATTACCGAGAACCTCAACCGTGCGCTCGCCGATGACGTCGACGCCGTGGTCACCCGCAACGGTGCCGAGATGGGTTGGGACGTTCCGCCCGTCATCACCTACGTGTCGCGCCAGGCCGAGCTTGCGCCCAACGAGGCATGCAAGACCTTCAACATGGGCGTCGGCCTGTGTCTGATCGTCGCCCCCGAGGACGAGGCCGCCGTGACCGAGGCACTGGTCGCGCTGGGCGAGAAGCCGTTCCGCGTGGGCGAGTGCGTCGAGGGTTCCGGTAAGGTCGTGTACTCCGATGAGCGCTAACGAGCAGATGGCTGCTGCCGTGGGCCTGGACTTTGTGCCCTATACCCGTCCGACTGGCACCGATACGGCCGAGCCGCTCAAGATCGGCGTGCTCATCAGCGGCTCTGGCACCAACCTGCAGGCGCTGATTGACCTGATCGCTGCCGGCAAGCTCAATGCTTCGATTGAGCTGGTGGTGTCGAGCCGTCCTTCGGCCAAGGGGTTGCAGCGTGCCGAGCGTGCGGGTATCCAGACGCTGACGCTGTCCAAGGATGTCTATGCCGACCCCATCGCCGCCGACGAGATCATCGCGCACGAGCTGCTCGAGCGCGGCTGCGAGTATGTGGTCATGGCCGGCTACATGCGCATGGTGCACACGCCGCTGCTGGCGGCGTTTCCCAACCGCGTGGTCAACTTGCATCCGGCGCTGCTGCCGAGCTTTACCGGTGCGCATGCGATTGACGATGCCTTTGTGCGCGGCGTCAAGGTAACTGGCGTGACCGTGCATTTTGCCAACGAGGTCTACGACAACGGTCCCATCATCGCCCAGAGTGCGCTGGCTGTCGAGGAGGGCTGGGATGTCGACACGCTCGAGGAGCACATCCACGCGATTGAGCACGTGCTGTATCCCGAGGTCGTGCAAATGCTCGCCGACGGCCGCGTCCACGTGCTGGAGAGCGGCAAGGTCGCAATTGATGCGCCCCGCGGCTAGCGGCGCACAGTACAATTTAGTTGAGTGGTCAGGGTGGTCATTGGCGCCAAGGCGCGCGTGGCCACCTTTTGTTTTGGGTAGTCATCGGGGACGTTCTTGAATGACTAGGTGAGAGAGGTGAGCGCATGGCGGATAACGAAGCGCTGTTTGCGCCTGAGCTGGTGTTTTTTGATTGGGAGTGTGCGACGCCGGATGAGGTGTTCGCGCGGCTTGAGGGCGAGCTTGTACCGCGTGGCTACATTGCCGACGGTTGGTTCGACGCCGTTCGCACGCGCGAGGATGCCTATCCCACGGGTCTTGCCATGCCGGCGGCAAACATTGCCATTCCGCATACCGATCCGGGGTTTGTGGCCAAGCCCTATATCGCGGTGGTGAAGCCCGCCGCGCCCGTGACATTTAACGCTATGGCTGGCATGGGCGCTCCGGTGCCGGCGCAGATCGTCATCAATCTGGGCATCGCCGAGCCGGGCGGCCAGGTCGAGGCCCTGCAGGCGCTCATGAACATCTTTATGGACGCCGATGCCGCAGCCGACGTGCTCGGCCAGACCACGTCCCAGGGCATGGTCGACGCCATCCGCCGTCACTTCTAAGGTGCCGGCTGCCAGAGCTGTCCCCTTTGCACCAAAATGGTGCAGATTAACCTGTCCCCAATGCACCAAGCGTGCCGCGGGGGCTGCGTTGTGACACAATGGCGTTTGTTCGATTCGTTATGCGAAAGGCCAACTATGGCAAATAAGAAAAAGAACCCCGCACCCGAGCCGACGCCCGAGCAGCAGGCTCGCGCCGCCTCCAGCTCTCGCAAGAAGCAGCGCAAGACCCGCGTGTCCAAGACCGTCAAGATCGTCCTGGTGGTCATCGGCGTGCTGGCGATGCTGCTTTCCGTCTCGGCCATGGCGTGCTCCGGTCTTATGTCGCAGACCGAGGACACCTCGGGCTACAAGCTGACCGGCGGTGTTGCTGCTACTATCAACGGCACCAACCTCACCGAGGACACCGTGACCAAGCAGATCATGAGCATGCGCACGTCCTACGGCTACACCAAGGACAAGGACTGGGCACAGTATCTGGTCGACAACGACCTCACGCCCAAGAAGTACCGCAAGCAACTCATCGACTCCTACACGCAGCAGATTCTGCTTCAACAGGCACAGAAGGAGAACGGCGTGACGGTGTCGGACGAGGAGGTCGAGAAGGCTTGGAAGGACGCGTGCAAGAGCGCGGGCGGTGCCAAGGCCTTTAAGAAGACCCTTAAGACCTACGGCTATACCGAGGACACCTACAAGGACTCGCTCAAGGAGAGCCTGGCGCAGCAAAAGCTTAAGGATGCGGTAGCGCCCACAAGCAAGCCCAAGGACAGCGAGATTGTCGATTACATCAACGAGAACCTGTCCAACTACAATGACGCCCGCCGTTCGTCGAATATTCTGATCAAGGTCGATTCCGACGCTTCCGATGAGGACAAGGCCGCCGCCAAGGCCAAGGCGCAGGAGTGCCTGGACAAGATCAACTCCGGCGAGCTGAGCTTTGAGGACGCCGTAAAGCAGTACTCCGACGATACCGGCTCCAAGGATAAGAAGGGCGATGTGGGCTGGGACAAGCTCACCACCTTCGTCGACAGCTACCAGGCGGCGCTCGAGGGGCTCAACAAGGGCGATGTGAGCGACGTCGTCGAGTCGACCTATGGTTACCACATCATCAAGTGCACCGACTACTTCCATGTCGATAATCAGGTCGATGACATTAAGCAGGTACCCAAGGACATCAAGAAGTACGTCTCCAACGTGGTGAAGACGCAGACGGCAAGCACCGCGTACAGCGAGTGGCTGGAGCAGTACAAGAAGGACGCCGACATCACCGTTAACCCCATGCCTAAGGACGTGCCCTATAACGTGAGCCTGAAGGGCGTCACCAAGAGTTCGACCGACGACGCGTCGACGACTGAGTAATCATGGGGCGGCGCCCGCGTGAGTGCCGCCCACGCTATTGAGGAGGATTTGCAGATGACCAACGAAGAGCTGCAGAAGGAAATGATCGCGGCCATGAAGGCTAAGGACAAGGTTCGCCTGTCCATCATTCGCCAGGTCAAGGCCGAGGTGAAGAATATCGAGGTCAACGAGCGCCGCGATGTGACCGAGGAAGACGTCAACAGCATGATCAAGCGTCTGATTAAGCAGACGAGCGAGACGCTGGAGATGTCCATCAAGGCCGGCACCGACCAAGAGCGTACCGATAACCTGAGCGAGCAGGTCAAGATTCTGGAGAGCCTGCTGCCCGCGCAGGTTTCGGGCGAGGAGCTCGAGGCTCTGATCGAGCAGGTTATTGCCGAGCTGGGCGCCACGTCCAAGAAGCAGATGGGCCAGGTCATGGGCGCTCTGGGCAAGGCCACCGGTGGCAACTTCGACAAGCCGGCAGCAGCAAAGATCGTTGGCGCGAAATTGGCGTAAGTGCCGGTCGACACATAGTTGATGTTGAGGGGGCGTGACCATTGCGGTCGCGCCCCTTTTTTGATGGCAGCTGAAGGGCACTCATTGGGGACAGACTTAAATGAGTACCCAATGAGTAGGTGATCATTTAAGGGTACTCATTTAAGTCTGTCCCCAATGAGTGCCCGAGTGCCCAATGAGTGGGCGGAAGATTGCGGGTTCTTTACGGGAATGTAGTGTGGGCTGCGGAAACGTGGTTCTTTCCGTACAATAGTTCAACTCGTGTAAACGCAGGGAAGGGACATTCATGGCAGACATGATCGAGATCAAGCATCTCAACAAGTACTTTGGCGACCTGCATGTGCTCAAAGATATCAGCCTCACCGTCAAGCGCGGCGAGAAGCTCGTAATGATCGGGCCTTCCGGCTCGGGTAAGTCGACGCTCATCCGTTGCGTCGATTATCTGGAGGAGCCCACGTCGGGCGAGGTCATCATCGACGGTACGCCGCTTACCAAAAAGAACCACCTGGAGATGGCTCGCAAGTATAGTTCCATGGTGTTTCAGCAGTTCAACCTGTATCCCAACATGACGGTGCTCGGCAACCTGACGCTCGCGCCCATCAAGCTGCAAAAGAAGAGCAAGGAGGAGGCGACCGAGATCGCCATCGCCGCACTCAAGCGCGTCGGCATGGCGCATAAGGCCGGCGAGTATCCGCAGAATCTCTCGGGTGGTCAGCAGCAGCGCATCGCCATCGCCCGTGCCCTGTGCACCAAGCAGCCCATCATCCTGTTTGACGAGCCGACTTCGGCGCTCGACCCCGAGATGGTCCAGGAGGTTCTGGACGTTATGATTGAGCTCGCGCAGGAGGACATCACCATGATCTGCGTGACGCACGAGATGGGCTTTGCGCGCCAGGTGGCCGACCGCGTCATCTTTATGGAGGACGGCCGCATTTTGGAGGAGGGCACGCCCGAGCACTTCTTCGATAACCCCGAGAACCCGCGCTGCCGCGAATTCCTGTCCAAGATTCTGCACTAGGCGCGGTGATGGACATGACGGATATGACGAGGGCGGCCGTGTCGCGCCGTCACTTTTTGCAGCTGGCGGGCGCCGGCATGCTCGCGTTGACGGGGACCGCGCTTACCGGTTGTGGCAACTCCACCAGTGGCGAGGGCTCCGACAAGGGGTCCAAGCTTGCGGCCATTAAGTCGCGTGGCCATCTGAATGCCGGCGTTAAGAAGGATGTTCCCGGCTACGGCTATTACGACACCGCCAAGGGCCGCTTTGAGGGCATGGAAGTCGATTTGTGCTACCAGATCGCCGCTGCCGTCTTCGGCGTGAGCTACAAGGAGGCCCGCGCCCAGGAGCTTGTCGAGTTTACCGACGTAACGCCCAAGACGCGCGGCCCACTGATCGATAACGGCCAGCTCGACGTGGTCGCGGCGACCTACACCATCACCGACGAGCGCAAGAAGAGCTGGGATTTTTCGACGCCGTACCGCACCGACTACGTGGGACTCATGGTCAAGAAACGTTCGGGCTTTACCTCGATTGAGGACCTGGACGGCAAGGTTATTGGCGTGAGCCAGGGTGCCACCACGCAGGGCCTGATCGAGCAGATGATCAAGGACAACGGCTTTAGCTGCAAGCCCGAGTTTAGGGCCTTTAGCGGCTATCCCATCATCAAGAGTTCGCTCGACGCCGGCAATATCGACGTCTTTGCCATGGACCGCTCCACGCTGGCCGGTTACATGAACGAGACCGTTGAGCTGCTGCAGCCCGAGGTCAAGTTTGGCGAGCAGGGCTACGGCGTGGCGACCAAGAAGGGCTGCGACCTTTCGGCTGTGGTCGATCAGGTAGTTTGCGATCGCCTGGCCGATGGCTGGCTCGACCAAGAGGTCAAGACCTGGGGTCTTGTATAGGCGCATCGTCCAAGGAAGGAATCAAATGCTCGAAGGATTGTTTGACGCCGACCGCTGGTCGACGACATTTCAAAACATGGGGCCCTTCTGGGAGGGCTTTGGCGTGACGCTGCAGGTGGTCGTTGCCGGCCTGCTGCTATCGCTGGTGCTGGGCACGCTGCTGGGCGTGTTCTCTACCACTCGCTCGCGCGTGCTGCGCGCCATAAGCCGTGTGTATGTGGAGTTTTACCAGAACACCCCGTTGCCCGTGCAGGTGCTCTTTATGTACATGGCTGGTCCGCAGTTTTTGCAGGCCATAACCGGTGCCGACCAGCCGGTGCGCATCGCGCCGTTCGTGCTGGGCTTCTTGGGTGTGGGCCTGTATCACGCGGCCTACATTTCGGAGGTCATCCGCACTGGTATCGAGGCGGTTCCGCGCGGTCAGATGGAGGCGGCCCAGAGCCAGGGCTTCACCCGTGCGCAGGCGTACTGGTACATCGTGCTGCCCCAGACATTCAAGATTATTCTGCCGCCGCTGTGTAACCAGGCGCTCAACCTGGTCAAGAACACGTCGGTGCTGGCGCTTGTGGCCGGCGGCGACCTTATGTACCGTTCCGACAACTTTGTGAGTCTGTACGGTTACCTGCAGGGATACATCGTCTGCTGCCTTATGTACTTCATCATCTGCTTTCCGCTCGCCATGCTGGTGCAGTGGCTCGAGCGCCGCTCCAAGGAGCGTCCGCGCGGCGTGAGCCTGGCCGAGCTGGGACTCGACAACGTAGAGGAGGCCTAGCGCATGGAAATCTTCAACGCGACCAACCTGCTCTACATTTGGGGCGGCTTTGTTAAGACGATCGAGATCTCGGCGCTGTCGATCTTTTTCTCGCTCATCTTTGGCACGGTGCTGGCGCTCGTTAAAAGCTATGCGCCCCGCCCGTTCCGTATTTTGGTGAGCGCCTATATCGAGCTGTTCCGCTGTACGCCAAACCTGCTGTGGATTCTGTTTATCTACTTTACGGTGCAGGGTTTGGACATTGTGATTTCGACCATCGCCTTTACGCTGTTTACCAGCGCTGTTATGGCCGAGATTGTGCGTGGCGGCCTCAACTCGATTCCGCGCGGCCAGTTTGAGGCGGCGCAGAGCCAGGGCTTCGGCTTCTTTGCCACCATGCGCTATATCATTCTGCCGCAGACGTTTAAGACGATCATTCCGGCGCTGTTTAGCCAGTGCACGACCGTCATTAAGGACAGCTCGTATCTTTCGGGCATTAACGTGGCCGAGCTCATGTACACGGCAAACGTTGTGATGGCTCACGCGATCGACCTGTCGCAGGTGCTTATGCTCTACGGCCTGGTGTTTGCGATGTGCTTTGTGCTCAACTTTGGTATCTCGTTGCTGGTCCGAGCATATCAACGCCGTATTGTGGCAGCGTAGTCCTGCTTCCCCAAGCACGGCATCTTGCCCCTCAATCGTCGCTTGCGTACATTTAGTACGCGGCGCTCCTCTTTCGGGGCAATCTGCCGCACTTGGGAAACCAGGACGGTCGTAAGTGACAAAATGAGAATCAGGAATCGCCTATTTCTCATTTGTTAGAAAGGAATCGCGATGAGCGATCTGGAGAACAAAAAGAGCCCCGTGGTCATTACCATCGCGCGCGACTTTGGTGCCGAGGGCCACGAGATCGGACGCATCCTCGCCAACGAGTTGGGGATTCCGCTGTACGATAACGAGCTGCTGGTGCGTGCTTCGCTGCGCGCGGGCGAGTCGCTCGACAAGATGGCCGCTTACGACGAGCGCCTGGCCGTGGAGAACATGGCTTTTCTGCCCGACCGTTACGATGCGCGTTCGTACTCGGACAAGTTGTTCCAAAAGATGAGCCAGGTGATTTTGGATCTGGGTGAGACCGAGAGCTGCATTATCGAAGGCCGCCTGTCCGATTACCTGCTGCGTAACAACCCCAACCACATTGCCGTATTGGTGACCGCTCCCTTTGAGGACCGCGTCGAGATCGTGCGCAAAAAGCGCGGCCTCAACAAAAAGAAGGGCGCCAAGCTAGTTAAACAGCAGCAGAAGGCGCGCGAGGCATTCTACAAGCGCTACAGCGCCGGCAAGTGGAAGATGACGAGCGGCAAGGACATCGTCGTCAACCGCGCCAAGCTGGGCCGCGAGGGTTGTAAAGACGTCATCGCCGCCGCCTACCGCTACAAAGTGGCGCAGCTCGAAGGCTAATCGATCAAAAACCACCACAAAGGGGACAGGCACCTTTGTGGTGGTTTTTGTTTTAGGCGGAGAAAGTCAACTGGTTCTGCGGGGGCCGATCACTCAAAGAACTCAAAGATGCTCAAAAAACTCAAAGATGCTCAAAATACTTAAAGATTGTAGGGGCATAATTAAGTTGTATGAGTTCAAGGGAGGCTTTATGGCGGCACCGACGGCGTACAGGCAGGCAAATCCATTCACGCCGATGTTCGGACGTGTACCGGCGTATATGGCCGGCCGTGAGCAAATCATCGATGATATGGTGCTGGCGTTTGAAAATGACGACTCCGATCCCAATCTTTGCTCGGTTTTCTATGGTGCACGTGGTACAGGTAAAACGGCGCTTTTGGCATATCTGTCGTACCGCGCCCAGCAAGAGGGCTGGATTACAGCGAATGTGACGGCCTCGGAGGGGATGCTCGAAGACATTTTGCAGCGCCTCAACGAATCAGCCGCCCATCTGATCGAAAAGCCCGCTTCTAGGCGTGTGAACAGTGTCGGCATTGCCCACGTAGGAAGCATGAGCTGGGAAAACATCGATGTTGAATTTGAGGGCGCTAACTGGCGTACTAAGATGAACGCTTTGTTTGCTCAGCTTGAAGCGACTGACACCGGGGTGCTTATCGCCGTTGACGAAGTGGATGTATCGTTTGCGCAAATGACGGAGCTTGTTACTACCTACCAGCACTTTGTAAGCGAGAATAAAAAGGTAGCTTTGCTTATGGCGGGGCTGCCGTTTCGCGTGCTGGCGCTGCTGACGGGGAAATCGACATCGTTTCTTCGTCGCGCGGCTCAACATTCGCTGGGATCAATTTCACCGACTGAGGTAAAAGAAGCGTTTCGACTAACGATTGAGGACGGCGGCAAGACGATTTCTGATGAGGCGATTGACCTCGCTGCCAAGGCGATCGATGGCTTTCCATTTATGTTCCAGTTGGTGGGGTATCGGGCATGGAATGCTTCGCGCCAAGCCTCCGAGGTTTCTATTGAGGATGTCGAACGAGGCGCGAAACTTGCGCAAGAGGAGCTGGAATCGCGAGTTTTCGCTTCAACAGCGGCGGAACTTTCACGAGGGGACCTTGAATTTCTTCGTGCAATGAATCCGGTTGGGACGACGACCAGGCAAGAGCTGGCAGCGAGGCTTAAGAAGAGTTCCGGTTCGATTTCAACGTATAAAAAGCGTCTGGTAGAGGCTGGGGTAATTGAAGAGCCTCTACAAGGACGTTTTGAGTTTGCATTGCCAGGCTTTGGCCGATATGTCGCATCGCTTTACTAGAGGGTCGTTGCTGCGAAGGATCGCTTCGTGTCCCTTTACTGTCTCGATCTGTAACAATAAGCCTGCTTTTAGGGGCCTATCTGTTACAGACTGAGACAAACTGGCAGAGTGGCCTTCTGCTCCGCTCAAACCACCGCAAAGGGGGCCTTTGTGGTGGTTTTTGTTTTAGGCAGAGGGGAAGGCTTTGGCGAGACCGGCGCGTCTGCGTGTCGGTCTTTTGGTAGATAGAGCTCAGGTGGCGCTGTACCATGCGCATCGAGATGCCGAGTTCCTCGGCGACCTGCTTGAGCGGGCGTTCATCCTGGGTCACGGCTATGAGCACGTCGACTTCGCGCGGGGTGAGAGCGTGGTCGGCGATGAAGGCCTGGCGTTGCTCTTCGATGGTGGGGGCGGTGAGTGCTTCTTTTGCCAGTTGCTCGCGCTCGCGCTCCTGCTCGGTTTGGGGCAGGCGAAACAGGCCGGCTGCCACGAATGCCGCGCAGGCGGCGACGAGCAAAACGAGCGCGCCGATCATAATGAGGGCAACGTTGTCCGAGGTTACGAGCGCCAGCGAGAGGCCCGATGTAGTGAATGCGCATACATTGTTGGCGGCGCGTCCCATGCCGGCCCAGAGGGCGGGCGCATGCATGCGCGGTGCCAGCTGTGTAAAGGTGGCGGTAAAGAACGTGACAAAAAAGCCCGAACTCAGATAAAAGACGACAAGGCCCAGGTTGGGATCGGCGCCGGCCTCCACGGCCAGGATGGAAATGGTCGAGAGCACGGCGATGCCGAGCATGACAAGTCCCATGTAGCGGCGCTCGGCAAGGTCAAAGATAAGACCGGCGGCAAGGCCGCTTGCCGCCAAAAAGAGGCGCGGCCAGGTTTGCACGGCAATGGTGCCGTGGGCGTTGGAGAGTGTGACCACGTTGTCGAGGGTCGAGAACAAGCAGGCAAGAATCATGACGAGCGCGATGCTCCAGCATGACTGTTTGGCGAGGGCATGAGAGGGCTCAATAAAGGGATTGATGGCGGAGTTGGAGCTCTCGGCGGCCTTTTGGGGAACGACGCTGAGGGCGGAGATGGCGATAGTCGCTGCGCCAAGGACGATGAGCTCGACGATGCCACCGCAATTGAGCAGGTTGACGGCGAACTGCATCAGGATGCCCGCGGCATAGGCCGCTCCCGCACCGGTGGCGAGCTTGGGATCATCTTGGAATGCCAACGAAAAGGCGTGGTGCGCTGCGGCGCCTAACAGGCCGAGTCCGAGGAATGCGAGGCAGCCAAGAATCTCGAGGGCAAGCGGGGCCGTGGGGGACTGGATCTGAATCAGCCCCAAGATGGCGATAGGGACGGCGGCACTGACAACTGCCTGAGGCTGGCCTTTGCGCTGCGCATGATCAAGCAACGGAGCGTATCCGATAAAGCCGATCACGCTGGCGCCAAGGATAAGGCCCTGTGCGAGCACAACGCGCTCGGCGCCGGCGAGTAGCCCGATATTGATATCGAAGCGAAACTCGGCGGCAAGGAAGACGAAGGTAAAGAGCGCGAGTGCCAAAAGCGCGTTAATTTTAGGCTTGCTCAGGTTCAAGGACAGTCCTTTGGGTGGACGAATGATCGTGTCCTCGATTGTAGCGTTCCCGGGACGAGTGTGGCGATGGTGAAATCATATTGAATTAAACCGCAGGTAGAGGCCTAGGTTCACATCTACGAACCTAGGCATACGGAGTCATTTGACACATCTTGGTGGTACAGGACCACCACAAAGGGGACAGGCACCTTTGTGGTGGTGTCCCTACGACCAAGGAGGGCGTTATGTGCGGAAGCCACTTTGATAAGCAAACTCAGCGTGAGCGCACCTGCTCGCTGGTTCACGGTACCCGGTGTTGTGTGGGTGCCAAAATAGCTTGCGCCGGCGCGTGTGCGCTTATGGTCGGCCAGCTGCTGCTGCCGAGCGTGGCGCTGGCGACGGAATGCGCCGATCCCGCCGCTGGGACGGATGAAGTTGCCGCGGCTCCGGTGACGCCGACGGTTGCGGAGGATACGGCCGCAACGACCGCACCAGCCGCTTCGACCGTGCCTGCAGCCGATGCTGCTCCGGCGGCGCAAGCCACCGCTGAGCCTCAGCAGACGGCCCCGACTGGCGCCACCGATGAATCCAACGATGCGGCACCCGCTGAACAAAATACTCCCAGCGACAACGCCGCCACGCCGGCGAATGACGCCATCATGCCCTGCGGTGTGACCGATGTTGTTGGCGGCAGCGGCGTTAGGGTCAATATTACGGTGCGGAACAATTACACCGACATCAAGAAAGAAGAAACGATTGAGTATGTGAAGGGGATTGCCCTTGTAGATGGAGACCAGTCTGCTCTCGATGGTAGCGCTTTGACTTTTATCGGCCTGGGGGACTTGATCGTCCATGCGGCGTATGACAGTGCGAGCAATAAAACAACGCTTACCCTGGATATCAGCAAGATTCAGAGACAGAAGGAGGAGCAGAAGTACTTTACGGAGTACAAGGAGAATAAGTCCAAGATGACGACCACCTATGATGGATCCAAGCTTACGTATACGGGTACAGAGCCCGGGAATATCATCATCGGTGATCCGGACGACGCCTTTAAAGGAGATACCGAGGCGACCGGGAAACCCACTATTAACGAGATCCGGGATGACTACTACACCCGCACCCATGTCTACGAGAGGGCGTGCCTTGTTATCCCGGCAGCGGAATCAGAATCGGAATCCATCTCCTTTGCCAATGTTCAGAATACGAACTTCAATTGGCAGCTGGATACTGGTCCGCAGGCGACGGCAGGTGTCCCTAACTACGATGCAGATAAATACGAAATCGCTTATGAATGCTGGCAGGAATTTGAAAACAACGAACCCGTTGCTGCCTGGTATTCCGATAACGGCTCACATGGTTCCCTGCCGACTATTACAAAGTTTAAAAGCGGGAAAGAGTACGTGTATTCTCTTATGCTGAAGCCAAAAGACGGATATTCCTTCAGCGATGAAACCGTTGTTACCGTAAACGGGGAAACCGTAAAGTCGAGTCTAAGCGGAGAATTCCTGTATGTCCCTGCTATTAAAACAATTACGATGCCTGCTTCGTCGGAAAACGAAGCTCTTGAGAATCTAAACGTCAACGATGTGAAAACCGACTATGCGCCCGGCGAGGCGCCGCGTGCGACCGCGACGATTCCTGCCGCCGATGCCGATAAGTATGAGATCGCCTATGAGTGCTGGGAAGAGATGGATGGCAGCGACCCTGCGGAGCTCAAGCCCGTTGCCTTCTGGTATTCCGATCCCGCAATGTACACGCCGGGCATGAAGAAGATCGACCACTTCGAAGAGGGCAAGTTCTACATGTATTCCGTTGAGCTGAGGCTCAAGGGCGACAATACCGTGGCTGATGACTGCGAAATGAACGTCAACGGTCATTGGGCGCACCACATCAAGACCGCCAACGGCGTCTTCGCGCCACACACTGACAATATGCTGTGCGAGCAGCCGATTGATGAATGGCGGGCAATCGACGTTATCGAGATCAACGGCGCCACGACTATCTTTAAGGCGGGCGACAAGCCGGTCTTTACGGCGAATGTTCCGACGGCCTCCAACTCCCTTCCTCAGTGTGAGTTCTGGACGGGCAGCGATGGCAGCGAAGTGAACTCTCAGAAGTTCTGGGATCAGAACATTACGAATCACATCGACGCCTTTAAGCCTGGCGTGACCTATCGCTACGGCATCTACCTCAAGTCCGCGCGCGGCTTCTACTTCACGCCCGACACCAAGCTGATGATCAACGGCCAGGAGTGCGGCTACCAGGTCGCGGATAGCGTATCCGATGAGGACAGCGGCTGGATCTACACCCTGTGGCTCAACACCGATCTGACCTTTACGCCTGAAGCCACGCCGACTCCCGATCCGCAACCTACGCCGGATCCCAAGCCGACACCGCAGCCTGAGGTTAAGCCCGAGACCAAGCCCGAAGTGAAGCCCGAGACCAAACCCGCGGCCAAGCCGGCTACGACCACCACGGTGAGCAAGACGGTTGAGAAAGCCACGCCGGCCAAAAAGTCCGCCGCCGTCCTGGCCGCCACGGGCGACACCACCGCGATGACGGTCACCGCCCTGGGCATCGCCGGCGCAACCGTTGCCGCCGCAGGCATCGCCGCGACCAAGCGCCGCAAGCGCTAGGTTTTGGTGACGGCGCCTATCCTCGGCTTCAGCAAAATCTCGATCTGTAACACCAAACTGCCCAAAACGGCTCTAGATGTTACAGATTGAGATGAACCGAATGGCCGCCAATCTAATGTCTCGATCTGTAACACCAAGCGGGGAATTTGACCTCTAGCTGTTACAGATCGAGACAAACCGACCGGCCGAGTCCAGAACCACCGTAAAGGTGCCTGTCCCCTTTGTGGTGGTTTGCGCAGGTAGAACGGTAGGTTCGTATATATGAACCTACCGTTCGCTTTGTTTTTGGACAACGATTACGCTGGATGACTTTTGGTTTGCAGGAAAGGAACGACCATGAGGTGGACTACTGCTCGAGCGCTTTGCCGACGGCTGACGGTTGCCACGGTGACCCTCGCGATGGTGACGGGTTCGTTTCCCGCGGGCGCGTTTGCTGAGGCCCTCAACACCGACGGCACTTTTGTGCAGACGGATAACGGCCAAGCAGCCGACGCCGCTCCCGCCGATTCGGCTGACGCCCAAACGTCAGACTCTGCTTCCGCCGACCCCGCGCCCGATGCCGGCGCCGCCGACCCCACAGTGCTCGATAGCGGTGATACCCCTACGCCCCCGCCCTCCGAGATTGCATCGGCGGCGGGCCTAACGGGCGCCGGGCAGACCGAGAGCACACCTGCGGGTACGCTCGCCACTGATCTTGTCGAGGGCAAGGAACTCGCCGAGCAGCAGAAGCAGGAGGAGACCGCCGAAGCCGAAGCAACCTGGAATGAGGATCTTGGGCTCTGGATGACCTCGAAGGGCGCTACGGGCGTAAAAGGCGAATACGATGATGGCTACGTGGCCGGCGAGCAGACTCCCGCGCAGTACTACTTCTCGATCGATAGCCTCACCAACGAAATTTCTATCGAGTATGGCGACGCGGGCATTACCACGTTGGAGGTGCCCTCGACCATCGACGGCAAAAATGTCGTGAGTCTTAAGGGCATGGGAAACGTTGCGCTCACATCAATTACGTTTGCCCCCGATTCGCATATCCGCTCTGTGGGCGGTTTGGGCGGCAGCAGCATCAAGGAAATCGCACTGCCCGATTCGGTTGAGGAACTGGGCTGGAATGCGTTTACTGGAAGCAAGACACTTCACACGGTGACCTGGCCCAACAACGCGGCCTTTACCACGATTCCCGAGCAGGCCTTTGAGGGCTGCGAACAGCTTGACGACAATGTGGTGGCAACGCTGCCACCTTCGGTTAAGACTATCGACTATCGCGCCTTCGCCAATTGCGGCGTACCGCAGTTCTATGTCTCGGACACAACGGTACTCACCTTTACGCAGATCAACGTGCCGGGCACGGTGGAGCGGATTGAGCGCTATGCCTTTGACGGGTGCTCGCACGTGTCATCGGTGACGATCGGCGATGGTGTCAAATCTATCGGGGCGCTCGCGTTCGCCTCTCTTGATCCTGCGATTGCCGGCAAAGAGATTGTGCTACCCAAAAGCGTGGAAATGATAGAGTGGGGAGCTTTTGAGAACACGAGATACGGAAACGAGACGAACCATAATGCCGTTGCCCTGCGCGTGATGAACCCCGATCTTCAGTTTGGTGAGGCGGGCTATCCGGGCGACTATAATGAGCGCGTGACAATCGATGGCGTAACGTATACGATTCCCTTTGGTGAAGGCCAGACCATCTATGCCTATGCGACCGATTCGGCTGGCAACCCCTCGATGGTCAAAAAGCTTGCCGATGCCGTGGCCGATCGCAAGGACTCCGTCGATTCCTCGAAGCCTGCCTACACGTTTGAGTGGATGGGCGAGGCGGCCCAGGTGACGGGCAAACTTCCCCAGAGCGCGGCGGCCGTGCTCTTGCAGGCGGGGCAGTCCACGCCGTTGACGGTTGGCGACGACGGCTCCGTTGCTGCCAACGTCCTCTCCAAGACGGCAGCAACGCTGCGCATTTCGCTCAGCGGTTACTATGACATGGTGCTGGCGCGCCCGGGCGACCAGATGACGGGCACATGGAATATCGGAGAGATTAAGGCGGAGGACTTTACCAAGATTCCGGCTTCGCGCGCGATTGAGCTCAACGTGGGCTATCTTGAACCGATTATGGGCCAGGATAAGACCGAACGCATTGAGCTCGATAGTCTCGATAACATCGATCTGACGGTGAAGAACGGCGGCAAGACGCTTAAGCCTGCCAAGGGTGACAAGGAAAACGACTTCCGTATCCAGGGCACAGCGCTCGTGGTGTCGCAGGCCATTGCCGACGCGGACCAGGATCTGGAGATAACGCTCGAGCCCAAAGACAGCCTCAAGCTGGGTGGGACGACGGCGACGGTGAAGCCCTCGGCCGGCAAGGTCGATATCGACTTGAAGCCCTGGGGCACGGCGACGGTCGCGACCAAGGGCGACTACCAGGGCGCTAACCGCGTGCTGGTGTTCCGTACGTCCGACGGCAAGCTGGTCGCCGACGGCGTCACCTATCTGATGGGTTACGAAGACGATGGCACCACGCCTATCATGAAGGCCGAGACGCCGCGCCTTAAGGCCGGTTCGTACACCATCGTCGCCTTTAACAAGACGAGCTACGACATCCAAGCGACGAGCTATTCCACGTTTAGCCGCCTAGGGCTGACCGTGGGTAAGCATATCGCGCAAAAGCAGGTGAAGATTGAGGACGGCAAACAGCTCGACGTGACGCTCGACGTCCCCACGTTTGACGTGGAGACGTATCGTGCCGAGCGCGGGCTGACGGCGGGCTCGGTTATCGCTGATTCGTCCGCGGTCGTTGGCGTGGAGACCGAGCTGCGCATTCATTACGAGCTCAAGGACAGCCAGGCTGCCAAGATTGAGATTCCGCTGGCCAAGGATGCCGTCGGGGATGTGTCCGCAGGCTCTCGCGAAGCCGGCGCCAGCTCCGAGGCCATGTGGGCTGACACAACTTGGGAGGGCGACAACCTCGTTCTCAATATGAATAAGGGCATGGGCGCCGATGTGTTTGTGCGCTTTAAGCCTAAGGCCGCGGGCATCTATGCCATCTCGCCGCTTATTACGCTGGGCGAGGTGACGTTGCCGCTGGGAAGCACCACACTCGAGGTTAGCGGATCGCGCATCGAGGTCGACAGCACCGACGTTCACAGCCTACTGGGCAATGTGGCCTACGTATACGCAGCGCCCGGAAAAAGCGTGCAGCTTACCGTGGGCGTGGGCGCCTCGGCCGCAAAGTACACCGGCAAGACCAATAAACTCGGCCGTGCCAAGATTGAATACGACCTGCCGCAGGATACGCTTGCCGCCGAGCGTGTGACGCTCGAAGCGCGCGTGGGCTCGACCGCTGCTGCCGCCGCTGCTGCCGAGGTAACGGCTCGCAATTATGTGCGCTATGTTCCGGGCGCTTCGGTCTGGAACTTTGATGTGACGTATCGTGGCGGTACGCAAAGCCTGGTCAAGGACGGCAAGGACACCGGCAAGAGTCTGTGGACCTTCCACCATCTGCCGCAAAAGAAGAACGCCTACTGGACGTTCGATATCACGCTCGAGGTGGGAAACGAAGAGGCCGCCGACACGCTCGACCTGTACGTGGACTGCGTGGATGGCAAGACGGTGACGATTCCTCTGACTCAAAAGTCGCGCGAGGGCACCCATGTGCGCTATGTGGCGGAGTATGTGGACGAGGGTTACCTTAAGCTGCTCGACGAGTTTAACAAGGCGAATGACTCGACCTATGTGAACTGCGGCAACTTTGAGCAGATCTTTATGCCGCAGACCTACCGCATCTCCAATGCTCAGCTTATGACCATGCTGAGTTTTGACGCCAACGCTTCGGCCAAAAAGCATTCCGCCGCGGCCGAGGAGCGCCAGCAGGAGTTCTCGAATGCCGTGCAGCAGTGGCACGAGTATATGATGGATAACTCGTTTAATGATGTCGACGAGGCCTTTAACGACGCGATTGACCAGATGGTCGCTGATGCGTTTGCCGAGGAGGACGAGAACGGTAAAGAGGACGAAGCCCAAGGTGGAGCTGCCCGTAAGGCTCGTCGCGCCCCTGCCGCCAGCGACGGCGAGGGTGATGGTGCTGGCAACGACGAGGCCGCGCAGTTTGCGGCTGAGCTCAAGGCCGCGGTCGGCGGGTCGGCGGCGCTGCTGACCCAGCAGGGCGACAGCTATGGCGTCAATGTGGACAAGATGATCTTTGAGGATGCTTACGGCACCAGCGAGGATTGGTATCAGGAACTCGCGGCGGCCCAGGGCGCGAACGCTGCGGATGCGGCCGCCATCAAGGAGCTCGTCGACCATGCATCGCGAGCGGAGTTTATTGCCCAGCAGGCCGAGGATCTGGTGGGCCAGTCGATGGGTATCGGCCAGCTCAACCAATACGGAAGCTGGAATGACGCAACCGCTGCGGCGCTCAACAAGTGTGCGGGCATTAAGGCCAGCGAGTACAACGGCCAGTCGACGAGCGGGTTTAACGATTTGGGCCAGGCGCTCGGCAGCTCGCTGAGCTACAAGGCGGCTGACGACGATACCGTCAAGGGCTTTAAGGTCGCCGCGCCCGATGGCGAGCAGACGGCCTATATCGAGTCGGAATTTATCGAGAACTCCAATAACAACAAGAACCAGGCGCTTCTGTTTAACTCGATCGCCATGCAGTGCGACATTCTGGACGACCTGTACGACAACTGGAATGTGGTCCATAGCCTCAACAACTCCAAGGTGCGCGGATGGCTCATGGCCTGGAAGCTCAACGGCGACGTGAGCGCCCATATGAAGCTCATCCGCACGATCCGTTCGCTCAAGAGCTATAAGATCGAGTGCGAGATGTTCGGACAGGTCTTTAAGACCGATGCGTGGAAGGCGGCCGGCCAGGCGTTTCCCGCGGCGACCCAGGGTATCGGCATCTTTACCGGCATTTACGGCGTGAACGATGCCAGCAAGAACTGGGAGAACGTGAACGTCCGTATGCAGAAGGTGAAGGGCGAGCGCGAGGGCTATGAGCTTCAGCATACGCGCTTGCTTGCCAAGCCCGAGAAGACCGAGGACGACTGGAAGTGCATTTACGCGCTGCGTGACGCCATGGAGAAGGCGCGTGCGTTTGAGGATCTGCTGTATCGCCAGCTCTGCCACGACAGCACCGATGTGGCGGTGGGCTCCATTATGACAATCGCCGGCGTGCTGACGGCCGGTTCGGCGGGTACCGTGGTGGGCGCCGCCTATGATGCAGCTTCGACCAGCGTAGGTTCGGAGCGCGCGATTAAGCTGACCAATGCCGAATGCGCCTAAGATGTTGCCTGCGAGCAGGTGGAGCGCGCGTGCCAGAATCGCATTACGGTCAACTGGGGCGAGCTGACCGATGCCGAGGTCTACAAGGCCAACAAGGACGGCTTGATCTCGGACGAGAAGATGCAGTCGATCTTCGAGGCGCGTTATCGCAATGTGCCTGCCAAGGCAGCACCCGACCCTGCGGGCGTGGTGTACGAGGGCCTGCTGTCCAATACGGTTGAAGGCGCGGCGGTTGAGCTGTGGAGCGCCGACGATGCGGCCGGTACCAATGCGGTGCGTTGGGATGCCGAGGGGTATGAGCAGGACAATCCGCTTGCAACGGGTGCGGACGGTGCGTACAACTGGAATACGCCGACCGGCTGGTATCAAGTGCGCGTGACCAAGGACGGGTATGAGGAGGCGCGTTCGGCTTGGCTGCGCGTGCCGCCGATTCAGACTGAGGTGAACATTGGCTTGGTGTCGACGGCGGCGCCCGAGGTAGCTTCGGCCCATGCCTATACCGATTGCATCGAGGTTGAGTTTGCGCAGTATATGGATGCGAGCGACGATGCCCTGGTCGCATTGTGCGCGCAGGGCTTGGGCGACGTGACGTATACGTGGCTCGACAAGCAGGACGATCCCAATGGCAAGCCGCTGTCACGCGTGCTGCGTATTCGCTATGCCGATGCGCGTGAGGCGGGCTCGACGGTGGCGTTTGAGCTCGACGGTGCTCGCAACTACGCCGGCACGGCCATGGCGCGCTGGGCAAGTGGCGAGCTTGTCGTGGGCGTTCGTGCCGACAAACTCAAACTCAACGTGGAGCAGGCCGTGACCATGCTTGATGGCAGTGACTTTGAGCTGGTGGCGCACGTGACCGATAAGGCGGGCAAGCCGTTTGCGGGCGCCAAGGTTAGTGTTGGGCTGGAGTCCTCGGCTATCTGCTCTGTCGATGCCACCCAGGCCGTGACGGGCGAGGACGGTGCGGCGACGTTTGTGCTGCATGGTGCTCTGCCCGGTTTGACGACGTTGACGGCGGCGGTGGGCGGCACGGCGCTGTCCAAGCAGGTCGACGTTCGCGTGTCTGCCGAGGCAGTGCGACCGGCGCGACCGGTGGCGACGATTGGTGCGACGACGTTTGGTGCATGGTCGCCCAAGGAGAACTACATTACGGTGCCCAAGGGCACGAAGCTGGAGCTTTCTGCCGAGGATGGCGCGACGATTTGGTACACCACCAACGACACCTGCCCCTGCCGTGACGAAGGCCGTGTAAAGTACACCGAGCCCATTGCGCTCGATAGCAACATGTATGTGCGCATTGCGGCACAGCGCCCTGGCATGTCGTACAGCGAGTATTCCGAGCGTCTGAACATTACGATTACGGTGACCGATGAGGCGGCGCCTGATCCGACGCCCGATCCGGACCCGACGCCTGGCGACGGCGAGCAGGGCGGCGGTGCGGATGGCTCTGGCGGCACCGGGGTACCTGCGGGCGGTTCGACTTCGACGACGACCACGGTGACGACGAACAAGTCCAAGGGTAAGGGCGAGAACGACAAGAAGTCCGGCGGCACGGAGCTCGCCAGCACGGGTGACTCCACCGCGATGACGGTCGCCGCCTTGGGCATCGCCGGCGCAACCGTTGCCGCGGCCGGCATCGCCGCGACCAAGCGTCGCAAGCGTTAGGTTTTGGCGACAACGCCCATTCTCGGCTTTTGCAAGATCTCAATCTGTAACACCAAGCCAGATATTTGGGTTCCAGGTGTTACAGATTGAGACAAACTGTTCGGCCGCCAACCTAACGTCTCGATCTATAACACGTAGCGAGGAATTTGGCCTCCAACTGTTACAGATTGAGACAAAGCGGGGGGCGGCTGGAGAAATATCTCGATCTGTAACAACTACAAGGCTCAACAGGGCCTAACTGTTACAGATTGAGACAAAACGACCGGGCAAGTCCCCAACCACCACAAAGGTGCCTGTCCCCATCGTGGTGATCGGGCGGCCGGCATAAAAAAAGTCCCCGCCGGGCGTGTGCTCGACGGGGACTTTGCCGTTTGGTGGCTAGCGCCGCAGGTGATTACTCGCCCAGCAGGCTCTTGGTGATCGAAGCGGCGGCCTTCTTGCCGGCGCCCATCGCCAGAATGACCGTAGCGGCACCGGTGACGATGTCACCGCCGGCCCAGATGCGGGGATCGGTGGTCTGGCCGGTCTCCTCGTCGGCAACGATGTAGCCCCACTTGTTGAGCTCCATCTTGCCGCCGATCTTTTTTGCGAAGGGGTTGGCGTTGGTGCCGATAGCCGAGATCGCGACGTCGCAGGGGATCTCCTCGATGGCGCCCTCGATGGGCACCGGGCGACGACGGCCGGACTCGTCGGGCTCGCCGAGCTCCATCTTCTGGACCTTGACGGCGCACACGGAGCCGTCTTCGCCAGCGACAAACTCGAGCGGGGAGACAAGCGGCAGAACCTCGACGCCCTCGGCCTTGGCATGGTGCAGCTCGGCGCGACGGCAGGGCATCTCGTCCTCGGTACGGCGGTAAGCGATGATGGCGTGCTCGGCGCCCAGACGCTTGGCGGTACGGACGGCGTCCATAGCCACGTTGCCGCCGCCAAAGACAACGACGTTCTTGCCGTGCTTGGTGGGGGTGTCGTACTCGGGGAACTTGTTGGCCTTCATCAGGTTCACGCGGGTGAGGTACTCGTTTGCGAAGAAGACGTTGGGCAGGTTCTCGCCGGGGACGTTGAGGAACTTGGGCAGGCCAGCGCCGGTCGCCACGTAGATGGCGTCGAAGCCCTGCTCGAACAGCTCCTCGGCCGTGGCCATGTTGCCCACGACGGAGTTGTACTCAAACTTGACGCCCATGTCCTCCAGGCCGTCAATCTCGCGCTTGACGACCGCCTTGGGCAGACGGAACTCGGGGATGCCGTAGACCAGCACGCCGCCGCCGGTGAAGAAGGCCTCGAAGACGGTAACGTCAAAGCCGTTACGGGCGAGCTCGCCGGCGCAGGTGATGCCGGACGGGCCGGAGCCGACGACGGCGACCTTCTTGCCGTTCTTGGGGGCCATCTTGGGCGTGGAGGCGAGCTCGGGGCGATCACCCAGGAAGCGCTCGAGCTGGCCGATGGCCACGGGCTCGGACTTCTTACCACGGATGCACTTGCCCTCGCACTGGTTCTCCTGCGGGCAGACGCGGCCGCAGATGGCGGGAAGCATGGAGTCCTCGCGGATGGTATCGAGAGCGCCGCCGAAGTCCTTCGCGCGGATCTGCTCGATAAAGCGGGGAATGTTGATGTTGACGGGGCAGCCCTCAACACAGAACGGCTTCTTGCAGTTGAGGCAGCGCTCGGCCTCGGCCAGCGCCATCTCCTCGGTGAAGCCCTTGTCGACGGGGCGGAAGTCGCAGGCGCGCTCGGCAGCCGGCTCCTCGTTATCGGGGGTGCGGGGCGACTTCATATCGGCAACGAAACGACCGTTAACTAGTGGCATGCGCAGCTCTTTTCCTCATAGGCCTTGAGGGACTCGCCCTCTTCGGAACGGTAAGCGGCCTGGCGGGCACGAAGGTCATCCCAGTCGACCAGGGTGGCATCGAAGTCGGGGCCGTCGACGCAAGCGAACTTGGTCACGCCGCCCACCTCGACGCGGCAGCAGCCGCACATACCGGTGCCGTCGACCATGATGGGGTTGAGGGACGCGGTGATGGGGGTGTCGTACTTCTGGGCGGTGAGGGTCGAGAACTTCATCATCGGAACGGGGCCGACACAGAAGACCTGGCTCACGGCCTTGTCCTGCAGTAGGCGCTCCAGCGGAGCGGTAACAACGCCCTGCTCGCCGTAGGAACCGTCGTCAGTGGTGATGTGGATGTGGTCCTCGTCGAGGAGCTCGCGGAACTGGTCCTCCATGAGCAGGAGGTCCTTGGTGCGGGCGCCCATGATGGCGTGCACCTCGTGACCGGTCTCGACCAGGTGCTTGGCTACCGGGAAGGCAATTGCCAGGCCGACGCCGCCGCCAATGACGGCGCAGGGGCCCTCGGCCATCTCGGTGGGAACGCCCAGCGGGCCCACGACGTCGCGCAGCGACTCGCCGGCCTCATAGGTGGACAGCATCTCGGTGGTCTTGCCGATCACCATGAAGATGAACTCGACCCAGCCCTCGTCACCGTTCCAGCCGGCCAGGGTAAACGGGACGCGCTCGCCCGTCTCGTTGGCGCGAACCATGAGGAACTGTCCAGCGTGCGCATGTTTGGCGATTGCAGGCGCCTCGATGCGGAACTTGAACACCTTCTCAGAGAACTGCGTCTTCTCCAGGATCTTATACATAGAACCCCTCTCTTGTTAGGGCGGCCGAACCGTGCCTCCACGGAAATGGACGGCAGCCCGAATAAAACCGTACGCGCACAGGCGTTGTGCAGACATACGGTGCAAATTATACCCTCATGGACATGTCACTTACGTGTGTCTTCGGCTGTTGGGAGCAGGGTTTATCCACTTTGGCCTACCAAAGGGGAGAGGTTTATTTTGGTCAGTTTTATCAGGTAAAACGGCAAATGGGGCCGGCCTCGGGTTGTGATGAGGCCGGCCCCCTTTGGGGTGCTATGCATGTATGTCGGCGCGCGGTTGATTGCGATGCCGCAACTGGGGCGTTTCCGCAGGTAAAACCTGCCAAAATAAACCTGTTCCTAAATGATAGGTTTTAGTGCTTGCCGTTGGCGGAGGCGGCGCCGTTGACATGGTCGCGGGCATAGACCACGCCGTGCACGATCGCCAGGCCGGCGGCGTCGGCCGCGCGGGCGCAGGTGTCCTGGAAATCCTCGGCCTCGCGGGCGCGCAGCTGCTTAAGAACGTAGTCGGCGACGGCCATCTTGCCGGGAGGGTTGCCGATGCCGGTGCGGATGCGGCTGAAGTCGCGGCTGCCCATCTTGTCGATGATGGAGCGCAGGCCGTTGTGACCGGCGTGGCCGCCGCCCACCTTAACGCGGACGTCGCCGGCGGGAATATCGAGCTCGTCGTGGATTACGAGCAGCTCCTCGGCCTTGATCTTGTACTCGCGGCAGAGCTTGGAGATGGGGCCACCCGAGGTATTCATATACGACTGCGGCTTGACCAGTACAATCTGGCGCTTACCGCCCTCTTCCTCGGGATCGTTGATGTTGATGAGCGCGACCTCGGCGCCTGCTTGGTTTTTCCAGTACGTGACGCCGGCCTGACGGGCCAGCTCGTCGATTGCTTTGAAACCAGCGTTGTGACGGGTCTCGGCATATTCCTCGCCAGGGTTGCCAAGTCCGGCAACCATGCGAATCTTAAGCGGCTGTGCAGCTGCCATGTTTATCCTTTCGTTGATTTGTCGCCTGCTATGGTGAGCGACCCTGTTGCCGCTGTCAAATGGAGGGTAATTGAGGGCGTTTAGGGGCGTTTGGACGGCCGTCGAAATCAGAGGTGGACAGTTAGTTCAGATACGTATAAGTTCTGAGGACTCGAAGTGCTCAATTCAATGCCGATACGTTGTTTCGGAGCTTTAGTTAGTCCATATGGCGCTGTTTTGAAGTCTACCCTGCCTTCAAATAGGGCGAATGGTATAGAGATAGCTGCAAAACAGCCTAATTCAATGTGTCCATCTATACGTATCTGAACTAACTGTCCAGTCCTGTTCGGCGGCGCGCGGGTGATTCGCCGTTTAGACCGCCGCAAGGCCGATTCCAGCCCGCAGAGCGTTGAGCCAAGCGGCCTGACGCTTGCGATAGCCCTTGATACGGTATCGGAATCGGACTCCCGCGAGTCGATGCATCGTTTGGGCGAAGGCTTCGAGTGCAACAAGGTCTTTCATTTGGTCGCGATTGATAACCAGGACGTGGATGCCCATTGCCTTGAGGCCATTATTTCGATTGCCATCGTGGATGCGAGCGTTTTGAAGCTCATGCCCAATTCCGTTGTATTCGTTGTCGACTCCGGCTGCCGGGCAATATAGGTCGCAGATGGCATAGGGGATGCCCGAGGACATGTTGACCGCAAGAGTGTCGAAGTCGATTCGATAGTTGAGTAGCAGGCCTCCCATGGGCAGACTGCAACATCCGAATCCTCCAAAGCGCATGGGCGCTCCGAGAACGGCAAACATTAGGGATTCGGCTGGGGATGCAGATCCGGGTCGGGCAAGTTTGACTGCCGTGCGAAACGATGTGTATGAGCTACTTTTGGCAAGCTGTGCAACAGCCTCGAGATCTTCGATGGTCGTGGCGGGCTCGCATTTGTAGTGTGCCTGTTCGTAGCGGGTTTCGTTCTGCTGTTCGGTCGCCGACTGGTCGCCCCGGCAATCGAGGTCGTCCATCGCTTCGTAGTCATCGCCCTCGGGCCAGATGCCGTCATAGGCAATGGGGTATGTTGCCCCGGGAGGAAGGGAGTAGGTTCCGAGCAGTTCCATGAGAAGCATCAGGGTTTTGGCGACTGATTCATTTTTGGAACAAAGCATGGCTGTCATGGCGGGAGACGTTGCGTAGATGTCGGCCTCGACGTGCATAATTGCACCTTCAGGAAGAGGAGCGGAGAGAATATGCTGAAGAAGTCGCCTGTCGCGGCGTCTGTTGTCTTCGTTTGAAACGAGAAGATCGAGCAGTTCGGAATCATCTTCATTCCAGGCGTCGAGTATCGAAAGTGCACCAAAGTCTATCGCGTCATTGTTGGGAATACAGCTAGCCAAGGCATGTGCTTGCTGTTCGCTATCAACGAAGTCCCAGGGTAGGGCAGAGTACGCCCGTCGTGCGCGACGAATTGCGCGGAGGGCGGAGAGATGTGAAATCACGGTCGTCATAGCTATAACGTACTAAGTTGGCGGCAGAATGCGACCGCCATACCGTTCTTTTCGCTCAGCGGGGCGCTGCGCGCCATGAACGGCTGGGTGTTATGAATTCGGTGGAATCGGTTGAGGGGATTGCAGGAAATTGAGCTCTGCCGCGAAGGTTGACGATAGCTGCTGGACAGTTAGTTCAGATACGTATAAGGCAGCGGCGTTCGAGGCGTTTCTAAGGGCCTTTGAGGGCGATTTGAGGATAAATATGCAGCGGTTGTACTCGAAAACGATGAGCTTTGGACGGCATGGCATGCGCCGGGGAGGTCAGAAGGCTCCGAACGGTCCTTTGGAGCTTTAGAAAAATACGTATCTGAACTAATTGTCCAGGGCGGGTTGACGAGGGATAGAAAAAGGGTCGGAAGCGAGCTTCCGACCCTTTAAAAGCATCAAAGATGTTGCGATGCGCGTTGGATTACAGCGCGAAGTCGCCGCCGACGAGCGTGGAGACGGGCTCCTCGTGGTAAACGGCGGAGATGGCCTGAGCGAACTCCTCGGCGACCGAGATGGTCTTGATCTTGCCGCCGACCTCGACGGGAATGGCGTCGGTGACGACGCACTCGACGATCGGGGCGTCGTTCAGACGCTCGATGGCCGGACCGGAGAAGATACCGTGGGTGGCGCAGACGTAGATATCGCCAGCGCCCATAGCCTTGAGCTCCTTGACGTTGGCGCACAGGGTGCCAGCGGTGTCGATCATGTCGTCGTTGATGATGCAGGTCTTGCCCTTGATGTCACCGATGATGCCCATGACCTCGGCGGCGTTGTGGCGCGGACGGCCCTTGTGGGCGATGGCCAGGTCGCAGCCGAGCATGTCGGACAGCTTCTTGGCGGCCTTGGCGCGGCCCACATCGGGGGAGACGACAACCAGGTTGTCGGTGTCGAAGTTCATGGCGTTGTAGTACTGGCCAAACAGCGGCAGTGCGGACAGGTGGTTGACCGGGATATCGAAGAAGCCCTGGATCTGACCCTGGTGCAGGTCGAGGGTGATGATGCGGTCGACGCCGGCGCGCTCGAGCAGGTTGGCGACGAGGCGGGCGGTGATGGGCTCGCGCGGGCCGGCCTTGCGGTCCTGGCGGGCATAGCCGTAGTGGGTGATAACGGCGGTGATGGAGCGGGCGGATGCGCGCTTGGCAGCGTCGGTGGCGATGAGCAGCTCCATGAGCATGTCGTTGACGTTGCCGCCGGCCACGGACTGAATCAGGAAGACGTCGGCGCCGCGGACGGTCTCGTCGTAGCGGGCGTAAATCTCACCATTGGCGAACTGCTTTAGCGTAAGGCCCGAAAGCTCGACCCCAAGGTACTCAGCGATCTTCTGAGCGAGGGGACGGTTGGAGGAACCGGAATACACGCGGATGGACTTGCGCATATTCTCCGACTTCTCGGGATCATTAATCGGCATTACCCTTCTCCTTTATACATCGAATGCCATATAGATGCCTTTTTGCATTGTAACCGCGCGGCGGGGTTAATCGGGTCTTGATAACGTCTTTACCGTCAACGGACACGAACCGACCACTCATCCGGTCGCGCAGGTCAGCATAGAAAAAGGAGCCGTCCCCATGGGAACAGCTCCTTTTGTGCTTGGTAAAACGTTATACCTCGTCGTCCTCGTGCAGACGGCGGCGGTAATCGGCGGCCCAGCCCTCAATGTTTACCTGGCGGGCACGACCCAGGCCAAGTGCGTCGGCCGGGACCGGCTCGGTGATGACGGAGCCGGCGGCCACGAGCGCGCCGTCGCCAATCTGGGCGGGCGCGACCATCATGGTGTCGGAACCGATGAAGGCGTCCTTGCCGATGACGGTCTTGTGCTTGTGCACGCCGTCGTAGTTGCAGGTGATGGAGCCCGCGCCCACGTTGACGCCGGAGCCCATGGTGGTGTCGCCGATGTAGGACAGGTGCGGCACCTTGGAGCCCTCGCCGATCGTGGACTTCTTGATCTCCACGTGCGTTCCGGCCTTGGATCCGTCGAGCATGTGGGTACCCGGGCGCAGGTAGGCGCGCGGGCCGCAGTCGACGCCGTTCTCGATGACGGCTTCGATGGCGATGGTCTCGTCGATGGTGCAGCCGCTGCCGACGGTGGTGTCGGTGAGGCGGCTGTTGGGGCCGAGCTGGCACTCCTCGCCCACGGTGACGTGGCCGATCAGATGCGTCTGCGGCCACACGACGGTGTCGCGGCCGATGGTAGCGTCGGGGCCGATCCAGGCCTGCGTGGGGTCGATGAAGGTAACGCCCTCGGCCATCCAATGCTCGTTGATGCGGTCGCGCGCGATGGCGGTAAGCTGTGCGAGCTGGATGCGGCTGTTGACGCCCAGGCCGTCGCGGTAGTCGTCACAGTGGAAGATGGAGACTGCCTGGCCGTGGCCTTTGAGGATCTCGAGCATGTCGGGCAGATAGTACTCGGATTGTGCGTTGTCGTTGCCAATCTCGTCGATGTGGGCGGCGAGCTGCGCGCCGTCGAAGGCGTAGCAGCCGGCGTTGCACTCGAGCAGCGTGGCGGCCTGCTCGGGCGTGCAGTCCTTCTGCTCGATGATGCGCTCAATCTGGCCGTCGGCACCCAGCTTGATGCGGCCGTAGCCGAAGGGGTCGGGCGGGGTCATGGTCATGACGGTGCAGGCGAGCTCGCCGGTAGCGACGGTCTGCGCGAACTTGGCGACGGTGTCGGCGGTGATGAGCGGCAGGTCGCCGTTGAGCACGACGACCGGGCCCTCGGCGATGCCGCAGGCCTCGAGCGCGACCTTTACGGCGTGGCCGGTGCCCAGGCGCTCGGTCTGCTCGACGCACTCGACCTTGGTGGCGCTGTTGGCGTAGGCGCCGTCGATAAGGGCGCGCATCTCGTCGGCGTGGCTGCCGATGACGACCACGACGCGGCTGCAGCCGGCCTTGATGGTGGCGTCGACGATCCACTGGACCATGGGCTTACCCAGGATCTTGTGCGAAACCTTGCAGTGGTTCGACTTCATGCGGGTGCCCTCGCCGGCGGCGAGGATAATTGCGGTTGCGTCCATGTGATCTCCTGTTACGTTATAGAGACGTGTGTTTGGAAACGATACACGGCGCAATATGATACCGCAGGCATATGTTGAGCGCGTAGCGATTGGTTTGCGGCGGTTGAGGCTTGCGCCGCCGGCGTGGCGTTTGCGCTGCTTGCGTGCGGCGTTGGCGGTGCTGCGGAGCTGTCGTTTGAGCGAGGGGACGGGGGTGCCCGTGGACAACATACAAGAGGAGTTTGGCGGCGAGCCCGTCGCGGCGTTCTCGATGTCGCATCCGGCTGTGCCGGCACTCTATATAGTGCTGACGCTGGGGCTCACCATGTTCTCGATGCAGCCGGTGCTGATTGCGCTGTCGCTTGCGGGCGGGCTGGCGTATGGATTTGCGACGCGTGGGGCTGCCCGCACGCTGGGCGCACTTCGCTGGCAGCTGCCGGTGATTTTGATTATCGCGCTGGTCAATCCGCTGTTTAGCGCCTCGGGCTCGACGGAGCTGTTCCGTATTGGCATGCGCGCGGTGTATCTGGAGAGCATGGTATACGGCCTGTGCATGGGCGGGCTGTTTGTGGCGAGCGTGCTGTGGTTTGAGGCCGCGGCGTCGATGCTCGAATACGACAAGGTACTCGCGCTGCTGGGCAATGCCGCACCGGTGATTGCGCTCATGATCTCGATGTGCATGAGGCTTATCCCGCAGTTTTTGCGCCGCGGTCGTACGGTGCTGGCGGTGCAGGATGCGATTGATGTGCCGGGCCGCGCGCCCACCGATCCCGTGCGATCGCACCTGCGGGCGTCGAGCGTGTTGATGGGCTGGGGCATGGAAGATTCGCTGGAGCGCGCGGACGCGATGCGCTCGCGCGGGTGGGGTGCCGCGACACGTCGTACGACGTATGCGCGGTATCGACTGGGGCGCAGCGACGTTGCCGCGCTGGTCGGGCTCGCGCTGTTTGGTGCCGCCGCGGTGGCCGTGGCGGCGACCGCGACGACGCAGTATTCGTTTTATCCGCAGCTCTCGGTGCCGGCGCCGTGGCCGGGCTATGTCGTGTACGCTGCCTGGATGGTGCTGCCTTGCGTGTTGCACGCGATTGATGAGAAGAGGTTTGGCTGATGGCTCGGTTGGATAGGGGCCCGGCGGCGGGTGTGGCATATGGCTCGGCCGCGCCGGCGATTGAGGTGCGAGGCCTTAGTTTTGCCTACCCCGATGCTGATGCTGCGGTGCTCGAGGGGCTCGACTGGTCTGTTCCCCAAGGTGCATTTGCGTTGCTTGTTGGCGGTACCGGATCGGGTAAGTCGACGCTGCTGTCGCTGCTCAAGCCCGAGATCGCGCCGGCGGGCGAGCGCACTGGCGAACTGCGCGTGCTGGGCGAGAACGTTGCCGACATGGACGTGCGGGCATCGGCGGAGCGCGTGGGCTATGTGTTCCAGGATCCCGAGAACCAGATTGTGTGCGAGACCGTGTGGCATGAGATGGCGTTTGGCCTAGAGAATCTGGGTGTGTCGCGCGACGAGATGCGCCGCCGTGTTGCCGAGACCAGCTATTTCTTTGGTCTGGAGGACTGGCTTCATCGTGATACCGATACGCTTTCGGGTGGCCGCAAGCAGCTGCTGTCGCTTGCCGCCGTCCTGGCGCTGCGTCCGCGTGTGCTGCTACTCGACGAGCCCACGTCTCAGCTTGATCCGGTTGCGGAGAAGAATTTCCTGCACGCGCTGTTTCGTGTAAATCGCGAGCTGGGCTGCACGGTTGTTGTGGCGACGCATCAGCCGCGCCCAATGCTCGAATACGCGACGTGTGCGTACCGGATTGAGGATGGCCGCGTGCGCGAGGCGGCGGATATGGCATCTTTGGGACGCCGAGAATCGCTGTTTTCCGATGACACGTTGGGGTGGGGTGCCATCCGATGTGCAAAAAACGGAGTATTCAGCAGGCGTGAGGACAATTTGGGCTCTCTGGAGCCGCCCGGGGACGTATCGAGCGCGAAAAAAAGTTCAGAATTGGACAAATCGTCCGAATTTGTGGCGCAAACGTCGCTCGAGAACGGCTTGGAAGCCTTCTCGCGCACGGATGGAAGTAGAATACTCCAAAAAATGCACGCTGGGTCGGCTACCATCCTGTCGGAAGGTTGGTTTCGCTACGATCGAGCGTCCGGCTGGGTGTTGCGTGGGCTCGATGCGTCGTTTTCGGCCGGTGCGGTGCATGCGGTTGTTGGCGGTAACGGCTGCGGCAAGTCGACGATGCTCTCGGTGCTGGCGAAGACCGCCAAGCTGCAGCGCGGCCGCATGGTGCGCGGAGCGGCCTCGGCGGCGCTGCTGCCTCAGAATCCCAAAGCATTGCTGGTTGCCGAGACGGTTCGCGATGAGCTGATGGAATGGGCCTCGACCTGCGGATATGACGAGAACTTGGCGCGGGAGCGTGCGGCGAGCTTGGGGTTGTCGGGTCTGGATGGACGCCATCCGTACGATCTTTCGGGCGGGCAGCGTCAACTGCTTGCATTGGCAAAACTGCTGCTAATCGGCCCCGAACTGCTATTGCTCGATGAGCCCACCAAGGGTCTAGACCTGTTCAGCCGCCGCATCATCGCCCGCGCCCTGCGTGACCATGCGAAGGCTGGCGGCACCGTCATCATGGCTACGCACGATTTGGACTTTGCCGAGCAGGTAGCCGACGACGTCGCCATGATGTTTGACGGCGAGATTGCCTGCATGGAGCCGCCGGCCGACTTCTTTGCCGACAACGTGTTCTATAGGGCGTGATGGGATGACGGACTGTCGTTTCTCGCGTTTGCTTGCAAAACTGGAGATCCCGCTGTTGTTGGCGGTGCCGGCGGTGATGGCTGCCGCGTTGCTGGCGGGTGTTGAGCAGGCAGCGTTGGCCATGCTGGTTGTGGTGGCGTTGGTGCTTGCGCTGTTCTTTGCGGGTTACGAGGCATCTCGTCCGGGTTTGCGCCAGATTATGCCCACGCTGGTGCTGGCGGTGCTGGCGGCGGCGGGGCGCATCCTGTTTGGGCCCATTCCCGACTTTAAACCGGTGAGCGCCATCGCCATTATCGCGGGGGCGACGCTTGGTCGCCGCAATGGTTTTATGGTTGGCGCGCTGGCGGCGCTGACCAGCAATTTCTTTTTTGGACAGGGCATGTGGACGCCGTGGCAGATGTATGCTTGGGGGCTCGTGGGATACGTTGGCGGTGCGCTGACGTATGCGGGTGCGTTCGACCGCGCCGACGGCACCGTGCGCATGCCAGCACTGCTGGCGTACGGCTTTGCGTCGGGCCTGCTCTATGGCGTCGTGATCAACGCGTATGACATCATTGGTTTTGTGCAGCCGCTTACCTGGGCGGGTGCCGTGGCGCGTCTTGCCACGGCGGTGCCGTTCGATATCACACACGGCCTCGCGACCTGCGTGTTCTTGGTCGCCCTGTACAAGCCCTGGTGTCGCCGCATTAACCGTGTCGTCGTGAAATACGGGCTGTAAGGCTGGTTGCGTCGGAGCGGGAATCAATACTGCCGAAGTGCCATTTTAAAACTATGCCGGTTTACGGGGCTAGATTGGCGCAGGCCGACCATACCGGCTTTTTTCAAAATAGAGCAAGCCGTTTACCTGCGGTTTTATTATTACGGAATTGCGCATGGCTGGGGGTTCGCGATTCAGCCCCGTAAACCGGCATAGTTTTAAAATGGCCGGCTGATACGACGGGCATCGTGGCCCCCAGAGAGCCAAATTGATCCATTTTCTTCCGTCTCCAGATGTCCCCAGGAAATCAGTTGACGGCGCTTGCCACGAAACTGGCCCATCTACTACGTTTAGCTTGATACCCCCGACCATGACCGCGTTTTATGAAAAACCGCAGGCTTTCTACCTGCGGTTTTCTTTTTGCGTTGTTCGCTGTGGTTGAGGGTAGTGGCTTAAACGTAGTAGATGGGCTGGTTTCGTGGCGGACGGGGTCACGCGGGCGCCCCTTGCGCGGGCAAAAGTGATCTGTATTCCTTCGTCCCCGGGGGATCATTTGGGGGCTAGAGCTCTAGCGTGAGGGTGACGGGGCAGTGGTCGCTGCCGAAGATGTCGCCGCGGATGCCGGTGTCGCGTACGTTGTCGGCGATTGCGTCGCTTACCAGGAAGTAGTCGATGCGCCAGCCTGCGTTGTTCTTGCGGGCATTAAAGCGGTAGCTCCACCAGCTGTAGACGCCCTCGACGTCGGGGTTTGCCGCGCGCCAGGTATCGGTAAACCCGGCGTTGAGCAGCTCGGTAAACTTGCCGCGCTCCTCGTCCGAAAAACCGGCGTTGCCGCGGTTGGACTTGGGGTTCTTAAGGTCGATCTCCTCGTGCGCCACGTTAAAGTCGCCGCAGGTTACGACGGGCTTGCCGGTCTCGCGCTCAAGTGCGCTCAAAAAGCCGCGATAGGCATCGTCCCAGGCCATGCGTACATCGATGCGCGCGAGCTCATTTTGGGCGTTGGGCGTGTAGACATCCACGAACCAAAACTTGTCGAACTCGAGCGCGCAGACGCGGCCCTCGGTTGCGGCTTGGGCGACGAGCTCGGCCGCCTCGCCCTCGCCGGCGTAGGGTAGCAGCGCGTCGGCGTGCAGCACGCGCAGCGGTTCCTGGCGGCTAAAGACCGCAGTGCCCGAATAGCCTTTACGCTCGGCGTAGCTCCAGGTTTGGTGATAGCCGGGCAGGTCAATATCGACCTGACCCTCTTGCAGCTTGGTCTCCTGCAGCGCCAAGATGTCGACGTCGAGTTCTTGCGCGATCTGAATAAAGCTCGGGTCCTTTTTGAGCACGGCGCGCAGGCCGTTAACGTTCCACGAGGCAAAGGTGTAAGTCTGAGGCATGGTGTCCTTTCGACGGGGTTGGCAGGCTTAAGATTAACGCAACAGGGGCGGGGTGGGCTCCGCGCATGCTGACTCAAAGGCCGCATGCTGGGACGTCGCCCAACGCTGCCCGACTAACAAGGACGGAGGACTCATATGACGCAGGCAATATCGGACCCCAGGCAGGCCTCCGCCGCGCTGGCGGATCTGTTTGACACCCACAAGCGCGTGGTCTTCTTTGGCGGCGCTGGTGTTTCCACGGCAAGTGGCATCCCCGATTTCCGCAGTGTGGACGGCCTGTATCACCAGCAGTTTGCCTATCCGCCCGAGACCATGCTGTCGCATAGCTTTTACGAGGCGCATCCTGCCGAGTTCTTCGACTTTTACCGCACCAAGATGATCGCGCTTAACGCTAAGCCCAACCGCTGCCACACCAAGCTAGCCGAGCTGGAGCGCGCCGGCAAGCTCGACGCCGTAGTGACGCAAAATATCGACGGCCTGCATCAGATGGCCGGCTCACAGCGCGTGTTCGAGCTGCACGGATCGGTCCATCGCAACATTTGCCAGTCGTGCGGAGCGGTCTATAGCGCCGAGTGGATTTGCTCGCGCGAGCACGAGGACGCCGCGGGCGTGCCCGTGTGCCCCGCGTGCGGTGGTCGCATCAAGCCCGATGTGGTGCTCTACGAAGAACCGCTCGACGAGCATGTGTTGACCGGTGCCGTTGCCGCCATCGCCGCGGCCGATGCCCTCATTGTAGGCGGGACCTCGCTCGTGGTGTATCCGGCGGCAGGCCTTACGCGATACTTTACCGGCGATACGCTGGCCATATGCAACCTTGCTCCCACCGATCAGGATGCAAATGCCGACCTGCTGATTTCTTGCGACATCGCGGCCACGTTTGCGTTCTAGCCCGCGCGCGCGGATACAATAGAAAGACTGATTGCAAAGCGACCACGCCGCCAGCGCCCGAGCGCGGCGGCGTGGGCATTTTAGGAGGATGTTCATGGCGAACGACAGCAAGACATGGCGGTGCGGAAAGTACGAGCTCAGCTTTGACCGTCCGCGCATCATGGGCGTCCTCAACGTGACGCCCGATTCGTTTAGCGATGGCGGGGAGCACTTCGACCCCGATGCCGCCATCGAGTACGGCCTGGCGATGCTCGACGCCGGCGCCGACATCATCGACGTGGGCGGCGAGTCCACGCGCCCTGGTTTTACCCCGGTCAACCCCGACGAGGAGGCTCGCCGCGTGCTGCCCGTGGTGCGCGCGCTGGCCAAGGAGGGCGCCATCGTCTCGATCGACACGCGTCATGTGGCGGTTGCCAAGGCGGCCGTGCGCTGCGGCGCCTCGATCGTCAACGACGTGACGGGCTTCACTGATCCCAAGATGGTCGAGTTCGTTAAGACGAGCACCTGCGGCGTCATCGTGATGCATGCCGGCGAGGTCGCCGCGCCCGCCCGCACGCACGCAACGGTGCAGCTCGATACCTCGGCTGCGGCGTTTGTTGCCGAGAAGGCACGCGAAGCGGCTGCCGAGGCCGCGCGCGAGGCCGAGAAGCCGGCCCGTCGCCGTCGCGGCAAGTTGCTGGGCGAGCCCAAGGTTGAGGCCAAGCTTCCGGGCGGTGTGGTACAGCCCTCACTGCCGTTTGGCGAGCCGGAGCCCACGTCCGAGCCTGCAAGCGAGCAGGAGACGCCCGCCGCCGAGCGGGCTGCTGCCGCCGAGACCGTCGCGCCCGCACCCGAGGCCGCGCCCGCAGCCACCGAGGCCGAATCGGAGTCCAATGACCGCCTGGCCGCCATGATGCGCCGCAGCGCCCGCCGCGAGGAGGCCTACGTGCCCACCTCTCAGCTCCGCCGCTTTACCCTGCCCGATTCGGCGCCCATCATGCGCCGCGTCATGGGCTTTCTGTCCGACCAGGCCCGCACACTCATCCATGCCGGCGTGTCGCGCGACCGCATCTGCATCGATCCTGGCCCGGGCTTTGGTAAGTCGGCTAACGAGGACATCGTCATCCAGCGCGAGACTGCCAAGATGGCGTCACTGGGCTATCCGCTCATGTGCGCCGTGTCGCGCAAGCGTTTTGTGGGCGCTGTCTCGGGCGTGACCGAGGCCGCCGCGCGCGATGCCGCTACGTTTGGCGTGTGCCTGGGCGCCATCCAGGCCGGTGCCAACATCGTGCGCGTGCACGACGCCGCGGGTTTTGCGCAGTTCCTGAACGGTTACTGGGCCGTCGCCAAGCCGCAGCCGCGCCGTGCGTTTGTGGCCGTGGGCTCCAACCTGGGGCATCGTTGCGACAACATCCGCGCCGCGCGCGACATGATCGCCGAGATTCCGCTCACCTGCGTGTCCAACTCCTCCAAGATCTACGAGAGCGAGCCGGCCTACGAGACGCGCCAGGACGCGTTTGCCAACGCTGTCATCGAGATTAAGACCGAGCTGGCGCCGTTGGTGCTGCTCGACGAGCTCATGAAGATCGAGGTCGAGCTGGGGCGCGACCGCTCCAAAAAGGCCAAGGCCAACGGTCCGCGCACCATCGACCTGGACCTGCTGTGGATGGACGGCGAGACCCACGGCGGCAAAAAGCTGCGCCTGCCGCATCCGCTGATCGGCGAACGCGATTTTGTGCTGGTGCCGCTCGAGGACCTGATGCACGACCCGGCGCGGTTCTTCCGCTACAACGGCGTCGAGGTCAAGGAGCCCGAGGACCGCGTGGGCCATATCGTGGGCGAATTGGGGCGTATGTAGATGAT
>JAHYYK010000016.1:40862-42145 GCA_019425005.1 Collinsella sp.
TCGGTCGAATCGGCGACGATGCTGGCGAGACCGCCCGTGGCGATAACGGTGGCATCCTCGCGGCCCAGCTCGCGCTTCATGCGCGCGACCAGGCCCTCAGCCATGGCGGCGGCGCCCGTTACGGCGCCGACCTTGATGCACTCCTCGGTATCGCGGCCGATGGCGTGCTCGGGCGCCTCGAGCGGCACGCTGGCGAGCTTGGCGGCACGGGCGGCAAGCGCGTCCATGGAGATGCGAATGCCCGGCGCGATCGCTCCGCCAATGTAATAACCGTCCTCATCGATGACGTCGATATTGGTCGCGGTGCCAAAGTCCACCACGATCGCCGGCGCGCCATAGAAGGTCTCGGCAGCGACGGCGTTGGCGATGCGGTCGGCACCAACGGCCTGGGGGCGCGCCGCCCGCAGCTTGGTTACGGCGGCCGTCTGCGGCCCGATGACGATGGCGTCCGCGGCAATGCGGTCGGCCACGGCGTGCCACTCGCGCGAGAGCTGCGGCACCACGCCCGCAAAGGCGATCGCGTCGACCGCATCGAGCGAAAGGCCGTACATCTTAAAGAAACCCATCAGGCGCACATGGATCTCGTCGGCGGTATAGGAGCGGTCGGTGGGCATGCGCCACGACTGCACCAGCTCGTCTCCGTCAAACAGGCCCATGGCCGTCTGCGTGTTTCCCATATCGATAGCGAGCAGCATGTCTACTCCCGGTGTCGGCATAAAAGGACGCGCACCATTGTATACGTGCCGTCGACGGCGCTCGGCTGCGATTCGTTTACGGTGATAGGGGCTGAGGGGTTTAAATATGAAGGAATTATGCTCTACGAGATTTTCCTTGCCGTTTACCGAACTCCCGCGTAATATTCTTTCTTGCGCACATGAGGCGCCCAGACATTGCGGGGTGGAGCAGTCTGGTAGCTCGCCGGGCTCATAACCCGGAGGTCGTAGGTTCAAATCCTGCCCCCGCGACCAAGAACTTGCAGCTCGTCGGCCTAGCCGGCGAGCTTTTTTGTTATTCCGGGACTGTGTTTTCGGTCCAATTCTCGGCTTCTTAAACAAAATCTCGATCTGTAACATCTAGACCCGATTTGGGCGGCTAAGTGTTACAGATCGAGATGTTTCGGCAGGACGGTCTTCGTTTGTCTAAATCTGTAACACGAGGGACGGATTTTGCCGAGTTGTTGTTATAGATTGAGATTTTTTAGCAGGCGGGTTTGGTTTGTCTCGATCTGTGGTGGCGCGCGCAGACGTGGTGTAAGAGCGTCCCGAGGTCCGTCGCTGCAAGTC
>JAHYYK010000017.1 GCA_019425005.1 Collinsella sp.
GCTGTATGGGGGATAATCCTCTTACGTAGATTATCTCTCATCTGTTGATGAATGCTCGCATATCGAAGGGACACACCCATGGCCACCAGTAAACCGCGTATTGATCGCCGTATCGTTCGCAGCCGCAATGCCATCCTTTCCGCTTTTGAGCGCTTGCTCATGGAAAAGCCGCTGGCAGACATTACGGTGAGTGCCATCGCGCGCGAGGCCAATGTCGACCGTAAAACCTTCTACGTGCACTTTGGTACGGTTGATGGCTTGCTCGATGCCATTGCCGTCGATGTGGTGGAGATGATTGTCGACTCGGTCGAGAAAACGCTTGCTTCCATGGACGGCGACACCAATGAACGCGCCCTGGGCGCGGCGGCGACCTTCTTTAAAACCGTTAACGAGGCGCTGTGCAACAACCTGGTGCTCAATCGTCAGCTGATCGAGAACATTCCGCTCGATGATTTTATGGCTCGTCTTCGTGCGCCGCTCGAGCACGAGATTGCCGAGCGCGATCTGCTGCCCCACGGTCTCAAGGACGAGATGTTCGACTACTATCTGGCGTTTTTGCTGTCGGGTATTATCGGAATCTATCGCACATGGGCGCTGTCTGACGACTCGGTTCCTATCGAGCGCGTCTCGGAGGTCGCCAACGACCTGACTCTCAATGGCCTGTCGAGTCTGGAATCTCGCTTGGATTAGGCGCAGGCTCGAGTTCGCGAGGCGCTTGTCGGGGTGCAGCCCGATCGATCAGGCGACGAGCATCCCGCCGAAGCAGTCGATGACCGGGCTCAGGTAGACCTTCTCGCCGCCCGGGAGCCTGAACTCGGTGATGTCGGTGAGCCACAGCAGGTTGGGCTCGTCGGCGTGGAAATTCCTGTTTACGAGGTTCTCCGGCGCCTTGTAGACCTCGCCGGCGTAGGAGCTGTAGCCTGAGGATCCTTAAAATAAAGTCCAGTTTATCCTTCTCACTCTAATTGGGAATCCTCCGATGCGCCTTCGCACGCTCGCACGACCTCGATACCATGCGAGCGTGCGAACTCGACGAGCTCTGCGTTGCGGGCGTTTATGGTGCCGAAGGCGGCGGGGCACACAATAAGGCGCGCACAGTGGACGAGGAGCTCTTTGGCGCGGGCTATGGTTTTATCCCCGATCGGCTCGAAGGCGCGCTCGGCCACGCATTCCGTCGCCAGGTCGCGCGCGAGCTCGCAGTCGATGTCCCCTTCGTGCAGAACGCCCGCGTAGAACGCCTTGCCCTGCCGGATGAGCTGGCGAAACACAGCCGACCCCGTACCTGCGCCGGCGATGACGAACGTGTGCGCATCACCGTGTGGGCGCCCAATTTCCACGCTGCCGAAGCGCTCGTTGAAGGTGCCATGCTGAAGGCCGTAGAGCTCGCCAATTGTCTCGCGCGTGAATATGTCCTCGGGTGCGCCGGCGCGAAAGACCCGGCCGTCCTTCACGCAAATCACCTTGTCGGCGCTTTTCTGCGCGAGCTCGAGTTCGTGGATGGACATGATGACAGCCACATTCCGCGATTTCGCAAGGTGGCGAAGTATTCGCAGCAGGTCGATCTGGTAGCGGATATCGAGATACGACGTGGGCTCGTCGAGCACGAGCACACGCGGATCCTGCGCGATGGCGCGTGCGAGCATGACGCGCTGGCGTTGCCCATCGCTTATCTGCATGAAGTCGCGCTCGGCGAGCTCTTCCACATGTGCGGTTTTCATGGCCTCATCGACCCGACTATGGTCGTCGGGCGAGAGTGTGCCCATTCGCCCGGTGTAGGGATGCCTTCCCGCCTCTACGATATCGCGGCAGGTGAGGAGCTCGGTCCGGGGGCGATCCGTCAGCATAACGGCAAGGTTCCTTGCGAACTCCGCCGTCTTCCATCGGGAAATCTCCCGTCCGTCGAGCTCGACCGCGCCGGCAAGCGGTGCAAGATGGCGGGTGATGGTGTTCAAGATGGTCGACTTGCCCGAGCCGTTCGGCCCGATGAGCGCCACGACGTCGCCCGCGCGAACCTCCAGATCGACACCTTCGACTACGACCTTCTTGTCGTAGCCCGCCGACAGGTCGCTTATGCGGAAAAGCGGCGCTCCGTCAGTCTGCGTTTCGACCGGGGTTTCGAGGTTCGACTCCGCTCGGAGGAGGCGTTCCGCGCGCAGTTCCGCACGAGCCGAAAGTGCCTTCTGGCGCTTTCGTGCGAGCTCAGGACTGTCTAAGCATGGAATGTTCCTTCCGAGCGTTTTGGGCCGCGGCACGAATTCCCCCATCTACCTCACCCGTTTCTTCAACATGAGCGCGATAACCACCGGCGCGCCGAAGATGGCGGTGACGGCGCTGATGGAAAGCTCGACGGGAGAGAACAGCGTGCGCGCGATCAAATCGCAGCCCGCGCAGAAGATGGCGCCTCCCAAGAAGCACGCAGGAATCACGCGGATGGGCTTCGACGACTTCAGCGCCGACTTCACGAGATGCGGAACCGCGATGCCTACGAACGACACCGGACCAGCGAACGCGGTCACGCAGGCGGAGAGAATGCTCGCTAGAAGGACGAGCACCACGCGGAAGCGTGCGACGTTCACGCCGACGCTTTTCGCGTAGGCTTCTCCCAGCTGGAAGGCGGAAAGGGGCTTCGATATCGCGAATACGCATGCGCTCACGGTGATCACCACGACCGCGATGACCGCGATGTCGTCCCAGCTCGAACCCGAGAAGCTGCCCAAAGACCAGTTGTGCAGGTTCACGATGGACTGGTCGTCGGCGAAGGCGATGAGGAAGTTCGTCCCCGCCGAGCAGATGTATCCCACCATGACGCCCGCTACGATGAGCATGGCCATGGAACTTATGCGCCGTGCGATGAGGAGTACGAAGCCGATGGTGATAAGCGAGCCCAGAAACGCTGCGGCCACCATGGCCGGCGAGGACATGGCCTGGTTCGCGCCCAGAAGTACGATCATCGTAAGCGCGACGACGAACTTTGCGCCTGAGGAGACGCCCAAGATGAACGGGTCGGCGATGGGGTTGTTGAAAAACGTCTGCAGCAGGAACCCGGAGAGCGAAAGTGCCCCGCCGAGAAGCACGGCTGAAAGCACGCGCGGCAGGCGAATCTCCCAGATGATCTGGCTTTCCATGGAATTGGCCGCGCCGCCTGAAAGGATGCCGGGGATGTGGTCTGCGGGCACGAGCACGCTCCCGATGCACAGGTTGGTCCCGACGAGCACGATGAGGGCAACAGCGAGCAGCGCCGTCACGACGCGACACCGCGCGGCGCGCCCCGATTCGTCGTATGCCATGGAAAGTCGGCTTCTCATGGTGCTAGCCGAGCTTCCTCAGATAATGGAAGTCGCTCGCGTCATCGCCGGCGAACGCCCCGTGCAGCTCGTCGATAATGTCGGCGGTAGAAGTCATCTGCTGGTACATGTCGGCGCTTGTGACCCAGACGTTGCCGTTCTTCACGGCTTTGAACTGCGACAATAGCGCGTTTTTGCCTACGAAGTCGTTCAAGGTGGCAACCGATTCGTCGATGGTGCCGTTGTAGACGATGATGTCGGCATCCTTCGCCGTCGCGTAGAAGCGCTCCATTTCGAGCGTTACTGACGAACCTGACGTCGACGCCGTCTGCGCGTCATCGAGCGCGTAGCTGCCGCCTGCAAGCTCGATCATCTGCGCCACGTAGTCGCCTGCCCGCCGCGTGACGGCGGCCCCGTTCGAGTTAATGTAGAAATACGCCACGGTTTTACCTGAAGACGCGAGCCCCGACGTTTGCTCGACGCGGGCCTTCTGCTCGTTGAACAGGCGTGCGGCCTCGTCTTCCTTGTCGAACAGGACGCCGAAAAGCTTAATCCACTCGACGCGCCCGAGTGCTTCGGGCTCGCTCGACGACTGTTCGGTGAGCACGACGAGCCCGAGCTTCTGCAGCTTTTCCTTCACATCGGGCGTGTGGTTGATCATGGTGTTCTCGATGGCGAGCGTGCAGCCCGAGGCCGATATTCGCTCGTAGTCGGGCGCGCTGTACTTGCCGCCGTAGGCGATCGCTCCACTTTCGAGCGCGCTTTTGAAGCCCGCGACCGAGCAATCGTCGGCCTTCGTGCCCGACATTAAGATATTGTCGTTCGCATCGAGCGCGTCGACCAGGCACATCGTTGCCGACGACACGAGGTACACCTTGTCGGCGGGGCGCCTTATGACCGCGATGTCGGAGCTCAACCCATCAGGTACCTTCGCATCCTGCGGCACCACGAGGAAGCGCTCCCCGTTCGAAATGCAGATAAGCCGCAGGCCGCCTTCGTACTCGTCGACAGTGAAGTGCTTGGCGTATTCAAGCTGAAGCGCCCCCGTCGGCTCCCAGCCGCAGCCCAAATCGGCGTTGTGGAAGTCGGCCGCGGCGCTTGAAGCCGTTCCCGCAGGGGAGCCGCCGCTTGCATCGTTGCCCGATTTCTCCTTCATGGTGGATGAGTCGAAGTGGAGCGTGTAGTCGATGGTGTGCGGCGTCGACATGGCGACGGTCTCGGCCGACACGGCGATGTCCTCGTCGAGTGTGACGGGTATCTCGAACGTGGAGTTGCCGCCGTCGTTTACGGGCGCGTAGTCCACGCCGTCGGCGGTCATCTTGTCGTAGTTCGAACTCGACCAGGTGATGGTCGCGGTGTAGGTGTCGCCATCCTTCACAATTGTGGTTGGTGAGGCGATGCTTGCGCGCCCTGACCCGCCGGAAAGCGAGACGCTCACCGTGTATTCCTGAGAGCCCGCCGTGGCACCGGTCGCGTTCGGGCTCGCACTGCACCCCGCGAAGGGAAGCGCGAGCAGGGCGACGAGAACGCAGGCGATTACGCGCGCCGCGATGCTGCGGCACTTCCTGTTTTCCCCCTTGGGAAGAATCGACCGCATGGCGTTACTTCAGTGCGTCGGCGCGCAGATCGACGCCGGCGGATTCGAACACGAGCGTGCGGTCGTACCACCGCTCCCTTTTAATGCTCCACGCGGCGCAGGCGGTGTCCTCGTCGAGCGCTTCAACGGGCACGTCGTAGGTGTACTTGCCTTCCGCGTTTTCCACATAGGGGATGAAGTCGGCCTCGCTCGCGGCGGCAGCCTCGTCGCCCGTGCCCATGAAGAGCTTGCCGTAGCCCGTGCCGGAAAGTGTCATCACGCAGTGCATGGAGCCGTTTTCCACGATGAGCTGGGCGTCCACAATCTTGAACATGTTCGAGCTGGAATCTACGGTGATCGGATAGGTGCCGTCAGCCACCTTGTCGGCGGTAATGGGGGCAGCGCTTGCGCCCTCGGGCGCATCGGCCGCCTGTTCGGTCTTTTCCTGGGAATCGGCATCGCTTGCCATTGCGCTGTCGATTGAATTTCCGCCGCAGCCGGCGAGCGAGAACGCGAAAAGCGCCGCCGACAGGGCGAAGACGAGGGTTTTCTTCAACATGGAGGGGTTCCTTTCAATCGCTTCGACCGCCCGCGCCGTGCGGTGGGCGGGCGGGATGCGAATGCAACGGGCATGCGTCGTCAGTCGGGGAAAGGCGCATGCCCGTTGCACGGGGACGCGACCGGCGCCCCCGTGCGCGGCGAGTTTACAGCTTGGCGATGGCGTCGTCCACGTGCGAGACGTAGATGTCGTCGACCGCGACGTTCTGTCCCAGACCCTGGAGTAGGCACGTCACTTCGAAGCCGGCGGCCACGAACTTCGAAGCCCAGCTGTCGGGGTCGGTCTCGTCTGCCATGTCGTTGTTCGCGTGGTCGCCCGCGACCACCATGAACGGCGCGAGCACGGCCTTCTTGTAGCCTGCGGCGCTCGCGGCGGCGATAACATCCTCGCAGGTCGGTTCAGCCTCGACGGTGCCGACGAAGAACTGCGTCAAGCCCTCGTTCTTGAACACTTCCTGCATCTTGGCATAGTCGGCGTTGGAATCGGCTTCGGTGCCGTGGCCCATGAGGCACAGCGCCGTCTTGCCGTCGTCGAAGGACGCCATGTTCTCCTTAATGGCTGCGGCCACCTTCTTATAGTCATCGTCGGAGGTGAGCAGCGGGTCGCCGAGCGAGATTTTGTCGAACTTGTCGGCGTACTTGTCGAGCTCGTCTTTCACGTCGGTGTATTCCAGGCCACCCATGAGATGCGTCGGCTGCACGACGATTTCCTTCACGCCGTCTTTCACGCAGCGGTCGAGCGCCTCGGTCATGTTGTCGATCGTGATGCCGTCGCGCTTCTTCAGCTTGTCGATGATGATCTGCGCGGTGAAGGCGCGGCGGATGTCGTAGTCCTGCCAGTACTTCTCGCGGATAGCGTCTTCGATGGCGCCGATGGTGATGTGGCGCGAGTCGTTGTAGCTCGTGCCGAAGCTCGTGACGAGGATGACCGGCTTCACGGCCTTCTCCTTTTCGCTCGATTTCTCGGAACTTGCGGAGGTGCTGGAGCAGCCCGCGAGCGTGATTCCGGCGAGCGCGACGGCTCCGGTTGCTGCGGCGCCCATGAAGCTGCGGCGTGACATCTGGTCGGACATGGTTTTTCCTTTCCTCGGTTTGCCGGTCCCCCGGCGACAGTTGCTTGTCGGCATAAGCGAAAGAAAAGCGCACCCCTCGGGGTTCACAAGGAGCTAACGCCACGGCGATGCCGTGAGGAAAAGGCGAAGCAGTCTGGCTTGGGGCGCGAGGCGGTTCGCCCGCGCGTCCTATACAGTAATGTCCCTTGCCCAGGATTCCCACCTGGTTCCCTCCGCAAGCCAGCGCGGGCTGTGCGGACGCCGCGCCGGTCATTTCCTTTTATCCGATTGTCATATGCTCGTTGCCGAAACTTTTACTATGATAGTGGGCACTTGTGAACGTGTCAAAGCCAGGGCGGGCAGCATTGCGCCTCCTGCCTGCGTATTTGCTCCGATTGCCGCCGCAGGCGCCGTGTTTTGCCCGCTGCGCGAATGGCGGCGTAAACGGTTGCGATGAGAAACGGGAAGGGAAGGCTCGGATGATTCATATCGTTGGCGCAGGCTCGGGCGCCGCCGACCTTATCACGCTGCGCGGGGCGCGCCTTCTGCGCGCGGCCGACGTGGTCGTTTGGGCGGGGAGCCTTGTGAACCCCGAGCTGCTCGCCGAGTGCAAGGAATCCTGCGTCGTCTACGACAGCGCGCACATGACCTTGGAGGAAGTGCTCGACGTGATGTGCGCGGCGGATGCGCGGGGCGAGGAAGTGGTGCGCCTGCACACGGGCGACCCGTGCCTGTACGGCGCCATCCAGGAGCAGATGGACGCGCTCGACGCGCGCGGCGTGGACTACGAGGTGGTGCCCGGCGTGTCGAGCTTTTGCGGTGCCGCGGCGGCGCTTCGCCAGGAATACACGCTGCCGGGAATCAGCCAGTCGGTCGTGATCACGCGGCTTTCCGGACGTACCCCCATGCCCGCGGGCGAGGGCATGCGCACCATGGCGGAAAGCGGCTCGACTATGGTCATCTTCCTGAGCTCGGGTATGCTCGCCGAGCTTTCCGCCGAGCTTTTGGCCGCGGGCCGCAGCTCCGACGAGCCGGCGGCGCTCGTGTACAAGGCGACCTGGCCTGAGGAGCGCGTTGTGCGCTGCACAGTGGGCACGCTCGCCGATGCGGGCGCGCGAGAGGGCATCGACCGCACGGCGCTCGTGGTGGTGGGCCGCGTGCTCGGAGCTCGCGGCGGACTTGCGCACGACGGCGCGCAAGCGGAGTCGTACGAGCGCAGCAAGCTTTACGACCCTTCGTTTGCCACGGGGTATCGGAAGGCGAGCAGCTAACGTGGCCTTCGAGCACTACATATATACGGGGACGACCCGCCTGCGTTGCGGCTATACCACGGGGAGCTGCGCCACGCTCGCGGCGAAGGCGGCCTGCGAGATGCTCTTGTCACGAAAGCCCGTCGGCTGCGTGTCGATCGTTACCCCCGGCGGGCTGCCCGTCGAGGCGAACGTGGTCGACGCATGCATCGGCGAGGGGTCCGCCCAGTGCGCCGTGCGAAAGGACGCAGGCGACGATGCCGATGTGACCGACGGCGTGCTCGTGTACGCGCGCGTGGAACATGCGGGGTCGGGCACGGGTGCTGCGGGCGGCAAGGGCGTGCCCGCGCGCGAATCGGAAGTTTCCGTCGATGGCGGCGTGGGCGTGGGGCGCGTGACGTTGCCCGGGCTCGAGCAGCCGGTGGGGGCGGCCGCCATCAACGCGACGCCGCGCGCGATGATCACTTCGGCCGTGCGCGAGGTGTGCGCCGCGCACGGCTTTTCTGGAAATATTGCTGTGACGATTTCGGTGCCCGAGGGTGTTGCCCTTGCCAAAAAGACCTTCAACCCGCACCTGGGGATAGAGGGCGGCATCTCCATCCTGGGCACGACGGGCATCGTCGAGCCGCGCAGCCTCGCTGCCTTGCGCGACAGCATCGAGCTCGAGATCCGGCAGCATGCGGCTATGGGGCGGCGCGGAGTCGTGCTCACGCCCGGCAACTACGGCGAGCAGTTCATCTCGGGGCATTTTCACCTAAACGGAGCGCCGATGGTCTTCATCTCCAACTTTGTGGGCGATGCGATTGATTGCTGCGTTCGCGAGGGATTTACCAATGTCCTTCTTGTGGGACACATCGGCAAGCTGGTGAAGGTCGCGGGCGGCATCATGGACACCCATTCGCGTACCGCCGACTGCCGCGCGGAGATTCTGGCCGCCCACGCGGCCTTGGCCGGCGCGGACGCGAAGACCGTGCGCGAGATCATGTCGTCGGTCACGACCACGGCGGCGCTCGAGACAATCGAGGCCGCCGGCGTGGGGGACGCTGCGCGCGCCTCGCTCGCTGCGGCAACCGAGGACAGGTTGCGCCGCCGCGCGGCGGGCGCATGCGATATCGCCGCGGTCGTGTTCGACGCCGAGCGCCGCGAGCTTTTCCGCACGTCGGGCGCCGATGCAGTTATCGGGGAATTGGGGGCGACGTATGAGTAAAGGCGTGCTGTACGGGGTGGGCACGGGGCCTGGCGACCCCGAGCTGCTCACGATCAAGGCCGTCCGCACAATCGAATCGTGTCCGGTCATCGCCGCACCGCAGACGGCGGACGGGGTCATGGTCGCGCTCGACATCGTGCGCGGCGCCGTCGACCTTACAGGCAAGACGGTGATCCCCGTGCGATTTTCGATGACGCGCGACGCCGAGCGCCGCGCGGCCGAGCATGCCTCGCTTGTTCGCGAGCTTGTCGCGCACCTGGATGCGGCCCGCGACGTCGCGCTGCTGAACCTGGGGGACCCGAGCATCTACGCCACCTTCCAGCGCATAGCGCCCGATGTGCGCGCCCGCGGGTTCGAGGCGCGCGCCATTCCCGGCGTGCCGAGCTTCTGCGCGGTCGCCGCGGCGCTCGAGCGCGACCTCACGCCCGAGATGTCGTCGCCTCTGCACATCGTGCCCGGCGGCTACGACGACGTACGCCGCGCAATCGGCTGGCCGGGGACGAAGGTGGTCATGAAGGCGCGCCGCTCGCTTGCGGACACGAAGCGCATCCTTTGCGAGGAGGGCGCCTTCGACGGTACCGAGCTCGTTGAGGACTGTGGGCTTCCGGGTGAGCGCGTGTACCGCTCGCTCGACGATGTGCCCGATCGGGGCAGCTACTTCTCGACGATGGTGGTGCGCTAGATGAGGGTTTCCTGCATAGCGTTCACCGAGAGGGGATATGCGTTTGCGGAGCGCACCGCACGCGCGCTTTCCGATTGCGCACAGACAGGTGAAGATGACCCTGGCTGGGACGTTTCCGTTTCGCGCGGGTTCGGCGAGGGGAAGGCCGACCTGCGCGCATGGACGGCGCTCGCGTGGGAAGCGTCGGACGCGCTTCTGTTCGTGGGCGCGGCGGGCATCGCCGTGCGGGCGATCGCGTCGCATGTCGCCTCGAAGACAAACGATCCCGCGGTTGTGGCGATCGATGAGGCGGGGCGCTTTGCCGTCCCGCTTTTGTCGGGGCATTTGGGCGGTGCGAACGAGCTTGCGCAAACTGTGGCACGCGCGGCAGGGGCCATCCCCGTCATCACCACGGCGACCGACGTCCGCGGCGTGTGGGCGGTGGATACGTGGGCGCGCTGTGCGGGGCTCGCCGTTTCGAATCCCGAGGCCATCAAGCGAGTGTCGGCGCGGCTGCTTTCGGGCGGGCGCGTGGCGCTCTATTCCGACATGCCGATTTCGGGACAGCCGCCTGAGGGGGTTGACATTGCGTCCGACCGCGCTCGGGCCGATATCGTCGTGTCGCCGTTTGCTGGCGCGAATGCAGGTGCGTCCGTTCGCGCGGCGGAGACAACGGGCAAGGTCGTGCCCGCCGGTGAGACGGGGAAGCCGGCGTGCGTGCGGGCACAGGCGCCTGCGCCCGAGCCGCTTCGCCTTGTCGTTCCCTGCATCGTTGCGGGCATAGGGTGCCGTCGCGGTGCGTGCGCCGAAGCGATCGAGGACGCGTTTCTTCTCGCGTGCGGGCAGGCGGGTATCTCGCCTTCGGCCGTGCGCGAGGCGGCGACGATCGACGTGAAGGCGCACGAGGAGGGTCTGCTCGCCTTCTGCCGCGCGCGGAATATCCCGCTCGCGACGTATTCCGCAGAGGAGTTGTCGCAGGTCGAAGGCAGCGTTTCGCCATCTGATTTCGTGCGCGCGACGGTGGGGGTCGACAACGTGTGCGAGCGTGCGGCGCTCGCGGACGGGGGCAAACTTATCTTCCCGAAGCTCGCTCACGGCGGCGTAACCATCGCGTTTTCCAAGGTAACTATCGAACTTTCGTTTAAGGAGCGGTGATGGGAAAGCTCTTCGTGGTGGGGATCGGCCCGGGCGGCCCCGACGGCATGACGATTGCGGCTCGGCGCGCGCTCGAGGCGGCCGACATCGTTGTGGGGTATACGAAATACGTGGAGCTCGCGCTCGCCGCCGTGCCCGACGCGGCGCATCTCGCGACGCCGATGATGCACGAGGTCGAACGGTGCCGCCTGGCGCTTTCGCGCGCGCAGTGCGGAGAAGCCGTGGCGCTTGTGTGCAGCGGTGACGCGGGCGTGTACGGCATGGCGAGCCCCGTGCTGGAGCTTGCTGAGGACTACCCCGATGTAGACGTGGAAGTTATCGCCGGGGCCACCGCGGCTCAGAGCGGGTCGGCGGTGCTCGGCGCCCCGCTTGCCCACGACTTCGCGGTCGTGTCGCTCTCCGACCTGCTCACGCCGTGGGAGGTCATCGAGCGCAGGCTCGCCGCCGTGGCGAGCGCCGACTTCTGCATCTGTTTGTACAACCCGCGCAGCAGAAAGCGCGCCGATAGGCTCTCGCGCGCGGCGAAGATTATGCTCGAATGGAAGGCCCCCGACACGCTCTGCGGCTGGGTACGCAACATCGGGCGCGAGGGGCAGCAGTCGGGCATGTGCAGGCTCTCCGAGCTGGGGGAGTTCGACGCCGACATGTTCACCACCGTGTTCGTCGGCAACGCGGACACGAAGCGCGTAGGCGGCCGTATGGTCACGCCGCGCGGGTATCGGGAGATTCCATGCGAAAGGTAACGATCATCGGGGCGGGGCCCGGAAACCCCGACTTGCTCTCGCGCGCGGCGCTCGACGCGATCGACATCGCCGACGTGGTCATCGGCGCTCATCGCGCGCTTGTCAGCATCGACGTGCCGCCCGATGTGGTGAGATGCGAGCTCGTGAAGACGGCGGACATCGTCGCCGCTCTCATCGATGCGGCGTCGTGGCAGCGCGCCGTGGTCGTGATGACGGGCGATGTGGGGCTGTTCAGCGGCGCGCGCCGCCTGGTGGAGGCGCTCTCCGGCGACGCACAGGTGGACGTGCGCGTCATTCCCGGCATAAGCTCAGCGTCGTATCTCGCCGCGCGCCTCGCGCGTCCATGGCAGGATTGGCGCTTCGCGAGCGCTCACGGCGTGGCGTGCGACATCGTGGCCGAGGCCGAGCGCGCAGGTGAGCTCTTCCTCGCCACGTCGGGCGGGGAAGACCCCTCGCGGCTTTCGGGCGAGCTTGTGCGGGCGGGCTTCTGGGACGCGCGCGTGACGGTGGCCGAGCGCCTGTCGTACCCCGACGAGCGCATCACCTGCGCGACCGCAAGTGAAATCGCAGGTCAGACGTTCGACGACTTGAACGTGATGCTTATCGAGTTCGCAGGCGGCGCCGGGTCGCCCGCTGGCTCTAGCGCAGCCTCCGAGGCGCCGGCCGGCGCGTCTGCGCCCGCGGCGGCTTCTTCCGCGGCGGACTCTGCGGGCGCATCCCGCGCCGCGAGTTCCCGCTGGCCGTACGCTTCCTCGGGCATTCCCGACGAGCTCTTCATCCGCGGCGACGTTCCCATGACCAAGCAGGAGGTGCGCGCCGTCGCGCTCGCGAAGCTGCGCCTTACCGCGACCGACACCGTGTGGGACGTCGGCGCCGGCACGGGGAGCGTATCGATCGAGGCAGCGCTCGTCGCGCGAGCGGGGTCGGTATGGGCGGTCGAGCGCAACGCGGCCGGCGTGCGGCTCATCCGAGAGAACGCGGATGCATTCGGGTGCGGCAACGTGCATGCGGTCCCCGGCGTCGCCCCCGAAGCGCTCGCGAAACTGCCCGTCCCCGACGCCGTGTTCGTCGGCGGGAGCGCGGGCGAGCTTTCCTCCATCGTGGAGGCGGCGCTCGAGAAGAACTCGCAGGTTCGCCTGTGCGTGCCATGCGTCACCGTTGAGACGCTCACCGAGGCGTGCGCGCTCCTCTCGGGTTCGCGCTTTAAGGGGTTCGAGGCGTGCCAGGTGTCGGCCGCCCGCGCCGAGGCTGTAGGCTCGCACCATCTTATGAAGGCACAAAACCCCGTGTTCCTCGTCAGCGCGCGTGGTGCAGGTGGGGAAGGCGGCGCCCGGTGAGCACGTCCATCCCGCGCTTCATGGTCGCTGCGCCCTCGAGCGGGAGCGGCAAGACGGTCGTAACGTGCGCGCTCCTGCGCGCGCTCGCGCGCCGCGGCCTTGCATGCGCGGCCTTCAAATGCGGCCCCGACTACATTGACCCGCTCTTTCATCGCCGCGTCGTGGGTGCGCGCTCGGGCAATTTAGACGGCTTCTTCACCGACGCCCCGACGCTGCGCGCCCTGCTCGCACGCGGCGTCGCGGGCGCGGATGTCGCGGTGCTCGAGGGGGTTATGGGCTTCTACGACGGCATGGCGCCCGGCGTGGCCGACGCGAGCAGCTACCAGGTTGCGCGCGACACGGAAACGCCGGTCGTTTTAGTGGTGAACGGGCGCGGGGCGTCTTTATCGCTCGCCGCTGTAATCCGCGGCATCGCCGAGTTCCTGCCTTGTGCGAACGTGGGCGGCGTCGTGCTGAACAAGACGAGCGCCGCTGCCTGCGCCTATGCGGCGCCTGCGATCGAGAAGCACACGGGCGTCGCGGTTTTGGGGAATATCCCCGCCGACGAGGCGTTCTCGCTCGAAAGCCGGCATCTGGGGCTTGTGACCGCCGACGAGGTCGAGCAGCTCTCCGCGCGCATCGACAGGATGGCCGAGCTGGTGGAAAAGAGCATCGACGTCGACCGCTTGCTCGAAATAGCGGCGACGGCACCCGATATCCGCGAGGAACCTTACCGGTTGGAGCCGATCGCGGGAGCGCGGCCCATCGTCGCCGTCGCGCGTGACGAGGCGTTCTCGTTCTATTACGAGGAGAATCTGCGCGTGCTCGAGGACCTGGGTTGCGAGCTGGCCTTTTTCAGCCTCCTGTGTGATAGCGAGTTGCCCCGGGGGACAAGCGCCCTCTATCTGGGGGGCGGCTACCCGGAGCTCCATGCGCGACAGCTCTCCGAGAACGCGCCGATGCGCGCGGCCGTGCGGCGCGCGGTGGAATCCGGCATGCCGACGGTTGCCGAATGCGGTGGGTTTCTGTACCTGCAGCGCGAAATCGCCGATAGCGAGGGGCGGCGCTGGCCTGTTGCGGGCGCCCTTGAGGGCGCAAGCGAGAACGGGGGAAGGCTGTCCCATTTCGGGTACGTGGAGCTTACTTCCCAACGCGACGGGCTCTACGGGCCGCGCGGCACACGCATCCGCGCGCACGAGTTCCACTACTGGCAGTCCACCTGCCCGGGCGGCGACTTTTGGGCGCAGAAGCCCCGGCGCGACAAGGGCTGGCCGTGCATGACGACCACCCCGTCCCTGGTGGCGGGCTTCCCGCATGTGTACTATCCTGCGAACCCCGACGTTGCGCGCGCGTTCGCGTCTGCCGCAGCGTCGTTCGCAGAGAGGAGGCGGCATGGCTGAAGCAACCGAAACCGCGCTTGCCTGCATCCGCGAGGAAGTCGAGCGCGCGTTCTCGTCGGCGCCGGGCGCCGTGCTCGAAGCCGCGCTTTCCCGGATCGTGCCCGCAGACGAGTGCGCCCGTGCCGCCGCGTACGCCGCGTGGGACTCCATCGCGCACCCCTTGGGGGGATTGGGCGACTTTGAAGACGCCGTCGCGTGTATCGCCGCAGCTCAGGGGAGCGCCGAGGTGGCCGAGTTTCCCCGTGCGCTCGCGGTATTCTTCTCCGACAACGGGGTCGTTGCCGAAGGCGTGTCGCAAAGCGGGCAAGATGTGACGCGAGCCGTCGCGCGCAACATGTGCGAGGGGGCCGCGAGCGCCTGCCGCATGGCGGCGTTCGCGGGTGCCGAGGTCGTGCCCGTCGACGTAGGTATGGCCCGGGGCATAGAAGACGCGCGCATGGTGCGCGCGAACGTGCGGCGGGGGAGCGGCAACATCGCTCACGGCTCCGCTATGTCTCGCGATGGGGCCGTGCGCGCGATCGAGGTCGGAATCGCCGTCGCGTGCGGGCTTGCCCGCGCCGGCGTGCGCCTTCTCGCCGCGGGCGAGATGGGCATCGGCAACACGACCACCTCGGCGGCGGTGGCCGCAGTGCTCATCCGGGCGGACGCGCGGAGCCTTGTCGGGCGCGGCGCGGGGCTCTCGGACGCCTCGCTCGCGCGCAAGCGCGACGTGGTCGAGCGCGCTATCGACGCGAACTCGCCCGATCCCGCCGACCCGATCGACGTGCTCTCGAAGGTGGGCGGCTTCGACATCGCTGCGATGTGCGGCTTCTACCTGGGGGCCGCGGTCTCGAAGGCGCCGGCGCTCCTCGACGGGGTCATATCCTGCACGGCGGCCCTGTGCGCGGCGCGCCTGTGCCCCAACGCCTTGGGCTACCTCGTGGGCACCCACGCATCAAGCGAACCCGCAAGCCGGGAGCTCCTTCGCGAGCTCGGCATAAAGGCGCCCCTCGACGCAGGCATGCACTTGGGCGAGGGCGCGGGCGCCATGGCGTATCTCCCCCTTCTGGATTCGGCACTGCGCGTGTACCGGGATGGGAAGACGTTCACGGCGACTGGCATGGCTGCTTACGAGCATTTCGAGGCCGGGAAATGACGGTGACGCTCGTCATCGGCGCCGCCGCGAGCGGCAAGAGCGCCTACGCCGAGTCCCTGTGCCTCGGGCACGACGGCCCTCGCGTGTACCTGGCAACGATGGAGCCCTTCGGGGAAGATGGCGCCCGCCGCATCGCGCGCCATCGGGCGCTGCGCGAAGGCAAAGGGTTTTCCACCCTCGAGTGCTCGCGTGACGTGGGCGCCGCAGCGCCCGGGCTTCCGCGCGGCTGCACACTTCTTTTGGAGGACGTGGGCAACCTGGTTGCGAACGAGCTCTTCGCGGAAGGCGGCTTGTCCCCGCGTGACCCCGACGCTGCGGCGCGCGAGGTACTCGGAGGCATCGAACGGCTCGCTCAGGCCGCTGCGTATACGGTGGTGGTCACCGTCGACGTGTTCGCCGATGGGATGCGCTACGATGAAGGGACCGAGGCATGGAGGCGCGCGCTCGCGCGCGTGAACGCGGGCGTGGCGGCGCTGGCCGACCATGCAGTCGAAGTGGTATGCGGGATTCCCGTGTGGATGAAAGGCGAAGGACCTACAAGGTGAAGATAGCAGAGGCAATCGGCGCGGCGTTCGGAACGTTCTCGCGCATCCCCGTCCCGAAATCGGCCTGGACCGATTTCGGGTCAACCCATGCACTTGCCGCGTTTCCCCTGGTGGGCCTTGCGGAAGGCTTCCTCATGACGGCGTGGGGGCACGTGGCGAACCTGCTCGGCGTGCCCGCGACCATCGTCGCGGCCGTGCTCGCGGCGCTGCCTGTGGCGGTGACGGGAGGCATCCACCTAGACGGGCTCTGCGACACCTCCGATGCGCTTGCAAGTTGGGCCCCGCGCGAGCGAAAGCTCGAGATCATGCACGATCCGCGGGCGGGCGCCTTCGGGGTCATCGGTGTTGTTGTGTACCTTATTCTGCAGTTTTCCCTGTTCACCGCGCTGCCGCTTACGGCGGGGGCGTTCCTCGCGCTTCTGTGCTCGCTCGTGTTCTCCCGCGCGCTTTCGGGACTCGCCGTTGAATGCTGGCCTGCCGCGCGGGCGGACGGCATGGCCGCGGGGCTCTCGCCTGCGAAGAAGCGCGCGGCGATCGTCGTGCCGCTTTGCGCTTTCGCTGCGGCTTCGGCTGCAGGGATGGTCGCGTGCGCTCAGGCCGTCGGCGCCTTTATGGCGGTGGCGGGGCTTTTGGTGCTCGCGTGGTACCGCCATGTTGCCCTGTCCCGCTTCGGCGGGGTGACGGGGGATTTGGCCGGATGGTTTCTGCAATGGGCCGAGCTCACGATGCTTGCCATGCTGGTGGTGGGGGGCATGCTCCTATGATGCTCGTGGTAGGTGGCGCGCATTCGGGGAAGAGGACCTTCGTACGCGAAAAACTCGGGTTCGCGGCGGACGATTTCGTCGACGCGGCGCAGCTTGCGGAGGGCGGCGTGCCCGCGGCTTTTGCCGGCCGCGTCGCATACCGTGCTGAGGAACTCGTACGCGCGCTCGACGCTGACCGGGCGCTCGAGCGGCTGATCGGCTTCGACGCAGTGATTCTGCCCTTGGTCGGCTCGGGGGTCGTCCCCATGAGTGCGGAAGACGCCCAATGGCGCGAGCGCGCGGGGCGCCTGGGATGCGCGCTCGCTGCGCGCGCCGACGTCGTCGTGCGCATGACGTGCGGGATTCCCCAGGTCATCAAAGGAAACCTTGCCGATGCACCTCGAGGGACGCAGGGCGCGGGTGCGCCTTTGGAAGTCGTCTTCGTGCGCCATGGTGCCACGGCGGGCACGGAAGACCATCGCTACAGCGGGGCGGGCACCGACGAGCCCCTGTCGAGTGCGGGCGAGCGCGCTTTGCGCGACCTCGCGTGCGATCGTGACGTGTTCCGTGTTATCACGAGCGGCATGGCCCGCACCGACCAGACGGCGCGCATCCTCTTCCCGAACGCGGAGCTTATGGCGTGCCCCGGTCTGCGCGAGATGGATTTCGGCGACTTCGAGGGGCGAAGCGCCGCCGAGCTTAAAGAGGATGCGCGCTATCGCGCCTGGGTAGACTCCTGGTGCGAGACGCGCTGCCCGCATGGCGAGGGCAAGAGCGATTTCACCCGCCGCGTCATCGCGGCGTTTCGGGAGGCGTGCGAATCGGAGCGCGCCCAGGGGAGTGGGCGCGCCGTCTTCGTCGTTCACGCGGGTACCGTGAAAGCGCTGCTCTCCGAGCTAGCTGTCCCGAAAATGGGATACTTCGACGTGCATACCGAGCCGGGCGGCGCATGGGCCGCCACTTGGGATGGGCGCTGCCTTCGCGACGTTCGCCCCGCTTCGGGGGGCGATGCCCGGTGATGACGATTCTTGCCGTCGCCGCCGGGTTCGCGGCCGACCTTGCCTTCGGCGACCCGCGCTGGCTTCCCCATCCCGTCGTCGCCATGGGGCGCGCGATCACGTGGGCCGAAGGCCGCCTGCGGGGCGCATTCCCGCAAACGTCCGCGGGTACGCGCGCCGCAGGGCTTGTGCTCGCCGTGGCGCTTCCGCTTGCGTGTGGGCTTTTGACCTGGGGAATCCTGCATCTTTGCGGCATGGTTCACTCCGGCTTGCGCTTCGTGGCCGAGGCATGGGCGAGCTATCAGATTCTCGCGGCATGCGAGCTGCGCCGCCAGAGCCTGGCCGTTGCCCGCGCGTTCTCGAAGGGCGGACTTGTCGCGGCGCGCGAAGCCGTCGGGCTCATCGTGGGACGTGACACGTCTGTTCTCGACGAGCAGGGCGTCGCGCGCGCCGCCGTGGAAACGGTGGCGGAGAACGCGAGCGACGGTGTCATCGCGCCGCTTTTCTACCTTATGATCGGGGGTGCGCCCTTGGGCATGGCGTACAAGGCGGTGAACACGCTCGACAGCATGGTGGGCTACAAAAACGAGCGCTACATCGACTTCGGCTGCGCCTCGGCGCGCCTCGACGATGCGGTGAACTGGATTCCCTCGCGGTTATCGGCCCTGTTCATGATCGCCGTGTGCCCGATCGTCGGGCTCGACGCGCGCGGGGCGGCGCGCATCTGGCGCCGCGACAGGCGTCGCCATGCGAGCCCGAACGCGGCGCAGACCGAGTCGGCGTGCGCGGGTGCGCTCGGACTGCGCCTGGCAGGACCCGCGGTGTATTTCGGCAAGCTCGTTGAGAAACCGACGATAGGCGACGCGTCCCGCGAAATCGAGTGGGGCGACATCGCCCGGGCGACAAGGCTCATGCTCGCCGCGTCCGTATGCGCGCTCGTCGTCTTCGGCGCCGCGCGCGCGGCGGTCGTACTCGCCGTGGGGGCGATGGCATGAGGAAAGACCACGCCGCGCCCCGGGCTGCCGGGGGAATCCTGCGCGCCCGCACGCATGGGGGCAGCGCGCAATCGCTCGGCATCGCTTGCGAAGGGGGTGCCTCCGACCTCATTGACTTCTCGGTGAACGTGAATCCGGCAGGCCCCTCGCCGCGCGCCGTCGCCGCAGCTTGCAAGGCGCTTTCTCGAATCGACGCCTACCCCGATAGGGAAAGCCTCGCCCTCGTTCGCGCGCTAGCGCGCGACCAGGGCATTCCCGAAGATACTATCGTCTGCGGCGCGGGCGCGTCCGACATCATCTGGCGGCTCGCAGCGGCGGTGCGCCCGAAACGCATCGTCGTGTGCGCGCCGACGTTCTCTGAATATGCGGAGGCGGCATCGTACTACGGCGCATGCGTGCAGGAGTTCCCGCTCTCCGAAGCGGGCGACTTCGACGTGCCCGCCTCCTTCGCCCGCGCGATCGAGGGGCCGGGAGACGTGGCGTACCTCTGCAATCCGAACAACCCGACGGGGCGCCTCGTCGACCCCAGCGTGATCGAGGCCGCGGCTTGCCGCTGCGAGCAGGTGGGCGCGCTGCTCGTCGTGGACGAGTGCTTCCTCGGATTTGCGCCCGACGCCCGCGAAAGGAGCGTGGCCGCACGCGCCGCGTGTTCGCGCCATGTGGCCGTGCTCTCCGCGTTTACCAAGCTCTACGGAATGGCGGGGTTGCGGTTGGGATATCTGATCAGCGGAAACGCCCAACTCATCGAGGGGATTCGCCGGGCGGGGCAGGCGTGGCCCGTCTCTTCGGTCGCCGAGGCCGCGGGTATCGCCGCCCTGGAAGACGTCGAATACGTCTCGCGCACGCGCGATGTATTGGAGGGCGAGCGAGCGTGGCTTTCCCACGAGCTCTCCTCGCTCGGGCTTTCCGTCGTGCCGTCGGATGCGAACTTCCTTTTAGTCCGCACGCCGGCGAAAGACATCCCCGAGCGCCTGTATGATCAGGGGGTTTTGGTCCGCACGTGCGACTCGTTTTCGGTACTGTCCCGTTTCTGGTGCCGCGTTGCGGTGCGCACGCGCAAGGAGAATGCCCGGCTTGCGACGGCGTTCAGCCGCGCACTTCGGGCGGAAGGTGCATCGGGCGAAGGCGAACCCGACGAACGGGGCGGCGCTTCTTGTAGCGGCGCTATGGCGGGCGCGGATGGCCGAGGCTCGGCGAAGGAGGTCGATACCCGTGGGTAGGGCGAAGCCCATCATGATCCAGGGCACCATGTCGAACGCGGGGAAGAGCCTGCTTGCGGCGGGGCTGTGCCGTGTGCTTTCGCAGGACGGCCTGCGCGTGACTCCCTTCAAGAGCCAGAACATGGCGCTCAACAGCGGTGTCACGGCCGACGGGCTCGAGATGGGGCGCGCCCAGATCATGCAGGCCGAGGCGTGCGGCATCGCGCCCGACGTGCGCATGAACCCCATCCTTCTCAAGCCTGAAAGCGACCACCGAAGCCAGCTCATCGTGGCCGGCAAGGCGCAGGGAGCCTTCGCTGCGAGGGACTACTTCGCGCGAAAGAAGGCGCTCATGCCGCAGATTTTGGAGGCGTTCGATTCGCTCGCGGAGGAAAACGACGTCATCGTCATCGAGGGCGCCGGCAGCCCCGCCGAAATCAACCTTTCCGAAAACGACATCGTCAACATGGGGCTCGCGCGCGCCGTGTCCTCCCCCGTGCTGCTCGCGGGCGACATCGACCCAGGCGGGGTGTTTGCCCAGCTCTACGGCACGGTCGCGCTCTTTGCGCCCAGGGATCGCGCACTTTTGCGGGGGCTTGTGGTGAACAAGTTCCGCGGCGATGTGGAAATCCTGCGCCCGGGTTTGGCCCCGCTCGAGAAGATGTGCGGGGTTCCCGTCGTGGGGGTCGTGCCGTATCTTACGCTCGACCTGGACGACGAGGACTCGCTCGCACCGCGCCTATCTGCCCGCGAGGCGCGCGGCGTCATCGACGTCGCCGTCGTGCGCCTTCCGCATCTGTCGAACTTCACCGACTTCGACCCGCTTTCGCGCGTGCCAGGCATGGGCGTGCGCTACGTTTCCTCGACGACCGATCTGGGCCGACCCGACCTGGTGGTGCTCCCCGGCTCGAAGGCCACGCTCGACGACGCGCGCTGGCTTGCGGCTAGCGGCATCGGAGCCTGTGTACGCGCGCTTTCGGGCGCGGGCACGCCGGTGCTCGGCATTTGCGGAGGCTACCAGCTCTTGGGAGACGAGCTTTCCGACCCGCATGGCAGGGAAGGCGCTGGCACCGCGCGCGGGCTCGGGCTCATCCCTGCAAGTACGGTGTTCAAGGAGGAAAAGTGCCTCGCCCAGTCGGAGCTGCGCATCACGGGCGCCCAAGGCGCGTTCTCGGTGTGGAACGGCATGACGGCGCGCGGGTACGAGATTCACGACGGCGAAACGACCGTCTCCTGCGCCCCTGCAGGCACGATTGGCGGCAAACCAGAAGGCGCGGCCTGCGGAAACGTGTTCGGAACCTATCTCCACGGCCTGTTCGACGAACCGGGGTTGGCGCTCGCCCTCGCGCGCTCGCTCGCGCGCATGCGCGGCCTGCCCGAGAGCGTCGTGGGTGCTGCGGGCGCAGCGTCCGCAGCCGATCACCGTGCGCGCGAGTTCGACCGCCTGGCCGACGTCGTGCGCGGGGCGCTCGACATGGAGTATGTCTACCGCATTATCGAGGAGGGCGTATGATCCACGTGTATCATGGCGACGGCAAAGGCAAGACCACGGCGGCGATGGGCCTCGCCCTTCGCATGCTCGCCGCAGGCCGCCGCGTCGTCGTCGTGCAGTTCCTGAAAGACGGCGAAAGCGGGGAGGCGCGCCTGCTCGCCGAGCATTTCGGCGTGCCCTTGTTCGCGGGGAAGGTGTCGGACAAGTTTACCTGGTCGATGACGTCGGAAGAACTTGCCGCGACGTGCGAGCTGCACGATGGGAACCTCGCTTCCGCGCTCGCCGAGCTCGAGGGCGCTCGGGAGGGGCTGCTCGTGCTCGACGAGGCGCTCGACGCGCTTTCGAAGGGGCTTGTCGACGAGGCGCTCGTGGACCGCGCGCTCGATATGTCCGCGCGCGGCGTCGAAGTAGCGCTCACCGGGCGCGCGCCTTCCCGCAAGATCGTGGAGAAGGCCGACTACATAACCGAGATGCGGTGCGAGAAACACCCCTACACCCAGGGGATATGTGCAAGGGAAGGAGTGGAGTACTAGATGGATTCCAAGGAGATGGCGCCCGGCGACATCGAGCGGCGCAGCTTCGAGATCATCACCGAAGAGCTCGGCGGCCGCACGTTCCCGCCGCTCGAAGGGCCCGTCGTGAAACGCGTCATCCACACCACTGCCGACTTCTCGTACGCCGATTCCCTCGTGTTCACCCATGACGCCGCGCACTGTGCGCTCGACGCACTGCGTGCAGGGGCCACGGTGCTCACCGACACGAACATGGCGCTCGCAGGCATAAGTAAGCCCGCGCTCGCGAAGCTCGGCTGCAAGGCCGTGTGCTACATGGCCGACCCTGATGTCGCCGCAACGGCGCGCGCCGCGGGCACGACTCGCGCCGTTGCGAGCATGGACAAAGCTTGCCGCATCGAGGGTCCGCTCATCGTGGCCGTCGGCAACGCTCCAACAGCACTTCTGCGCCTCGCCGAGCTCATGGACGCGGGGAAGATCGCGCCCGCGCTCGTCGTTGGGGTGCCGGTCGGGTTTGTGAACGTGGTCGAGGCGAAAGAGGAGCTACTCGCACGACGCGTGCCGGCCATCGTCGCGAGGGGTCGCAAGGGCGGCTCGACCGTGGCGGCTGCCATTATGAACGCGCTGCTCTACCAGATCACGCGCACAGGCGGCCCGAAGTGACGGCTCCCGCATCCGCGCCGGCGCTGCGCATCTTCGCCGGCACCACCGAGGGCCGCCTTTTGTGCGAATGGGCGAGCGGGGCGGGCATCCCCGCCCGTGCCTACGCGGCAACAGAGTACGGAGGCGAACTTTTGGGCGAGCTTCCGGGCATCGAGGTGCATGCGGGCAGGCTCGACGAGGCCGACATGGAGCGCGAGCTTTCCGGCGCGCGCATCGTCGTCGACGCCACGCACCCCTTCGCTACGCTCGCAAGCGGCAACATCCGGGCCGCTTCGCTCGCCGTGGGTGCACGATGCCTGCGCCTTGCGCGCCCGGTCGAGGCGCTGCCCAAAGGCGTCGTGTCGGTCGCGTCGATCGCCTGCGCGGCGCGCTTTCTCTCCGAGAACCCGGGTCGCGCTCTTCTCACGACGGGGAGCAAGGAGCTTGCTCCCTACACGCGCGTCGCCGATTTCGCGGAGCGCTTCTTCGTGCGCGTGCTCCCGCTGCCCGGTGCTATAACGAAGTGCATCGACGCGGGGTTTTCGCCGTCGCACGTCATCGGCATGCAGGGGCCCTTCACCCGCGAGCTCAACGAGGCGATGCTTCGGCAGGTGGGCGCCCAGTGGCTTGTGACCAAGGACTCGGGAACCGTAGGCGGCACGGCCGAGAAGCTCGCCTCCGCGCGCGACGTGGGAGCGCGCTGCATCGTGGTCACCCGTCCCGCCGAGGGAGGCGGGGCCCTTTCGCTTCGGGAAGTGGAAGACGCGCTCTTACGGGAGTTCGCGCGCTAGGCGCTTGCCGCGCCTGCGCGCCCTCCCGCCCGCGAGGAGGAGCGCCCCGTGCAAGCTCGACCCGTACAAGCCCGTCATCCATCAATAGCTCGAGGACGACGCCCAGAACTGGCGCAAACAGTCCTTCAATAAGTTGCGGTGAAATAGTGTCTGTTTTTGCTGCTAGATAGCATATCCGGTTCCTAATTCACCGCAACTTGTTGGTGGTGGCTTACTGGTAGCTGGTGGTGGCTTACTGGTAGCTGGTGGTGGCTTACTGGTAGCTGGTGGTGGCTTACTGGTAGCGTAGGCACTCCACCGGGTTGAGCTTTGCCGCGCGGCGAGCGGGGTAGAAGCCAAAGATTACGCCGATGCCGACGGAGACGCCGAAGGCCAGCAGCACCGTGGCGATTGAAAAGCTCGGTGTGATCTCCCCACTGGCACCGAGCTCGTTGAGAACCCCTGATCCTGCGGCAAACATCGCGAGGCCCCAGGCCAGCAGATAGCCAATCAGGACACCCAGCAGGCCACCGGTGACGCACAGCGCCGAGGACTCGGCCAAAAACTGCGCGGTGATATCGCGGCGACTGGCGCCCAAGGCACGGCGAATACCGATCTCGCGGATGCGCTCAGTCACGTTGGTAAGCATCATATTCATAATGCCGATTCCGCCGACAAGCAGTGAGATACTGGCGACAGCGCCCATAATGAGCGAGAAGGCGCCCATAAACGAGTTGAGTGCATCGATGGCGCTTTTCATGGAGGTCGCCGATACGCTGTCGTACTCATCATCCTCCGAGATGCCCTTCATCGCGCGCACCTTAGACTCGATGGTCTTGCAGAGCTCGTCCATGTCTGTGCCCTCGGCGGCAAGTGCCGTCACGCTGGGAAATGAAGGATTCTCGACGCCAAACAGGCCGGAGATGGTTTCGCGTGGCATATACAGCGTGAGCGAGCCCATGGAGTCGCTGCCGCCATCAATCACGCCTACAATCTGCACCTCGCCGTTGGACACCTTGATGGTTTTCCCCAGTGCGTCCTGTTCGTTGCCGTAAAGCTGATCGGCGCCGCCGCGGCTGATGAGCGCCACGCGCGAGCCTGATTGAGACTCTGCCTGTGAATAGACACGTCCCGCAACGAGCTTGCTGGCGCCCACGGCATCGAGCATGTCGCTATCGACACCCTGTGCCATGACGGTATAGCTTTTATCGCCGGTCTTGTACTCGGTATACGCGCTGTTGACAATGCCGATCTGTTCTATCTGCGGCACCAGTTTTTTAAGCTTCTGGACGTCAGAATCAGAGAGTTCTTGGGACGAATAGATCTGAACCATGCGAGCTGCGTTGAGGCCCAGGCTGTTGACCAAGCTGTTTTGGATGCCGCCGATGAGCGAAGTCATGGCAATGACCGAGGCGATGCCGATGACAATGCCCAGGATGGTGAGCAGGCTGCGCCCCTTGTTGGCCTCGAGCGAGTGAAGGGCTTCCTGGATAAGATCGCGGGCGCTCATGCCATAACTCCTTTCGGCGGGTTGGCGGAGGCGGAAATCATGGGCAGGTTATCTACGGCGCTGCGTAGGGTCCGCGGTGCATGCGGAATATACGCGCCGTCGTGAATGCGACCGTCGCGGATGGTCACGGCACGGTCGGCCTCGGCGGCGATGCCGGGATCGTGTGTGATAAGCACGATGGTTTTGCCGCGCTCCTGGAGCTTGTGGAAGGTTTCCATGACGAGCGCTCCCGTGGCGGAGTCCAGGTTGCCCGTCGGCTCGTCGGCCAAAATGATGGGTGGATCGTTGACAAGGGCGCGCGCGATGGCGACGCGCTGCATCTGGCCGCCCGAGAGCTCGGATATGCGGTGGTCCCAGTGGTCGACGGGCAGCGTGACGGCCTGCAGCGCGTGTACGGCGCGCATCTCGCGCTGGCTGCGCGGCACATTGGTGTAGGACAGCGGCAGCATGACGTTTTCGATCACCGTCAGGCGCGGCAGCAGATTAAAGCTCTGAAAGACAAAGCCGATGCTCAGCGCTCGCACCTCGGTGAGCTCGTCATCGTCGAGCTCGGCGACGTTGAGCCCTTGCAGGAAGTAATCGCCCGCCGTCGGTTTGTCCAGGCAGCCCAGGATGTTCATGAGCGTTGACTTGCCCGAGCCCGAGGGGCCGGTGATGGCAACGAACTCACCGGGATCTACTGCCAGGCTCACGTTGTGCAAGATATGGGCGCAACCTGCCTCGCTCTCAAAGATGCGGTGCACGTTGCGGATGTCGATGACGGGACGCATTACTTGCCCTCGTCGGCAGGCATGTTGTCGCCGCCGTCTGCCGTCATGCCTGTGCCGGTATCCGTCACGATGGTGTCGCCGTTGCGTAGCTTGGTAACCGGGACGTCTGGATTGATCTCGTTGCCCGGGTCGGCGCGCTTGACCTGCGTCTTACCGACTACAGCCTCGTTGTCGTTTTGCGTCACGACGGCCACCTTCACGCGATGGGTTTGCTTGCCCTCGTCATCGGTTGCCACGTTGACGTAATAGTGTTCGCCGTCTTCGGTCATGAGCGCCATGGTCGGCACCATCACCACGTCGTCGAGCTTCTCGGTCACTACCGAGACCTCGGCAGTCATACCCGGCTTAAGGCGACTGTCAGGTGCTTCGATGAGGATGTCGACGTTAAAGGTCACGCTGCCGCCGCTCCCGGAAGAGGAGTCGGAGTTTGCCACCGAGGCGATAGCCGTGACGGTGCCCTGGCTCACGATATCGGGAAACGCGGGATAGGTCACGTTGGCGCTTTGGCCCACGGCAATTTTGGCGATATCCTTTTCGCCCACCTGAACCGTCACCTTCATCTTGGACAGGTCGGCGATCTGCATGCACTGCTTGCCGCCGCTCGTATCGCTTTCGCCCATGATCATGCCGCCTGTTACCGTGGCGCCCACCTTGGCGTTGAGCTCCACGATGCTGCCCGAGCTCGGGGCCGTGACCGTACGGCTGGCGGCCTTGGCGTTCGCCTGATCGAGGTTTGCCTGGGCCGATGTGAGGCTGCGCTGCGCGGCCGATACGGCGTTCGTGTCCGCTGATGCGGCGGAGATGCCAGCCGCTGCGGAAGCTCCGTCGACGTCCGTCGTTGGGGCGGCCTGCGCGGCAGCTGCGGCTTTCTGCGCGTTGGTGAGGTCTTCCTGGGCGGCTGCAACTGCACGCTGCGCCTCGGCAACGTTGCGATCGAGCTCGTCGTTTTTAATGGTCATAAGCACGTCGCCCTCGTTGACGGATTGGCCTGCCTGCACGTTGATCGAATCGACCGTGCCGTCGACAGAAGGGGAGACCACTGAGGACGAAATGGGTTTGAGCTGGCCTTTTGCCTCGACCGTTGTGCTAAACGTGCCCTCGGTCACCATGTCGGTCGCAGGCCCGCTTTCGCCCTGTGGCTGCGCATTGATAACCAGGGTTGCGACAATAGCAATGAGCGCGATGACACCCACGATGCCGGCGGCAATGCCGCGTCGAATCAGCTTTTTGCGTCGACGTTCGGCACGTTTTGCCTTGAGCTTGGCATATGCCTCTTCATCGGAAATCTCGGCCGTATCGTTCGTGCGTCCGTTCTCCTTGTCGGCATGTACGTCTGTGATCACAGGAAGCGTTTCGGTGGCACCTTCGGGCGTGTGCTCGGTATTATCCGGGCCCGGGGTGATCGTGGGGACATTCGGCATAGCGTCTCCTTTATAGAAAGAACCTCGATAATTATATGCGCCCATCGGTTGGGGCGGGCGCATAGGACGGTTTCTTTCGGAACTGTTAGATTGGTCGCAGCGGTTCCACGTTGTAGGAATGCTCGCGTTGCACTACGAGTGGACAACCACGCACAGGCCGACTTTGATGCAGTCGTGAAGTGCCTTGGCGTCGGCCAGGCGCAGGTTGATGCAACCGTGGCTGCCGCACCACTTGTAGGAGTTGGGGTCGTCAAAGCTCTTGTCGTTTTGCCACGTTGCATCGTGGAAGCCGACCATGTTTCCCTCAAACGGCATCCAATAGCTGACCGGGCTCTCGTATTTGGGCTTGCCGGTCTCGGGGTCCTTGGCACCGATGAGCTTGCTGGCGCCATCGTTGCTGTTAATCTGCCATACGCCCTCGGGGGTGGCGTCCTCTCCCGGCTTGCCGGAGATAAAGTTGGCCTCCCACACGATGTTGCCGCTCTCGTCGTAGTAGCGCGCGTGCTGCTCGGATAGATCGACATCGACGTATGCCTTCCAGTCGGGCTCTCCCTTTGCGGTAAAGGTGTCGGCCTTCTGGGAGTACTTGATCTCGATTTCGCCGGTCTGTTTGTTGTTAATGGCGTCCTCGACCTGCTTGGCGAGCGAGCTGCTGTCGATGGACCAACCAAAGTCGCCGCCTTCTACGGCGCATTGCTTGCCATCGGCGCGCGTCCACCAGCGAGTGGAGCCCACGGTGTTAAAGCCGTTGGCGAGCTCGGCTGCCCAGCTGCTGATCTGCGACGTATCGAGTGTGGGGTTGGCCGGATCGGCAAAGCTGATCCACTGCAACACGGAGCTGCCATCAACCTTGCCGGCATCCTCGCCGTTGAGTTTGAGGGTCACGTTGACGCCCAGGAAGTTGTTGGCGGCATCGCATGCGGCCTGAATCTGATCATCGGTCAGCGTTCCATTGAGCGGCTCATAGGCATCGTTGCCGAGCTTGGAAAGGTCTACGGTCTCGGACAGCGAGGCAAGCTCGAGCTCGGCATACTTAATGACATGCTCGCGGTTGATTTTTTCGTTGGAGCGCGCCTTCTCGACGGTAAACTTGCCGGCCTGCTCGTCAAAGGAGCTATTGGCCTCGAACGTGCCCGAACGGCCCTCGTTAAACTCGTCGATGGCGGCGCCCAGATCCTTCTCAAACTTCTTTTGGTCAAAGGTGTCGGAGAGCATGGACAGGTCGACGTCTTGATCAAGATCGACTTCGTTGGAGGTAGCGGTTGTTTTGGTCTTGCCGCTTAAGGATTCCACAAGGCGGACCGGCCATACAAAGGCTTCGTTGTGGCTGATGATCTCTTTTGCGGCAGCTTCGCCGTCGACGATGGGCTCATCAGACTCGGGCTGATACGTCCAGCTAAAGTCATCGCCTGTCACGGTGAGCTTATAGTGCTTCCAAGCCGAGTTGACCTTGGTGGCGGCAGACGAAGCGTTTGAGAACGAGACGTCGACGCCGGCGATGGCGGTATTGGGGTAGGCTAGCTGGGAAAACGCTACGACGCCTACGATATAGACAATGACGATAAGACCCAGGACGACAAAGAGCGTCGTCTTTTTGCCCGACTTATTGTTCTCGGCGGACTTGCGCGCGGGGCCGCGATCGCCTCGGGCGTGCGTGGGGGGCTGCTTGGGCGCATTGCCGTTTGCCTGGCGCTGTTGACGTTGCTGACGCTGCTGGTTCGGGCGTTGGGAAGCGTTTGCCGCACCACGCTGCTGACCGTGGCTCGGCGCGATAGGACGCGGCGACTGAACGCCGCCGGTGTGCCTGCTCGGCTGCTGCGGATCGGGAATCAGTTGAGTTCGATCGTTTTGCGACATCGTATGCATATCCTTCGATTTTCGCCTTGCGGTTCATCGTGTTTTTACTGGGCTTGCATTATAGCGATTGCCCTGCTGTTTGTGGTACGGAAACGGTGGCATTCGAAAGAGCTGGGACATTTGTCCCACCTTTGAGTCGTTCTTAGCCGTTATCCGCACACACCGCATTTTGCACAGGCCGAAAGTGCGGCCGGAGCCTGCGCGATGCCGCCCTTTGCCGTCTCGCGCAGCGTGGCCGGCAACGCGTGGCCCACTGAGAGCATGACATGTGCCATCTGGTCAAACGGCACCAGGCTCTTAATGCCGGCGAGGGCGAGTTGTGCCGAGCTAAAGGCCGCTGCCACGCCGATGGCGTTGCGGTTTTGGCAGGGCACCTCCACGAGGCCACCGACGGGGTCACAAACGAGGCCCAGCAGGTTACTCAGCGCGATGGAACTGGCGTCGAGCGCCTGCTCGGGCGTGCCGCCGAGCATCTGCACCAGCGCGGCGGCTGCCATGGCGGCGGCGCTTCCCACCTCCGCCTGACATCCGCCCTCGGCGCCGGCAACGCAGGCGCTCGTGGTGAGGTTGAGGCCGATGGCGGCTGCGCAGTAGAGCGCGTCCATGACCTGTTCGTCGTCGAGCTGAAGGTGATCGGCGAGCGCCAGCACGCAGCCGGGCACGACACCCGCGGAGCCTGCCGTGGGGGCGGCGACGATCACTCCCATCGTGGCGGAGCGCTCGAGCACGGCCATCGCGCGGGCCACGGCGTCGGTTTGAACGGTGCCCATCAGACTCGTGCTCAAATCGTTGCGGCCGGTGGCATCGACGAGTTTAGCCTCGCCGCCGATAAGCCCGCCGAGCGATCGCTGCGGATTGACGATGGGGGTCGTGGTCTCCTCGCGCATGACGTCGAGCACGCGGCGCATGGCTGCGATAGCATGGGCCTCGCCGGTCAGACGCGCCTCGCGCAGGGCCATGACGGCGCCGATGCTGAGTCCCAGTTGCCTGCACGCATCGAGCAGCTGCTCGCCATCGTCGAAGATTTCCTTTGCTGAGACGCCGGGGGAGAGCGACGAAACCGAGCCCGGGAGCTTGATAAACGTTGCGTAATTGACATTGTCGAGCTTGCGCAGCATGGGGACGACGGTGTCGTCGGGGGTGCCGTCGGTCTCAAAGACGGAGTAGGCCTGGCCGCCCACCTCGGTGCGGTAGGTGCGGCAGAAGGCGATGTTCACGTGGGCGTAGGCGAGCAGGTTCGTGAGCGCGGCGAGCACGCCGGGGACGTCCTGGTGCGCTACGAAGAGCGTGGAGTACATGCCCGAGATGTCAACGCCGACGCCGTTAATGCGGCTGATGCGCATCTTGCCGCCGCCCAGGCTCTCGCCGCGGACCTGTGCCGTAGCGCCCGTGTCGTCGACCATGTCGATGTCGACGGTGTTGGGGTGGATGGAGGCGTCGTCGCCCTTGATTTCAAAGTGATATTCGAGGCCCTGCTCGCGCGCGAGGTCGAAGGCCTGTTTGATGTTCTCGTCATCGGTGTCGAGGCCTAGGATGCCCGCGACGAGTGCACGATCGGTGCCGTGACCGCGGTAGGTGTGGGCGAAGGAGTTCCACAGGCCAAAGGTGACTTTGGTGATGCGGCCTTCCAGCAGGCTGGCGGCAACCTGGGCGCAGCGCAGGGCACCGGCGGTGTGCGATGAACTTGGGCCGACCATGACGGGGCCCAAGATCTCGAATGCCGAGGTCGTAGCTAGTGTTTGCGGCTTGCCTGCCATGGCTGCTCCTTTACGTGGCTCGTCGTCCCGAGGGGCGGGGCATAAGGTCTCCTGCTCTACAGTCCTGCTCGCACGGAGGCGCATTAAGTGCTCTCCGGCTCGTGCGGAACTCGCGATCGACCTTATGCCCCGCCCCTCGGGACTAAGGATACATGGTAGAGGCGCATGTGCTCCAAAATTCATTGGCTGCTGACGTTGCGTATGCCCATATCGAAATATCTTCACCACCGGATTAATAAAAAAGAAGTATCGGTTGGGGCCGGTACTTCTTTTGGTGCATCGATATGTGGCTGCAGCTTTTGCCGTTGGCTTACAGGCCGCAGGCTGCTTTGAGTTCTTCGACTCGGTCGGTTTTTTCCCAGGTGAAGTCGGCGTCTTCTCGGCCGAAGTGACCGTAGGCTGCCGTCTTTTCGTAGATGGGGCGACGCAGGTCTAGGTCGCGGATGATTGCGCCCGGGCGCAGGTCGAAGGTCTTCTCTACGGCCTCGACGATCTTGTCCTCGGCAACATGCGCGGTACCGAAGGTGTCGACCATGATTGAGAGGGGCTTGGAAACGCCGATGGCGTAGGCAAGCTCGACTTCGCATCGGTCGGCCAGACCGGCGGCGACCACGTTCTTGGCGACCCAGCGCGCGGCATACGCGGCGGAGCGGTCAACCTTGGTGCAGTCCTTGCCGCTAAAGGCACCGCCGCCGTGACGACCGTAGCCGCCGTAGGTGTCGACGATGATCTTGCGGCCGGTGAGGCCCGTGTCGCCCATGGGGCCGCCCACGACAAAACGACCGGTGGGGTTCACGTAGATGTCCGCGTTGTCCCACGGCATGTTCTCGGCAGCCATGACCGGGGTGATGACGTGCTCGATGAGGTCGGCCTTGATCTTGCCCATGTCCTCGATCTCGGCTGCGTGCTGCGTGGAGATGACGATGGTCGTGACCTCGACGGGCTTGCCTTCCTCGTAGCGCACGGTGACCTGGGTCTTGCCGTCGGGACGCAGATAGGGCAGGGTGCCGTCGTGACGCACGGCTGCCAGGCGCTCGGCCAGGCGGCTTGCCAGGTAGTGCGGCATGGGCATGAGGGTCTTGGTCTCGTTGGAGGCGTAGCCGAACATCATGCCCTGGTCGCCGGCGCCGATCAGGTCGATCGGGTCGGTGGTAGCGCCGGTCTGGGTCTCGAAGGACTCGTCAACGCCCTGGGCGATATCGGGCGACTGCTCGTGGATGAGGCTCATAACGCCGCAAGTGTCGCAGTCAAAACCGAACTTGGCACGGTTGTAGCCGATGCGGCGGATAACACCGCGGGCGATTTCCTGTACGTCGACGTAGGCCTGGGTGCGAATCTCGCCGGCGACGATGACAGTGCCGGTGGTCACGAGGGTCTCGCAGGCGCAACGGACGTTCTCAACGTTGGCAGGCACGCCGTTGGGGGCGATGTAGCCCTGCTCCTGGAGCTCTATTTCTTTGGCGAGGATTGCGTCGAGGACGGCGTCGCTGATCTGGTCAGCGATCTTATCGGGATGACCTTCGGTCACCGACTCCGACGTAAAAACAAAGGACCCGTGTTGGGGCGGGATGGAACGAAGTTCTTCTGACATGATTGTCCTTTCAAAAACGTGTCCCGGCGACCGTTACCATTCCGCCGGGCTCTCTATGCAAGGGCACATCATAGCGCGTAAATCAAACATTCACACCCTTTCCGCACCTACTCATTGGGGACAGACTTAAATGACCAGCCTTGCCTAAGTGCCGACAGGTTGCCCAAAGACTGGTCATTTAAGTCTGTCCCCAATGAGTGGGTCGGTGCCCTTTGTGCGGAGGTTGCTTTGATGCTTTATACTGATGCGGTTAGACATCCATCCTACAATCGAGGAGATTTCCATGGCATCAGACGTTCGCGTCCGCTTTGCACCCTCGCCGACGGGCAAGCTGCACATCGGCGGCGCCCGCACCGCTATCTATAACTGGGCTTTTGCCCGCGCAAACGGCGGCACGTTCATCCTGCGCATCGACGACACCGACCCCACCCGCTCTACCGACGAGAACACGCAGATTATCCTGCGCGCCATGCGTTGGCTGGGCCTGGACTGGGACGAGGGCCCCGAGGTGGGCGGCGACTATGGCCCCTACGCACAGACCGAGCGCCTGGACCTATACAAGCGGGCCGCCCAGAAGCTCTGGGACGAGGGCAAGGCCTATCCCTGCTTCTGCACCAAGGAGCAGCTCGACGCCGATCGCAAGGCCGCCCAGGAGCGTAAGGACCCCTTCCAGGGCTATCAGCGCCGCTGCCGCGATCTTGATCCCGAGGAGGCACGCCGCCGCATCGAGGCCGGCGAGCCCTACGTCCTGCGCATCAAGGTGCCCGAGGACCGCGGCGACGTCCGTATCCACGACGCCGTCCACGGCGAGGTGACCTTCGACGCCAAGGAGCTCGACGACTTTGTCATCTTCCGCTCCGACGGCACGCCCACGTATAACTTCGCGACCGTCGTCGACGACGCCATGATGAAGATCACCCACGTCATCCGCGGCGACGACCATCTGTCCAACACCCCGCGCCAGGTCATGGTCTACGAGGCCCTCGGCGCGCCCGTGCCTACGTTCGCCCACATCTCCATGATCCTTGGCGCCGACGGTAAGAAGCTCTCCAAGCGCCACGGCGCTACCTCGGTGGAGGAGTACCGCGACGCCGGTTACCTGTCCGACGCCTTCGTCAACTATCTGGCGCTGCTCGGCTGGTCGCTCGACGGCGAGACCACGATCATCCCGCGCGATGTCCTGGCCAGCAAGTTCTCGCTCGACCGCATCTCCAAGAACCCGGCGACCTTCGACCCCAAGAAGCTTGATTGGGTTAATGCCGAGTACATCAATGGCATGTCCGATGCTCAGTTTGCCGATGAGATCATGGTCCCCGAGCTGCACGAGGCGGGTCTTATCGAGGGTAATGTCGAGTACGGCGAGGATTGGATCGATGCGCTTGCTGCCATCGTTAAGCCGCGCACCAAGATGCCGGCCGACGCCGTGACCGTCGCCGCTCCCATCTTTGCTACGGCCGAGACGCTTGAGTATGACGAGAAGTCCGTCAACAAGGGCCTGGCCAAGGAAGGCATGGGTGCCATTCTGGATGCCGCCAAGGCCGCGCTCGAGGGCGTGGACGAGTGGACGGCTGTCAACATTGACGCCGCGCTTGAGCCGCTTCCCGAGCAGATGGACCTTAAGAAGCGCGTGGTGTTCCAGGCCGTGCGCGTCGCCGTCTGCGGCAACATGGTGAGTCCTCCGCTGGGCGAGACCATGGCGCTCGTCGGCCGCGACGACTGCCTGGCGCGCATCGACCGCGCCCGCACGATGGCGCTGTAATCGCTGCGCAAATGTATGTATCCGAGCCCCGTTCACTCAGAGCGGGGCTATTGTTTCTGTAGACGTATGGGATAGGAGGTGCTGGGGCCATAGCCGAGCAACTTTCGCTGTTTGGTTCGCCGGAACCAAAACAGGCCCTCGAAAAGCCCGACCGCTCGGCCGAGCAGGCCAAGCCCGAGTCCGCGCCCGAGCCCGTTGCCGCCTACGCGAGCGTGGTCCTCGACATCCCGACCCGTGCGCTGTCCGAGCCATTCGCCTACGGTATCCCCCGGTCCCTTGCCAACGAGGCGCAGATCGGATCCACGGTCCTGGTCCACTTTGGTAACCGTGCTGCCGCAGGCTATATCGTCGATATTGCGCCCGAACTGGGCGACTTGCAAGGCAACATTACCCTCGACACCGCGCGCATCAAGCCCATCGAGACCATCCTCAGCAAACCGCTCTTTGGCGCCGAGTCCGCCCGTATTGCACGTTGGATGAGCCGCGAGTATGTTGCGACGCTTTCCGAGTGCCTGCGCCTGTTCTTGCCTCCGGGCGGAAGCCCGCGCGTGGTCAAGGGCGATGACGGCGTGTGGACCGTTGAGCGCCCTGCCGTTAAACCCATCCAAAACCGCTGGGTCATGCTCACGCCCGAGGGTTTCGACTACACGCCGCCAAAGACCGCGGTCCGTCAGCGTCAGCTCATCGAGGCGCTCCAGTGCGGCCCGGTCACGACGCGCGACCTCAACCTGCTCTATAACAGTATGTCGGCGACCATCAAGGCGCTCGAAAAACGCGGCGTCGTGGTGGTGGAGGAGCGCCGTGCCTGGCGCGGTTGCAGCGAGCAGACCACGCTGTCCTCGGCAAGCGGCAAGGCGCCGGTCTCTCTTACCAACGGCCAGCAACAGGCACTCGCGCAGATTGAGCGCGCCCGTCTGGACGCTCATGGCGACGTGGTGCTGGTCGACGGCGTCACCGGCTCCGGCAAAACCGAGGTCTACCTCTCGGCGATTGAGCGCGTGCTGGCGACCGGCCGTTCGGCCTGCGTGCTCGTGCCCGAGATCTCGCTGACGGCCCAGACCGTCGGCCGCTTCCGTTCGCGCTTTGGCGAGACGGTCGCCGTGTTCCATTCGCGCCTTTCGGCCGGCGAGCGTCTGGACCAGTGGGATATGGTCGCCAGCGGTGCGGCCCGCGTGGTAGTCGGCGCCCGCTCGGCGCTCTTTTGCCCGCTCAGCGACTTGGGTCTCATCATCATCGACGAGGAGCACGAGACCAGCTACAAGCAGGGCTCTAGTCCGCGCTACCATGCGCGCGAGGTGGCGGCCGAGATGGCGCGGCGCTACCGCTGCCCGCTCGTGTTGGGCTCCGCCACGCCCTCGGCCGAGGCCCTCGACCGCTGCCGCCGTGGCACGTATAACGGTGCCACCTGGACGCGCGTCGAGATGCCCGAGCGCCCGGGACACGCCGTGCTGCCGACAGTCCGCATTGCCGACCTGCGCCGCGAGTTCTCGCACGGCAGCCGCTCTATGTTCTCAAAACCCTTGATGGAAGGTCTGGAGCGTGTGGTCGAGCGCCGCGAGAAGGCAGTGCTACTACATAACCGCCGTGGCTTTGCGCCGTTCCTGATGTGCCGCGAGTGCGGCTGCGTCCCAACCTGCAACCACTGCTCCACCGCGCTTACGTATCACGAGCGCACGCACACGCTGCAGTGTCACACCTGCGGATCGTCTTGGCGCGTGCAGCCGTATCCCGCGCCCACGAGTCGTTGCCCCAAATGCGGTAGCCGCTATCTGGCAAAAATGGGCCTGGGCACTCAGCAGATCGAGGACGCGCTGCACCAGATGCTGCCCGAGGATGTCGCCATCATTCGCATGGATGCCGATTCCACGCGCGGCAAGGATGCGCACAAAAAACTGCTCGAGCAGTTCGATGCCGCCGATTGTGCGGTGCTGCTGGGCACGCAGATGATCGCCAAGGGCCTTGACTTTCCCGAGGTCACGCTTGTGGGCGTGGTCAATGCCGACTTTGCCCTCAAGCTGCCGGACTTCCGCGCAGGGGAGCGCGCCTACGACCTGCTGGAACAGGTGGCGGGCCGTGCCGGTCGCGGCGATCGTCCCGGTGAGGTGATCATCCAGACCTACCTGCCCGAGGATCCGGTCATTCGCGCCGTCGCTGAGCACGACCGTTCGATCTTTACCGACTACGACCTGGATCAGCGCCGCGACGCGCTGTACCCGCCGTTTATTCGCCTGGTCAACATTTTGGTGTGGTCGGCGAACCGAGACGACGCGCACGACTACATCGGGCGCATTGCAAAGCTTCTTAAGCGCCGCTGGCATGCCGCCGCGCCAGACTTTTTGCGGGCGGGCAGCGCGGTGCCGCAGGTGCTGGGCCCGGCTTCGTGTGTAATCGAGAGAGCCAAGGACCGTTACCGCTTCCATCTGCTTGTGAAGTCGCCCGTGGGGTACCATGTCTCTGATGATATCGACGCCTGCCTCAAAGAGGTGGGCTCTGTGCGCGGCGTGAGCGTGAGCGTTGACGTCGATGCCTATGATTTGATGTAACAACCCGAAAGGATGGCCATGGAAGCCAACGGAATCGTACTGTCGCCCGACCCTCGTCTGCGCCAGGAGTGCGCCGTCATCGAGGAGATCACCCCGGCGATTGAGGCGCTTGCCGAGAAGATGAAGAAGATGATGTTCGACAACGGCGGTTGCGGCCTGGCCGCCCCGCAGATCGGTGAGCTCATTCAGCTCGTCACCATCGACTGCGACTACAGCGACAAGAACGATTACGACCCGTACGTGCTCATCAACCCCGTCATTGTCGAGCAGAGTGACCATTTGGTGCCGTTTAGCGAGGGCTGCCTTTCCATCCCCGGCATTAGCTGCGAGATCGAGCGTCCCGATCACGTTGTCGTCGAGGCGTATGACCTGGATGCCAACCTGATTCGCTATGAGGCCACAGGCGACCTGTTCTGCGTGTGCCTGCAGCACGAGATCGATCACCTGCACGGCAATACCATGTTCGAGCGACTCAAGCCGATGCAGAGGATCAAGGCCGTCAAGGAGTACCAGGACGCCCTGGCCCGCGGCGCTCGACCGGGCGAGACGGAGTAGGTTTGTCCGTCCCCGGGGCGCCCGCCTATATCATCCCGTGCTCAAACATTCTCGCTGCGCTGCGAAACTGCGCGCGGGACGATATAGGCGGGCGCCCCGGGGACTACGTTGACGCTGCTTGACTCGCCCGGGTGCCGTCGGGCCAGGGAAGGGCGTCTTCGCTGATAATTGCTTTGTTGGAAGAGCTGCTTTTATTGCGGCTCTTTCTTTGGTTTTGGGTATATTTGTTTTTGTTGAATTGTTCTTGCGGATGGGCCGGGTACTTGGCTTTCCGCTGTTCTTTGTAGCCGTCTCGGCTTTGGTTGAGGGGAGACGTCCTTTATGCGTATTGTGTTTATGGGTACGCCTGATTTTGCTGAGCCTTCGCTGGTTTCGCTTGTTGAGGCTGGGAATGAGATTGCGCTTGTTGTTACTCGTCCTGATGCTGTTCGTGGGCGTGGTAAAAAGTTGGAGCCGTCTCCTGTTAAGGCTAAGGCGCTTGAGTTGGGGTTGCCGGTTGTTGAGGCCAATCGTATGACGCCTGAGGTTGTTGAGGCGCTTCAGGCTGTCCAGGCTGACATTTTCTGCGTGGCTGCTTATGGGTGCATTTTGCCCGATGAGGTGCTGCATATGGCGCCGCTCGGCATTGTGAATGTTCATGCGTCCTTGCTGCCTCGTTGGCGTGGGGCTGCTCCTATTCAGCGTGCGATTCTCGCTGGTGACGAGGTTGCTGGCGTTGCTATCATGCGCATCGGGCATGGCGTGGATACTGGCGCTTATTGTGCTCAGGCTTCCACGTCGGTTGCCGGTAAGCATGCTGAGGCGCTGACCATGGAGCTTGCTGAGCTTGGCGGTAAATTGCTTGCCGATACGCTTCCTTCGCTTTCCGATGGCACCGCCGTGTGGACTGAGCAGGATGAGTCGCTTGTTACCCATGCCGCCAAGATTTCTAAGCAGGAGATGCGTCTTGATCCGCAGATGGGGGCGCTCAATTGCGTGCGTCATGTGCTGGCCTCGTCCGATACCGCGCCTGCCCGATGCGTGATTGCCGGCAAGACCGTGCGCGTGCTCGATGCTGCACCGGCCGATGTCTCGCTTGACGAGGGCGCCGTTGACGTTAAGAACAAGCGTGTTTACCTTGGTCTTTCCGATGGCTCGGTTGAATTGCTCGAGGTTAAGCCCGATGGCAAGCGTGCTATGTCTGCTTCTGCCTGGGCTGCTGGCCTGCAGGGCGCCGATCTTTCGTGGGGTGTTTTGTCATGAGCAAGCTGTCACCCGCGCGCAAGCTTGCGCTCGATGTATTGATGGAGGCCGATCGCCGCGGTATGTATGCACGCGACGTGTTGTCTTCCCGTGCTTCTGCCAAGGCCATTGATCAACGCGATTCCGCGTTTGCCGCTCGCTTGGCGCTCGGTGTTGCCGCCACACAGGGTATTTTGGATGAACTGCTCGATCAGTTTCTCGATAAGCCCAAAAAGGTCGCGCCGCGTGTTCGCATGGCGCTTCGCATCTCGGCCTTCGAGATGCTCTATCTGCATACGCCTGGCCGCGTTGCGGTGAGTCAGGGCGTTGAGCTGGTGCGCAGCGGAGCTAAGTCTGCCGCTGGTTTGGCCAATGCCGTGCTCCATAAGGTCGCGGACAACGTTGAGAACTTTGCCACTGCGTCCGATGTAGATGAGTCTGAGCGACGCTTGGTTCGTCTGTCGCGCCTGATGGGTCTGCCGCGTTGGCTGTGCGCTCGTATTATGGCCTCGTTCGATACCCCAGAGGGTGCGCTCAACTTTGCTGGCAATCTGGCCCCCGCGCCTCTGGCCCTGCATGAGAACGCTTTTGCTTCCAAGCCCGATCCGTATATCTCGCAGCTCGTCGCACCTGTCTTCCCGGGCTGCCATGCCCCGGTTGATGCCCAGGTTACCGTTGCTTCGGGTGCGTTTGAGCGTGCTGCCGCGGTGGCATCTGATCTCAACGCGCAACTTATCGCCACAGCTGCCACGCGCCCTGGTAGCTGCCTTGAGATTGGTGCCGGTCGTGGCACCAAGACCTATGTGATGATGTGCCAGGCCAAGCGTACGGGCTATGAGCGTCAGCATACGGCGCTCGATCTGCATGATCGCAAGTGCGATCTGAATCTCGCTCGCCTGCATAAGGCCGGTATTCAGGGCGTTCGTACGGTTTCTGGTGATGCTTGCGAGCTTGATGAGGTGCTCACATCGTTTGATGCCATGCTTGGCGAGCCGGTTAAGTTCGACACAGTCTTTATCGATGCGCCGTGCTCTGGCACCGGAACCATGCGTCGTCATCCCGAGATCCCGTGGCGCCTGACCGAAAAGGATGTGACGGTTGAGCTGCCCAAACTGCAGCTTACGATGCTCAAGGAGGCTGCTGCCCGCGTGGCTGCCGGCGGCGAGCTTATCTATGCCACCTGCTCGGTCTTTGATGAAGAGAACACGCAAGTCGTGGATGCGTTTTTGGCTTCTCCCGAGGGCGCAGGTTTTAGCTTGGCACCCCTCTCCGAGGCGCAGATTCTGCAGCTACCCGAGTTCGAACAAGCCAAGAAGCTCGTCTCCGTACGTCAAAACGACCGCGGACTATTCCAAAGCGTCCCCGTAAACGCCGACTCCTACGACGGCCACTTCTGCGCCCGCCTGGCTCACATGTAACAACTAAGCTGCGTTGAAATAGGGATTGAAAGACGCTTCTACCCGCTAAACAGTCCTTATTTCACCGCAACTCATAAGGAAACCTGGGCAGCTAAAGAATCAGCCCCGCGATTGGTGTTGATCGCGGGGCCGCGTTGTTTCTAGTGGTTATGCGGACAGTTGGCGCAGCAGCCGTTTGTGGCGCTGGTGCTGGAGCCACCGCTTCGCTGGTCGGTGTTGTAGAAACCGCTGCCCTCAAATTTAATACCGCTGGCCGAGAACGTCTTGACCGCCGGGGCACCGCAGCTCGGGCATAGGACCTCGGGGGTCTCGGACATGGGATGCTCAACCTCGAACACGTTGCCGCAGCTCGAGCACTTGTAATCGTAGCGCGCCATAATACTTCCTTTTCAGCACAAAGCGGGCAGATCGCTCTGCCCGCAAAAATTCAAACAGCTGTAACTGTACCCTATATCGGGGGTTTTATCACGCTTCGCCCCAGAATCTATGGGTGTTGCGCAGGAGCTGCGAAGTTTTGCCCTCGGCGGCCGCAACATCGGTTTCGTCAGCCTGCCAGGTCCAGTTGCCCGTGGCCACGCCCGGAACGTTCATGCGCGCGTCGTCGCCCAGTCCCAAGATATCTTGCAGCGGCATCATCACCAGGGGAGCGTCGCTTGCCAGCGCGTCGCTCATCAGCTTGGACGCCACCTCAACACCGCTCGGCACGTCGCCACCCGCAAAGGAACGCGTGCACCAACCGGCCAGCGTCGACGTATCGTGCGTCGAGGTGTACAGAATCTTGCCGGGCGTGGGATGCACACCGCAACGAACGTCGTAGTCGCTAAACTCCAGCACGTCCATGCCGGGGAAACCGCAGGTCGAAGCCATGGCGCGAACACCGGGCGTCAAATAGCCCAGGTCCTCGGCGATAAAGTTGAGCGGACCTAGCTCGTCGTAGGCGGTCTGAAACAGGTCCTTGCCCGGGCCCGCTAGCCAGCGACCGTCGGCGCAAGCCTTGCCCGCGGGGATACTAAAGTAGCTATGGAAGCCCAGGAAGTGGTCCAGGCGCACACGGTCGTAGAGCGAGAACGCGCGACGCAGGCGGTCCATCCACCAGCGGTAGCCGTTCTGCTTCATGTGGTCCCAGCGGAACGTTGGGTTGCCCCACACCTGGCCCTCGGGCGCAAAGTTATCGGGCGGCGCACCGGAGATCTCGATTGCCTTACCGGTATCGGACAGCCAGAAGTTCTCGGGTTCGCTCCACGCATCTGCCGAATCGTCGGACACGTACATAGGAATATCGCCGATGACCTCGATGCCCTTCTTGTGCGCGTAGTTCATGAGCTCGCACCAGGCTAGGTCAAAGCGGTACTGCATGTACGCCTGCAGCTCTGCCTCGTCGTGGAAACGCTTGTCGTCAATCAGGTGCTCGTTGTAGCGCGCGACATCCGTCGGCCAATCGTGGCGCGACTCGCCCTTAAAGTACTTCTTAACGGCCATGTAGACGCAGTATTTCTCGAGCCAATCGGCGTTGCGATGTTTAAACGCGGTGTAGAGCGGATCGGCATCTTCGCCGCCACGGGCCTTCCA
>JAHYYK010000018.1:0-11240 GCA_019425005.1 Collinsella sp.
CAGAATTCGGCGCTGCTCGGCACGATGCAGCGGGCCAACTGTCTACTGCGTATTGACGAAGGACCGTGCGAGCTCAAGGCGGGAGATGTCGTGGACGTTGTTCGCGTCGACCTGCCCGAGGGCGCCGTGTTGTAGGAGGAATGCTATGGAGTTGAAGATTTCGATTGTGACGTGCTCGGATACGCGCGATCTTGCCCAGGACGAGGCCGGAGCCGCACTCGAGGAACTTATCGAGGCACAGGGCTGGACGGTCGCCTCACATGTGGTCGTGCGCGATGACGTCAGCGAGATTGGTGATGCCATTGTGGAAGCCGCCGATGAGTGCCACGCCCATGTCGTGCTCACCTGCGGCGGCACGGGGCTTTCGATGCGCGATGTGACGCCCGAGGCGACGCGTGCCGTCTGCGATCGCGACGTGCCGGGTATTGCCGAGGCGATCCGTGCGTACTCGATGACCAAGACGCGCCGCGCCATGCTCTCGCGCGCCGCGTGCATGCAGCGTGGGCATACGCTTGTCATCAACTTTCCGGGATCCACGAAAGCGGCCCGCGAAAGCTGGGAGGCCGTGAGCGATCAACTGGAGCATGCGGCCCAAATGACGGCGGGCGGCGGGCACGCCAAATAATCGCACTACCTGCGGCGGAGCGACTTTACGAGTCGCTCCGCCTTTTTATGCAGCGACAGCGCGGAACGTCCTGAGACTATCGGCAAAAGAAAATTATCAGACGAGAAATCTTTATCACTTACATTATTCGCGTGAAAGTATAATCTGATTGCAGATTATAGCTCGCGGTGGGGTACCCGGGCACAAGGTCCGAAAGGGTTGAATATGTTCGATATGGTTTCTCGCCGCGGATTCGTCTCGCTTTCTGCTGTCGCCGCTGCCGGCCTTGGTCTTGCCGGCTGCTCGGGCAGCAAGACGTCCGAGCCGGCCGGATCCGATGCCGGTTCTGCCAAGGCATCTTCCAAGAAGGCTGTCGAGCTGCAGGTCTTTGCCGCCAACTCGCTCGAGAAGGCTCTGCCCGAGGTCCAAGAGCTCTACACCGACCAGACCGGCACCACGTTTGCAGACACGCAGTTTAAGGCGTCTGGCGACCTTGTCGAGCAGATGCGCGCCGGCGCCACGGTCGACGTGCTCATCACCGCCTCCAAAGGCACCATGGACGACGCCGAGGCCGCCGAGCTCGTCGATGCCGACACCCGTGAGGATATGTTCGTCAACGACCTTGTGATCATTCGTGCTGAGGGTTCCGACACCAAGATCGAGGCCATCGCCAACGTCGCGAATCTGGACGGCAAGATCGCCATCGGCGACGCCAAGACCGTCCCCGCCGGCAAGTACGCCAACCAGGCCTTAGCTTCTGTGGGTCTCTACACCGGCACCGAGGGCGACGACGGCGAGTATGCACCCGAGCTTGCCGACAAGGTGGCCCTGGCCGACAAGGTCGGCACCGCTGCGTCTTACGTCTCTACGGGCGACTGCGTGGCCGGTTTTGTCTACAGCTCCGATATCTTCCGCTATGACGGCATCGAGGAGGCCTTTGTGTGTCCCGAGGACTCGCATAAGCCCATCGTGTATCCGGGTGCCGTTGCCGAGAGCTCCGAGCACGCCGACAAGGCCAAGGCGTTCATCGACTTCTGCCTGACCAACAAGAAGGCCCAGAAGATTTGGGCTAAGTACGGCTTTGAGCTTTCCGAGTAGTGCGGCTTGGCGCGATAATTCCATCGTTTTGTGTTTCACTCCGTCCTTGTATTCGCTTGGAGCTTTTCGTGCTTAATAGATTCCGCATGCTTGTCGCCTGTGCTTTGACCTTCGCGCTTTGCTGGGTGCCGGGATTTGCGTTTGCTGGGGTCGCTGAGGACGGGGCCCAGGTTGCTGCGACCGCTCATGGGCTTTCCTATGGGATCGAGGGTTTTGAGCGGTTGGCCAAGGGGACCGCTCGTGCCATGGAGGGCCAGCCTGAGGGCTATCGGTTTCCCGTTGACGAGGACGTGGACCTTGTAGTGGCGCCCGCTGCCGATCGCGTTGTGGTGTGGATATCGCCCAAGGCAGTCGAGAAGTATGGTTTGGATCCGCAGGACAACGAGTGCGTATCGGGTCTCAAGGCTCTCGTCTGTGAGCTCGACAGCGCAAACTGCATGGGAGGTGCGCAGCTGGGGGACGTGGATCTTCCTTGGTATGTCACGGCGGAAACAACGTTTGATGCCGGCGGGTATACCTATGGCTTTGATGTGCGTGGTGCGGATGGGGACCGCTATGTGGTGATTGCGTCAGCCTCGGGTGATGCCAAGGGCGGCGCGCGTTGGCTTGATAGCGCTCAAATGGTAGAAGCATCGTCTGTCGTGTTGCGGGATGAGCAGGGGCCCTTGGCCTCTCTGGCCTCCTTTTTGGGCAACATCGACTATCGCCCGTTTTGGGTGTCTATCAAAACGAGCGGCCTTGCCCTGCTGATCTCCTTTGCGCTGGGCCTGTTTGCCGCATGGAAGACCATGGGTACGACGAGCCGCGTGAAGGGCCTACTCGACTCGGTCTTTACCATCCCGATGGTGCTGCCTCCCACGGTGTGTGGCTTTCTGCTCCTCATGCTGTTTGGCCGCTCAACCGGGGTTGGCCAGTGGCTTATTGCACACAGTATCTCGATCGTCTTTACGTGGCCCGCGGCGGTGATATCTGCCGTGGTGGTGTCGTTTCCCCTGGTCTACCGTACGGCACTCGGAGCCTTCGAGAGCCTTGACACGCAGATGCTCGATGCGGCGCGAACCCTGGGATGGTCCGAGCGTCGCATCTTTACCAAGCTTATGATGCCGCTTGGCTGGCCCTCGATTGCCGCCGGCACGGTGCTCGCCTTTGCCCGCGCGATGGGCGAGTTTGGTTGCACGCTGTTCTTTGCAGGCAACTATGCCGGCATTACGCAGACCATTCCCATTGCGATTTACTTTGAGTGGATGGGCGGTAACACGTCGGTGGCCCTCTTTTGGGTCGCCGTCGTGATCGTGTTTAGTTTCCTGGTCATCCTGTTTATCAATATGTACACCGCTCATTCGCAAAAGTATCGCGAGCGGGGCCTTTCCTGTGTGGAGCGCAAGCGGATCAAAGATCTTGCCGGACAGGGCGATTCGCTCGACCCGGCGGGCGGCGATGCCTTGCGTATCGATCGCGAGGCGCTGGCCGAGCTCATGCGCGATGATGCCGCTTTGCAGGGAGGTCGATAGGCCATGTCGCTCGTTCTGGATATCAAAAAGCGCTATCCCGGCTTTACCCTCGACATTCAGCTCGATGCCGGCGAGGAGCGTGTGGCGCTGCTCGGCGCCTCCGGATGCGGCAAGAGCTGCACCTTGCGCTGTATTGCCGGCGTGGAGACGCCCGACGAGGGCAAGATCGTCGTCAACGGCGTAACCTTCTTTGACTCGGTGGCGGGCATCAATCTGTCGCCCCAGGAGCGCAAGTGCGCCCTGATGTTTCAAAACTATCAGCTGTTCCCTAATATGACGGTGGCCGATAACGTGTGCGCCGGCGTTGAGGGTGCAGGCGACGCCGCGGCGCGTAGGCAACTTGCCGAGCGCTACCTGGGTATCTTTGGACTGGCCGATTTTGCCGACCGCTATCCCGCGCGTCTCTCGGGCGGCCAGCAGCAGCGTGTGGCGCTTGCTCGCATGGTGGCGGCACACCCGGGCATTTTTATGTTCGATGAGCCCATGAGTGCGCTCGACGCGTATCTCAAGAGCGCGCTTGAGCAGAACATGCTCGACCTGTTCGACGTCTGTAATCGTACCGTGCTCTACGTGAGCCACGATATTGACGAGGCATGCCGCCTGTGCGAGCGCATTTGCGTGATGCATAACGGACATGTGGAGGAGATCGGCTCCGTCGAGGACGTGGTCCGCCGGCCGCAAACCTTGGCTGCGCTGCGCCTGACGGGCTGCAAGAATACGAGCCGCGCGCGCAAGATCGGGCTTCAGGAAGTTGAGGCCCTGGACTGGGGCATGACCTTCAACGTGGGCCGTGAGGTTCCCGATAACGTGGCGTACCTGGGTATTCGTGCGAGCTACTTTCATGTGGACAACCGTGCCGAGCGGGGTCGCAACAGCTATGACCTGCACGTGGCCCGAGTGAGCGATTCGCGTTTTGAGCGCCTGGTGCTGCTGGACGTGCCGCGTGCCGATGCGCCGACGCGCCTGCAGTGGAAGGTCAACAAAGTGGGCATACCTGTCGACGAGCTGCCGCAAGCAGGCGAGACGCTGCGCATGCATTTTGATGCCAGCAGGATCCATTTGGTTTGTCGTTAATTCGGTGGGCGATGCGGGCGAGGAGGTAGTCCTCGACCGCTTTGTTTCCACTTTACCGCTCGCCGATTTCTATATAACAAAATCTTATCAATCTGATAATTATTTATCAGACAGCGAGGTGTTCGCATCCCGCAGCTGTCGTACGCGTGTCGGCGGTATTCGTCTGGACGACGACCGTTGATATAGTTGACCTCAACTTGTAAAGGAGGGTGCGCACATGCCGCAGACGACATACATTCGCCGCGTTGCCGCGCGTGCCCTATACATGGCTCGGAGTCGCATATGAGCAGGTATGTTCACGGTTCCGGGAGAGACGACGCACAACTAAATAACCGACCGCAAAGCAGGTTCCCTAAAATTCCGGGTTTGAGCACGGCCGGGCAATCGCCGTCCGTCGTGCATCGATACCGCTGTTATCCGTTTTTGGTTCGAGAGGGGAACCGTTATGGCTGAAGAATTTGATTTCCACCCGATGTGGGAGAGCCTCGGCATGAATCTTGCCGACCACGATATGCTGCTGGGCGCCGTGGGCCAGATGTACGGGGACATGTTCCTGTCGCAGAAGAACCGCCCCAAGTCCACGTCCTACTTGGACTTTGTGGCCACCAACATCCATAGCGGCCGCATTAAGGAGATGCTCGACAAAAAGGAGGCTGGCGAGGCCACCAAAATCGTGGGCTCGTTCTGCGTGTACGTGCCCGAGGAGATTGTGCTCGCCTGCGACGGTATTCCCGTGGGCCTGTGCTCGGGTGCCGATTGGGCAACCGATAAGGTCGAGGAGCATCTGCCGCGCAACACCTGCCCGCTTATCAAGAGCTTTGCCGGCTTTAAGCTGGGCGAGGTCTGCCCCTACATTGAGTCGAGTGACTTGGTGGTAGGCGAGAACACCTGCGATGGCAAGAAGAAGGCCTACGAGTTTTTTGCCACGCAAAAGAACATGTACGTCATGGATATTCCCAACGTACACGACGAGTCGACGCTCGTGACCTGGAAGGCCGAGGTCAAGAAGCTCGCCGCCAAGATCGAGGAAGAGTGCGGCGTCACGATTACGCCTGAGCGTCTGAAGGCTGCCATCCACGCCGTCAATGAGAAGCGTCGCGCCCTGCAGCGCCTCGCTGCCACGCGCGCTGCCGACCCTGCGCCCATCAGCGGTCTTGACAGCCTGCTGACCGTTCAGGCCGCCTTTATGGACGACACGCCACGTCTGACCGGAGCCATTAACGATATGGCGGCCGAGTGTGAGCAGCGTGTCGAGGCCGGAGAGGGCGTGGCGCCCAAGGGGACTAAGCGCATCCTGTACACCGGTACGCCCATGGCCGTGCCCAACTGGAAGCTGTTCAACCTCATCGAGAAGGCCGGCGGCGTTGTGGTCGGCGAGGAGTCCTGCACGGGCTCGCGCTACTACAAGGACTTGGTCGATGAGTCCGGTGAGACGGTTGACGAGATGCTCGATGCCATCGCCGAGCGCTACTTTAAGATCAACTGTGCCGTCTTTACGCCCAACGACCAGCGTATGAAGGACATTGTCCAGATGGCCAAGGACCTGCATGCCGACGGCATCGTCGACGTGGCCCTGCAGTTCTGCACGCTCTACGAGATGGAGTCGTTTGCCGTGGAGAAGGCCGCCGAGGAGGCCGGCATTCCGTTTATGCACATCACGACCGACTATGCCGGCGAGGACGCAGGCCAATTGCAGACGCGCATCGAAGCTTTCTTGGAAACCATTTAGGACTATACGCCCCGACGGCTTCCCCAAGCACCCGATCTTGCCGTTCAAACCGTCGCTTGCTACCAAAGTATGCGGCGCTCATCTTTCACGGCAACCTCGGGTACCTGGGAAAGCCGTTTCCTTGGTTGGTTAAAAGGTTTGTTAAGGAGTTATATGTCGGAAAATATTGAGCAGCCGTTGCCGCGCACGTTTGAGGAGTTCAACGAGCAACGCAAGGCGGCGTTTATTCGCGTTAAGGATTACAAACGGGCGGGCAATCGCCTGGTCGGTTTTCTGTGCAGCTACACGCCGCTCGAGATTATCGATGCCGCGGGGGCTGCGAGCGTGGCGCTGTGCGGCACGTCCGACGAGGTGATTCCCGAGGCCGAGAAGGTGCTGCCGGCAAACCTGTGCCCGCTCATCAAGTCTACGTATGGTTTTGCCTATTCGCAAAAGTGCCCGTTTACGTACTTTAGCGACATGATCATCGGCGAGACCACCTGCGACGGCAAGAAGAAGATGTACGAGCTACTCAACGAGCTCAAGCGCACGCACATTCTGCATCTTCCGCAGGGTCGCGATCGCGCCTACGAGCGTGAAGGCTGGTACGAGGAGTGCCGCCTGCTCAAGGAGGAGCTCGAGGGCTTCTACGGCATCACGATTACCGACGATGACCTGCGTGCTGCCGTCCGTCGTCGCAACCGCTTGCGTGCGGCCCAGCTCGAGATGTTTGCGCTGCAGGCCAACCAGCCGGCGGCCATGAGCGGCATCGACCTGATGAGCACTATGTTTGCCGGTACGTTCAGCTTTGATATCGAGGCCTATACGCAGCAGCTGGAGCAAAAGGTTGTCAAGCTGCGCGAGGCCTACGACGCGAGCGAGCGCCCGGTTGCGGCGGATGCCAAGCGCATTCTGATCACCGGCTGCCCGGTGGGCGGCGTGATCAACAAGATCGGTCGCACCATCGAGTCCAACGGTGGTGTGGTCGTGTGCATGGACGACTGCTCGGGCGAGCGCACGGCGGCCATGATGATCGACCCGGAGGCTCCCGATATCCTGCGCGCCATCGCCGATCGCTACCTGGACATTAACTGCTCGGTCATGACGCCCAACGACGATCGTATGGAAAACACGCTGGCCATGTGCGAGAAGTACCATGTCGATGGCGTGGTAGAGAGCGTGCTGCAGGCCTGCCACACCTTTAACGTTGAGAGCGCACGCATGCAGGAGGCCGTCGAGGGCGCGGGTATTCCGTATATGAAGATCGAGACCGACTACAGCAACGGAGACATGGGCCAAATCGAGACGCGCATCGCCGCCTTTATCGAAACCCTCTGACGTCTGAGGCGCCCGACCTTGCGGCTCCAACCCTCCTCGCGTACCTTGAGTACGCTTCGTCGGGCTTGTCGCTCGGAATCTCGGGCACCTCAGACGCCAGAGGGCCGTTGTTGCAGCAGTGTCTGATCGTTTGATTTTCTTGCTGATTAGGAGAGAGCCATGATAGGGATCGGGATCGATATCGGGTCTACGGCGGCTAAGGCTGCTGTGGTCGACGGGGAGGGTTCGGTGGCGTGGACGTGCGTGCAGCCAACCGGGTTCTCCTCGGTCGATGCGGCGGAGCGTCTGCGCGGCGAGCTTGCCGCGGCCGGCTATGACGTGGCTGCCGACGACGTGCGCGTGATCGCGACCGGCTACGGTCGTGTCGCCGTGCCCTATGCGCATAAGGTCGTGACTGAGATTACCTGCCACGGTACCGGTGCTGTGCGCCTGTTTGGCGACCACGGCACCGTGATCGACGTGGGCGGTCAGGACACCAAGGTCATTCAGATCAAGGGCGGTCGCGTGGCCAAATTTGCCATGAACGACAAGTGCGCTGCCGGCACGGGGCGCTTTTTGGAGATCATGGCCGACCGCCTAGGCATTTCCCAGCAGCAGATGGCCGTCCTGGCGCGTTCCGGTGAGCCCACCAAGATCAGCAGCATGTGCACGGTGTTTGCCGAAAGCGAGGTCATCAGCCTGATCGGTCGCGGTGAGCCGCGCGAGAACATTGCACGTGGCGTGATCGACAGCGTGGTCTCGCGCGTGGCGACCATGGCCGGGCAGGCCGCGGGCGCCCCGTACTACCTGACCGGTGGCCTGTGCGAGAACGCCTTCGTGGTGGAGCGGTTGGGCGAGCTGCTGGGGTCGCCGGTGACCACCTCGCCCCAGGCTCGCTTTGCCGGAGCGATTGGCGCGGCGATTCGCGCACAGGCGCTCAATTAATGCATCCGCCGCAGGCTCGCATTCATGCGTATACTGGGAGAAAATGATTGACCGATGAGAGGAGGTATCGATGGCTGACGATCAGATTAAGCTTACGTCTATGACTGCCGCGAGCGGTTGAGCCGCTAAGTTGGCTCCCGGAGCCCTCGCCCAGGTTCTGGGCGACTTGCCAAATGTGCATAACGACAACTTGCTCGTGGGGTTCGATACCTCTGACGATGCGAGCGTCTTCCGCGTAGGGGAGAACCTGGGGCTTGTGCAGTCCATCGACTTCTTCCCGCCGATGGTCGACGACCCGTTTCTGTTTGGCCAGATTGCCGCGGCCAACTCGCTGTCGGACATCTACGCCATGGGCGGGCGGCCGAGCCATGCCATGAACCTACTCTGCATACCCAGTTGTCTGGGCATCGAGGTTGCCGGTCAGATTCTGGCGGGCGGCGCCGACAAGTGCGTCGAGGCGGGTTGCTCCATCGCGGGCGGCCATACCATCAACGACGACGAGCCCAAGTATGGCCTGTCTGTGAGCGGCTTTGTCGCGCTCGACCGCATACTCGCCAACAGCGGCGCACGCGTGGGCGATGTTCTGCTGCTGACCAAGGCGATCGGCTCGGGCATTATCACCACGGCCACTAAGGGCGAGCTCATCGAGCAGGACGAGGCCGCGGCCATGTTTGACTCGATGCGCACCCTCAACGAGGCGCCGATTCGTCTGGCCGAGGGACTCGAGCTTCACGGCTGCACCGACATCACGGGCTTTGGCCTGATCGGGCATGCGTGCGAGATGGCCGAGGGCTCGGGCGTGCAGATTGAACTTGCGTCGGGGGCGGTGCCGCTCTTTGACCAGGTGCTCGATATGGCGCGTCTGGGCATTATTCCTGCCGGTGCCTACCGCAACCAGGACTTCTTTGGCCCGCGCGTGGCTGCCGACGAGGACCTGGAGCCGGGCATGTTGGATGCACTGTACGATCCGCAGACCTCGGGTGGTTTGCTCATCGCGGCGCCTGCTGCCGATGTGGATGAGCTTGCGCGCCGTCTACATGCCGAGGGACGTATCGCCGCCGTCGTCGGGCGCGTGTGCGAGGCGGAGCCGGGCGGTCCTGCCGTCCGCGTTGTTCGCTAGCCCGCACGTTTATGTAACTGTTTGCCGTTCTCTAGAACGGCTCTTTCGAAAGGAATTTGCTATGTCTACCAAGATTGAAGTCAATGCCATGGGCGATGCCTGCCCGCTGCCCGTCGTCAAGACGCTCAAAGCTCTGAAGCAGCTCGATGGCGAGGGCGCCGTCGTAACCTCGGTCGACAACGAGACCGCCGTCAAGAACATCTCCAAGATGGCGCAGGAGAAGGGCTGCACGGCCTCGGTCGAGAAGGTTTCTGACGCCGAGTGGCACGTGACCGTGGCGACCTCTGGCGCCGTTGCCGTGGCCGATCCAGAGCAGGATGGCGCTGCCTTCTGTGATGCCAGCGCCGGCAAGGGCAAGCTCGTCATTTCCGTCTACACCGACTGCATGGGCCGCGGCGACGACGAGCTGGGCCACAAGCTCATGAAGGCCTTCATCTTTGCCGTGACGCAGCAGGAGGAGCTGCCCGCGACCATGCTGTTCTATAACGGCGGCGCCAAGCTCACCGTCGAGGGCTCGCCGGTGCTCGATGACCTGAAGGGCTTGGCGGAGCAGGGTGTCGAGATTCTCACCTGCGGCACCTGCCTCGATCACTTTGGCATTAAGGACCAGCTCGCGGTGGGCGAGGTCACGAACATGTACGTGATCGTGGAGAAGATGGAACAGGCCGTGCGCGTCGTGCGCCCGTAGCGTATTGGTTGGAGTTGCCATGAGGGAGAAGCGCCCGGCGCTTGTCATCACGTTTCCCACCACGGCGGCCGCCATGGGCTGCGAGTCCCTGTGCATCGAGCGCGGCCTTCCCGGGCGAATGATTCCCGTGCCCGGGGAGGTCGCTGCCGGCTGCGGTTTAGCATGGAAGGCGTTGCCTGCCGATGAGGATCTGCTGCGCGGCGAGCTTGCTGCGGCAGGCGTTCCCACCGAGGGCTTTACGGTGATCGACATGTGGGAGGTCGTGCGATGATCTACCTGGATAACGCGGCGACGACTATGCATAAGCCGCAAACGGTCATCGATGCCGTGACGCAAGCGATGTGTTCGCTCGGCAATGCCGGGCGCGGCGCCACGTCGGGTGCCCTCGATGCCGCTCGTACGATTCACGCTTGCCGTGCCAAGCTTGCGCGCCTTTTGGGTTGCCCGAGGGCGGACCATGCGTGCTTTACGCCCAACTCCACCGCAGCGCTCAACACCGCCATCAATGGCGTGGTGCGCCCCGGCGACCGTGTGGTCACGACGGTGCTCGAGCACAACTCCGTGCTGCGTCCGCTCAACCGCCTGGCGGTAGAGCAGGACGTTACCGTTGAGCATGCGGGCTGCGACGCGAACGGCGTGCTCGACTACGACGAGCTCGAGCAGCTGGTCACGCCGGGCACGCGTGCCGTGGTGGTGACGCACGCCTCCAATGTGACCGGCAACGCGGTCGACATTGCGCGCGTGGCTGTCATGGCCCATGCGGCCGGCGCGCTCGTGATCGTCGATGCCTCGCAGTCTGCCGGCACGGCGCATATCGATATGCAGGCCATGGGGCTCGACGTGGTGTGCTTTACCGGCCACAAGGGGCTCATGGGTCCGCAGGGGACCGGCGGCCTGGCCGTGGCAGAGGGCATTGACGTGGCGCCGTGGGCCATGGGCGGCACGGGCGTGCACAGTTTCGATGCGTTGCAGCCGCTTGAGTGGCCCACGCGCCTTGAGGCGGGCACGCTCAACGGCCACGGTATCGCCGGCCTTTCTGCCGGCCTCGACTTTATCGAGGCCCAGGGCGGGGTGGAGACGATTGCAGCTCGCGAACGCTCGCTTGCTGATCGCTTCCTTGCCGGTGTGCGCGAGATTCCGGGGATTAAGCTCTACGGTGCGTTTGACCAACCCGC
>JAHYYK010000018.1:11340-39899 GCA_019425005.1 Collinsella sp.
CCGGTGTGCGCGAGATTCCGGGGATTAAGCTCTACGGTGCGTTTGACCAACCCGCGCGCTCGGCGATCGTGTCTCTCAACGTGGGCGATATCGACTCTGCCGAGATCTCGGACGCGCTCATGCAAGGGTGGGGGATTGCGACGCGCCCCGGCGCCCATTGCGCTCCGCTCATGCACCGTGCGCTGGGGACCGAGCGCCAGGGCGTCGTTCGTTTCTCGTTTGGGTATTTCAACACGACCGAAGAAGTCGACACGGCTATCGATGCTCTGCGCGATTTAGCCTGCTAAAGCTGCTAGACCGTTTATACTTGCGGGACGGGTGTTTTTGCCCGTCCCGTTTTTGTTTCGACTCGAAAGGTGGTCCCATGGCTTCATCCGCCTCGCGCGGTCTGCGCTCCGACCATGTCGTCACCGTCGGCATCGCCCTGTTCTCGATGCTCTTTGGCGCCGGCAACCTCATTATTCCGCCGCTGCTGGCGCTGCAGGCAGGTTCTGCCACGCCGGTCGCCATGCTCGGCTTTCTGATTGCCGCCATCGGCCTGCCCGTCATGGGATTTATCGCCGTCGCGCTTGCCGGAACGGCGCGCGAGCTTGCCGGTCGCGTGCACCCCAAGTTTGGTGAGTTCTTTGTCGCGGCGGTGTATCTGGCCATCGGCCCGTGCCTGGCCATTCCGCGCACGAGCTCCACGGCCTTCGAGATGCTGGTGCCGCTGCTGCCCGAGGGCGTTTCGCTCGGCACGGCTCGCCTGGTCTTTGCCATCGGGTTCTTCGTGGTTGCGTTTGCGCTCACGCTGCGTCCGGGCGTCATCACGCGCGTACTCGGTCGCATTACGGGCCCCGCGCTTATCGCGCTCATCGTGCTGGTTGTGGGTGCTGCCGTGATCTCGCCGCTGGGACCGGCTGCCGCGCCTCAGGCTCCCTACGATGCGGGCGCTGCCGTGCAAGGCTTTCTGACTGGCTATCAGACCATGGACCTGCTCGCGTCGCTCGCCTTCGGCATCATCATCGCCGAGACCATCCACGAGCTGGGCGTTACCGATGACAAGCGCGTGGCCTTTGAGATTTCCCGCTCCGGTGTGATCGCCGGTGTGCTCATGGCCGTCATCTACTGCGGCCTGGCGCTTGCCGGCATGCAGCTCGGCACGGTCATGCCCGATGCCACTAACGGCGCCGCCATCCTCGCCCGCTCTGCCTCCATGCACTTTGGCCTTGTCGGCACGGTCGTGGTCTTTGCGATCTTTTTCCTCGCCTGCATGAACGTGTGCATCGGCCTCATCAGCTGCTGCTCGCGTTACTTCTGCGAGACGTATGTGGTCGAAGGAGGAGCGGAGGCTTCCGAGGAGGCTATGCGCCGTCCCTTTGCGATTCTCGCCTTTGTGTTCGCGGCGTTTTCGTGCGTGCTCTCCAACGTGGGCCTCGACATGATCCTCATGTTCTCGGTGCCCATGCTCAACGCCTTGTATCCCGTCGCCATCGTGCTGGTACTGATGGGCCTGGTGCACGGCTTTTGCGACGCTCATCCGCAGGTGTGGGTCTGGGTCGGCGGCGTGGTTGCCGTGCAGAGTGTGATCACCTCGGTTCGCGACGCGTTCTTTGCGGGCGCGTGGCTGCCGTTCGATGCATTGCCCCTGGCGGATATCGGTGCCGCGTGGGCGCCAGTCGCCGTGGTGGCGTTTGTGATCGGCCTGGCCCATAGCCAGTTTGTCGCACATTCGAGGAGCTAGGGTATCGTCGCTTGCACAGGCGCGAAGTCTCCCCTATAATTTCCTTCGCTTTGGGACACGCAAGGTTTAGACCTTAGCTGCTCAACACCTTCGGGACGTGGCGCAGTTTGGTAGCGCGCCTGCTTTGGGAGCAGGATGTCGCAGGTTCAAATCCTGTCGTCCCGACCATATCTTGCGGGCGTAGTTCAATGGTAGAACCCCAGCCTTCCAAGCTGATGACGCGGGTTCGATTCCCGTCGCCCGCTCCATAGGATAGTTTTAACGGCTTTGGCTCCTTTTGGTGCCAGGGCCGTTTTCATAAGCGTGCCGGGCGACGGGAATCGAACCCGTCAGGGTGCGGAGCTGAGAAAATGCGTGAGCATTTTCCAGCGCAGCACGCAAGGGCCGAAGGCCCGCAGCGAAGCAAATCCTTGGACTTCCCGTCGCCCGCTCCAAGCTATATAATCGCAGGCCAATATGCTAATTTGGCTCGCGTTTATTTTTATACCGTCCGACCTCGCGGGGCAAATGAACCAGGAGCGTTTGTCCCGAATCGTAAGAAAGAAGTGATTTCCATGGCACAGAGCAAGGCAGAATACCCCACCTCCGATTGCCTGGCGCCCGCCGCGATCGAGGCGAAGACCGAGGCCGCAGGCGTTACCAAGGCCAACCTGCCGGTCTCGAAGGCCTTTTTGCTCGCCATGTTCGCCGGCGCGTTCATCGCCTTCGGCGGCCTGTTCTTCACGGTCTTTCTGAGCGATCCCACGCTTGGCTGGGGCGCCCAGCGCTTCGTGGGCGGTCTTGCTTTTTGCCTGGGACTGGTGCTCGTGCTCATTTGCGGCGCGGAACTGTTTACCGGCAACTCGCTTATGGTCTGCGCGCTTAAGAGCAAAAAGATCACGCTCGTCCAGATGCTCAAGGCTTGGGCTATTGTGTGGATCGGCAACTTTGCCGGCGCCCTGTTCGTTGTCTTTTTGATTTACATGGCAGCCATTTACAAACTCAACGGCGAGGCCGTCGCCAACACCATGGTGAGTGTCGCCGCCGGTAAGGTTACGATCGGCGCCGTTACCATCTTCTTCCGCGGCATTCTGTGCAACATCTTTGTGTGTCTGGCCGTATGGATCGGCACTGCCGGCAAGACCGTGGTCGACAAGGTCGTGGGCATTTTGCTGCCCATCGCTGCCTTTGTAGCCTGCGGTTTTGAGCACTGCGTTGCCAACATGTACTTTTTGCCCATGGGCATTTTGATGCACTCCTGCGGCTATGGAGCCGATGTCGCTGGCGTCGATGCCCTCAACGCTGCCGGGTTGGCGCTCAACCTTACGGTCGCCACGCTGGGCAATATCGTGGGTGGCGCCCTGATCGTGGCGCTGGGCTACTGGTTTATCTACGCCAATAAGGAGGCCTAAAGCCACCAAGCCATAACCGACCAAAAAGGGACAGGTTTATTTTGGCAGGTTTTAGACGAGGCGCTTCGACGTCTTGTCACGAGCTGCCATAATGGACCTGTCCCTTTTGCGTGCGCGCCGGTTTTTATTTGCCCGATGACGATCGCGGGGGACCAGCTTTTTATTGAACATGTCGAAAGGCTTTTCATGAGCGACTGCGAATCCATGTCTGCCGAGGTGCGCGGCCGCCTGCGTTCCATTCCCGCCGTTCACGAGCTGCTTGCCGAGTGGCCGGTCATGAAGGCTGCTGGCGATGCAGGCGACACGATGGTACGCGAGGCGATTGACGCCGAGCTCGATGCCGAGCGCGCGGCGATTCGCTCCGGCGCCCCTGCAAGGAACAAGCGCGAGCTCGCCTTGGCAATTGAGCAGCGGACCCATCGCCTGTCGCTGCCGACCCTGCGCCCTGCCGTCAACGCGACGGGCGTTGTGATTCACACCAATCTGGGCCGCGCTCCGCTCGCTCCCGCGGCGGTGCAGGCGGTGACCGATGTCGCCCGAGGCTACAGCACGCTTGAGTATGACGTCTCAACCTGCGCTCGCGGGGGCCGAAAAGAGCATGCCGCGCGTCTGCTGCGCACGCTCACGGGGGCGCAGGACGCCTTAGTTGTCAACAACAATGCCGCCGCGGTGCTGTTGGTGCTTGCCGCGCATGCCTTCGGCAAAGAGGTCATCGTGAGCCGCGGCGAGCTTGTCGAGGTGGGAGGCAGTTTCCGTATCCCCGACATCATGGCGGCTTCGGGTACCAAGCTTGTCGAGGTGGGCTCCACCAACCGCACGCATCTGGACGATTATCGAAGCGCCATTACGCCCAACACGGCGATGATCCTCAAAGTCCATCCTTCCAACTACCGTATCGAGGGCTTCCACGAGGAGGTTTCCGTGGCGGAGCTTTCTGCGCTGGCGCATGAGCACGGGCTGTTGCTGTACGAGGATCAGGGCTCGGGCGCTTTGCTTGCAGACGGGGTGCTCGCCGATGCGGGGGAGAAGCCCACGTCCGCCTCGCTTTGCGCCGGCGTTGACGTCGTCTCGTGCTCGGGTGACAAGCTGCTCGGCGCCTCGCAGGCAGGCATTATTCTCGGCAGCGCCCAGGCAATTGCCGCCTGCGCCTCTCATCCGCTTATGCGCGCGCTTCGCCCCGGTAAGCTCACGCTCGCGGCGCTCGAGGCCACCCTGCGTCTGTATGTGGCCGGTCCCGATACGGCACATCGGGAGATCCCGGTGCTCAACATGCTTTCCGGCGCGCCGGCTCCGCTCGAGCGTCAGGCCAAGCGCCTGCATGACCGCATGCTGCGCAAGCTTCGCGAGTCTCAGTGTGAGGAGGCGGTGGAGCTGCAGGTTGTCGAGGGCGTGTCTGCTCCGGGCGGCGGTTCGCTGCCGACCGTCGAGCTCCCAACTTTTTGCGTTGCCGTCTGTCCCGTCGATGGGCGTCTATCCGCCGATGGCCTAAAGCGCGCTATGGTACAGGAGCCCGATACGCCGGTTGTGACGCGCGTGCGGCACGACCAGGTGCTTTTTGACGTTCGCACGCTTTTGCGCGACACCGACCTTGACCTGTGTGCGTCTGCGTTGGCGGATGCCGTGCGGGCAGGTTTGCGTCGATGACCGCGCGCGAGCTTGTCGAATGTCCCGTTATCGTCGGAACGGCAGGACACGTCGACCACGGAAAGTCGGCCCTTATCGAGGCGCTGACCGGCAAAAATCCCGACCGTCTGGAGGTCGAACGGCGCCGAGGCATGACCACTGAGCTCGGCTTTGGCGAGCTCGAGCTTCCCAGCGGCAAGCTTGTCGGCTTGGTCGACGTACCCGGGCATGCGCACTATCTGCGCGCCATGGTGCAGGGCGCCACCGGCGTGGACGTTGCGTTGCTGGCGGTTTCGGCCGTTGAGGGCGTGATGCCGCAGACCCGCGAGCACGTTCGGGTTCTGGAGCTGTTGGGTGTGACGCGCATGGTCGTCGCACTCACGATGCGCGATTTGGCCGACCACGAGATTGCCGCGCTGGCGGAGCTCGATGTCGAGGCGTTTCTGGACGGGACCGTGTTTGCGGGTGCCTCTATAGTGCCGGTGTCCTCCAAGACGGGCGAGGGCCTGGACGAGCTGCTTACGACGCTCGATAACACGGTTTGTTCGTGCTGGTCGGAGCATCTGGAGGCGACCGCTGGCTCGGGCGCCGCGCCCCGTCTTCCCATCGACCGTTGCTTTAGCATCCGCGGCACCGGAACCGTCGTGACGGGTACGCTGCACGACGGTCCCGTTTCGGTTGGCGATGAGCTCGTTGCGCTGCCGTCGCAAACGCGCTGTCGCGTGCGCGGGGTGCAGGTTCACGGGGATACCCAGTGCGCGGTTCCCGGCCAGCGCGTCGCCCTGAACCTGGTGGGCGATGGCGTGGCGGGCCTCAAGCGCGGCGAGATGCTCGGCGTCGAGGGTCGCGTGGGCCAGACGCTGCGCTTTTTGATGCAACTGACATATGTGGGGCGCGATGGCGTGCGAGCCGGCGTTCTTGCTTCGGGTACACGCGTGCACGTTATGGCGGGCACGGCTGAGGTGCTCGGCCGCATTATGCTTTTAGACGACGAGCCGCCTATTGCGGTCGGCGAGACGCGTGTGGTGCAGGTGCGCCTGGAACGGCCGCTGCCGTTGCGCGCCGGCGATCATGCCGTCATTCTGTCGTATTCGCCGATTTCGCTGCTTGGCGGCGGACGCGTCCTGCTATCGCGCTGTCGCCGCGCGCGGGTCCTGTCGGCGGGGGAGCGCGCGTTGTATGCGGCGCTTGAGTCCGGAGATGTCGCGGACGGCGTACACGCGTGGCTGGCGCTGCAAACGCTGCCTGTTGCTGCTGCCGGTGTTGCCGCAGCGCTCGATCTTGTTACCGGCGAGGTCGAGATCGTTTTGCGTGGGCTTCTGGACCAGGCTGCCGTGTGCGAGCTTGCTGCGGGCGGTGCGGTGCTCTACGCAGATGCCTCGGCTCTCGATGCTGCAATGGATGTGCTGGCTGCGGCCTTGTCCTCCATGCACGCGGCGGCTCCCAAGGAGATCGGCTTTACGTCCGGTGCGGTCGCGCACGCGGCTTGGCCGGGCGCCGGTAACGATGTCGCGATGGCACTTATTGCCGAGGGCTGTGCACGTGGCGTGTGCGCCGTCGACGGTGCCGAGGTGTTCGACCCGCATTCCGCCGCCGCGGCGATACGCGTGGTGCGCGAGGCTGGCCAGCGTATCGTGGCCCTGCTGGATGAGGCCGGTCTTAATGCGCCGACGCTTCCCGAGGTGAGCGAACAGTTGCAGCTCGATCGCGACACCATGACGCGTGCACTGCGCGAGCTTTCGCTCAACCACTCGATCGTTAAGGTCGAGCGCGACGTTGCCTTGTCCGCCGCTGCCGAGGCCCATGCGCGTGAGGTTGTTGCGACGGCTATCGAGGCTGCTGGCGGCGCCGCCACCACGAGTGTGCTGCGCGAAGCCCTGGGCGTGTCGCGCAAACGAACCATTAGCATCTTGGAGCACCTGGATGCCGTGCGCTTTACAGTACTCGACAAGGAGTCCGGCGGTCTGAGATCGCTGCGTTAGCGGTTTCCGCATCGCTCTTTTCGGTTGTGGTCTGTTGGGTTTGGTAAAATACCGCCACGTTTGGGAGCGGATGGGCTCCGGTGGGCCCCGCGGTCTTCAAAACCGTTGTGAGGCGTGCAAAACGTCTTGGATGTGTTCGATTCACATCCGTTCCCGCCAACGCATCTCGCCAAAACCACCACAAAGGTGCCTGTCCCCTTTGTGGTGGTTTCGAAACGTGCGGGAAACAGCTTCGAAACACGCGATTTGCTCGTCAGGCGGTCAAAAAGCTATCTACCTGCATCGTAATCAAAATGAAACATCCGCTCGTTGCCTTATTCGTAACTTTGCTGCAACAGTGCGATATTATCCATACTCGATAAAGCTCGCGGCGCATGGGGCGCCGCGAACGACACCTTTCTTTTCCATCAATTGGAGGAAGCATGAGCTACACGCAGAAAGTTCTCGACGAGCTCAAGGCCCGCTATCCCGAGCAGCCTGAGTTCATCCAGGCCGCGACCGAGATCCTCGGCACCATCCAGCCGGCGCTCGACGCCCATCCCGAGTACGAGGAGGCCGCCCTGCTTGAGCGCCTCGTCGAGCCCGAGCGCATCGTTATGTTCCGTGTCCCCTGGGTCGATGACCAGGGCAAGGTCCAGGTCAACCGCGGCTACCGCGTCGAGTTCAACTCTGCCATTGGACCCTACAAGGGCGGCCTGCGCTTTAACCCGACGGTCACCCTTGGCATGCTCAAGTTCCTGGGCTTGGAGCAGATCCTCAAGAACAGCCTGACCACCCTTCCCATGGGCGGCGGCAAGGGCGGCTCCGACTTTGACCCCAAGGGCAAGTCCAACAACGAGATAATGCACTTCTGCCAGTCCTTCATGACCGAGCTCTATCGCCATATTGGCCCCAACACCGACGTTCCCGCCGGCGACCTGGGCGTTGGCGGCCGCGAGGTTGCCTACATGTTCGGTCAGTACAAGCGCCTGACCAACGAGTGGACCGGCGTCCTTACCGGCAAGGGCCTCTCCTTTGGCGGCTCGCTCGCCCGTACCGAGGCCACCGGCTACGGTCTGGTCTACTTTGTGGACGAGTACCTCAAGAGCCGCGGTGAGTCCTTCGAGGGCAAGAACGTCGTCGTTCACGGCTCCGGTAACGTCGCCATCTACGCGGTCCAGAAGGTCGCCCAGCTCGGCGGCAAGGTGCTGGCCTGCTCCGATACCCACGGCTGGGTCGAGGATCCCGACGGCATCGACTACTCCGTGCTCGAGCACGTCTACAACCAGAAGCGCTCCGGCCACGACAAGGGCGTCACGCTCGCCATGTACGTTGACGAGAAGCCCGGTGCCGTGTGGCACGAGGGCGACGGCCGCGGCGTGTGGGAGCTGCCCTGCGACATCGCGCTGCCCTGCGCTCGCGAGAACACGCTGCTGCTCGAGGACGCCCAGGCGCTCGTCGCCAATGGCTGCAAGGTGGTCGGCGAGGGCGCGAACATGCCCACGACCATCGAGGCCACGACCTACTTCCAGGAGAACGGCGTCGCCTTTATGCCCGGTAAGGCTGCCAACGCCGGCGGCGTGCTCGTGTCCGGCCTCGAGATGAGCCAGAACGCCGAGCACCTGTCCTGGACCTTCGAGGAGGTCGACGGCAAGCTCGAGCAGCTCATGCGCGGCATGTTCCACAACGTGGACGACACCGCCAAGGAGTATGGCCAGGAGGGCAACTTTGTCATGGGCGCCAACATCGCCGGCTTCCTGAAGGTCGCCGACGCCATGCTCGCTCAGGGCGTCTGCTAGATTCAGCTCGACATAGCATTGATGAGGCTCCCAGCTATTTCGGCTGGGGGCCTTTTTCTGTGGCGGCGAGGGTCGTGCGTCCTCGTTTGGTACACTAGAGGACACTGGACAAGTGAAGAGATGGGGGAGAACGTGCTCAAGTTCGGTACCTACGTCCGTGTTGGAAACGCGGCCGAAGCCTATGAGCTCTTACAGAAGAACCGCAACAACAAGATTGTGGGCGGTGGCATTTGGATGCGTCTGGGTTCGCGTCGCGTGGCGACGGCGATTGACCTTTCGGCCTGCGGACTCGATCAGATCGAGGAGACCGAGACCGAGTTTCGCATCGGTGCCATGTGCACCCTGCGCCAGCTCGAGCGCCATGCCGAGCTCAACGCGCTTGTCAACAATGTCTTTGAGTTCGCCGTCCACGACATCGTGGGCGTGCAGCTGCGCAATACCGCCACGGTGGGCGGCAGCATCTACGGCCGCTTTGGCTTCTCGGACGTGCTCTCGGCTTTCCTGGCGCTCGATTCCTATGTTGAGCTGACGGGCGCCGGTCGCGTGCCGCTCGCGGAGTTCGTGGACATGGGCTACGTACGTGACGTGATCGAGCATGTCGTGGTCGTCAAGCACGATTACCGCGCGAGCTATGAGGCCGTGCGCAAGGCCGCGACCGACTTCCCCTCCTTAAACGTCACCGCCGCCTGGTGGGACAACAGCTGGCACGTCACCGTGGGCGCCCGCCCGCTGCGCGCTACCTTGCTGCAGGGCGAGGCATGTGGCCTCACCAGCGAGCAGCCTTCCGAGGACGAGCTTCGCGCCCTTGCTGCATCCGTGCGTGCCCTGAGCTACGGAACCAACCTGTGGGGCTCGGCCGACTACCGCCGCCGCGTCTCGGCCCCGCTTGCCGTGCAGGCCGTTCGCCGCGCCGCTGGCATCGAGCTTTCGGCCGCGCTTGCCCGCGAGCTCGAGACCGTGCAGATCCCCAAGTTCGCCACGGACGAGTATTCCTGCCGCCGCGTGCCCGGCGTCGATTCTAGCGAGGTGCGCTAATGGCTGCCAAGCTCATCGATCTTTCCTTTACGCTCAACGGCCGCAAGGTCAAGGTTCAGATTGCCCCTGACACCATGCTCTTTTCGCTTTTGCGTGAGCAGGGTTGCGCGTCGGTGCGCTGCGCCTGCGAAACCACCAACTGCGGTCTGTGCACGGTGTGGCTCGACGGCGACCCGGTGCTGAGCTGCTCGGTTCCCGCCGCGCGCGTCGAGGGCCATACCATCACCACGCTCGAGGGTCTCAAGGCTGAGTCCGAGGCGCTCGCCCGCGCGATGGCTGCCGAAGGCGCCGAGCAGTGCGGTTTTTGCGCCCCCGGCCTTATCATGAACGTGCTGGCGCTTGCCCGCGCCGCCAAGGAGGACCCGAGCCTCGTCGCCACGCGCGAGGAACTGTCGCGCCAGCTCGCCGGCAACCTGTGCCGCTGCAGCGGCTACGAGAGCCAGCTGCGCGCCATTGTCCGCTTCCTCAACGAGTCCGGCGTGCAGGTGGGCTTTGAGATGCCCGAGCTGCCGGTCAACGACACCAGCTGCGACGGTGTCTCGTACAAGCAGATTACCCATAAGCAGCCTAAGAAGGACTCGAAGGCGCTGCTCGAGGGCCGTCCCGTCTACACGGGCGATATGGTGCCCGCCGGCGCCCTGATCGTCAAACTCAAGCGCAGCCCCTATGCCCGCGCCAAGATCCGCTCCATCGATACGTCGCGCGCCCTGAAGGTGCCCGGCGTCGTGGGCGTCTACACTTACGAGGACGTGCCCAAGCGCCGCTTTACTATCGCCGGTCAGAGCTATCCGCAGCCGAGTCCCTACGACCGCCTGATTCTCGAGAACCTCGTGCGCTATCAAAACGAGGAGGTGGCGATCGTCGCCGCCGAGACCGAGGAGGCCGCCGACAAGGCACTCAAGCTCATCAAGATCGATTACGAGGTGCTCGAGCCCCTGCTCGACTTTACCCAGGCGCTCGATAACGACATCGTGGTCCACCCCGAGGGCGACGTGACCTTTATGTTCCCGCAGGGCGGCGATGTCCCGCGCAACCTGGTGTGCAGCGGTACCAGCGATTATGGCGACCTGGACGAGGCCTTCGCCCAGAGCGACATCGTCTTTGAGCGCACCTACACCAGCCAGGCCACGCAGACCGCGCCCATGGAGACCTTCCGCGCCTTTGCGACGACCGACGCGTTCGGGCGCATCTCGGTGACCACCTCCACGCAGGTGCCCTTCCACGTGCGCCGCATGGTCGCGCAGTCGCTCGACATTCCGCAGTCGCAGGTGCAGGTCATTAAGCCGCGCATCGGCGGCGGCTTTGGCTCCAAGCAGACGGGCTGCTGCGAGATCTTCGTGGCGTTCGTCACCCAGCAGACCGGCCGTCCGAGCTACTGCTGCTACACCCGCGAGGAGACCATCACTGCGGGCAACTCGCGCCACCAGATGCAGATGACCGTTAAGCTGGGCGCCATGAACGACGGCACCATCACGGCCATCGACCTGCATACGCTTTCCAACGCCGGCGCTTACGGCGAGCACGCCACCACGACGATCGGCCTTTCGGGCCACAAGAGCCTGCCGATCTACAACCATGTGAAGGCGAGCCGCTTTAGCTGGGACGCCGTCTACACCAACACCAACCGCGGCGGCGCGTATCGCGGCTACGGTGCCACCCAGGGCCAGTTTGCCGTGGAGAGCGCCGTCAACGAGCTCGCCGACATGCTGCACATGGACCCCGCCGACCTGCGCCTTAAGAACATGGTGCACGAGGGCTAGGTCATGCCGCAGTACTACAACGAAAAGCTCAACGCCTGTGCGCTCGACCGCTGCCTGCTGCGCGCGATGGACATGATCGGTTGGCGCGACAAGCCGCTGGCCGTCGACCTGGGCGACCGCGTGCGCGCCCTGGGCTGCGCGCTCACCATGCAGGGCTCGGGCATCTCCAATGTCGACATCGCCGGCATCGACATGCGCCTGGAAGAGGACGGCTTCATTACCATCGGCACCGGCGCCACCGACAACGGCATGGGCGTCGACACGATCCTGGCGCAGATTGCCGCCGAGGAGCTGGGTGTGGAGAGCTCGCTGATCGTGGTGCGCGGCGTGGACACCGACGTGTCGCCGTTCGACGCCGGCTCGTACGCGAGCTCCGGTACCTACGTGACGGGCCTTGCCGCCAAGAACGCCGCGACCGAGCTGCGTGAGAAGATTTGTGCCAAGGCCGCCCAGATGTGGGATGTGGACGCCGCCGACGTGGTCTTCGATGGCCAGTACGTGCGTCTGTCCGACGAGCGCGCCGCGCGCGAGCAGAACCGCTACCTCACGCTGCGCGACTTTGCCAACCTGTGCGTCAAGAACATCGCGGGCGGCGACGCGCTCACCTCGCATGCTTCTGCCTGCCTGCCCGTTTCGCCTCCGCCGTTTATGGCCGGCATTGCCGAGGTCGAGGTCGACAAGGCCACCGGCAAGGTGACTGTGGTGGACTACGCGGCGGCTGTGGACTGCGGCACCGTGATCAACGAGGCACTCGCGCGCGTCCAGGCCGAGGGCGGCATTGCCCAGGGCATCGGCCACGCACTCTACGAGATCGTCGAGCACGATGACCGCGGCCGTCTGCGAACCGGCAACTTTATGAGCTACAAGCTGCCCACGCGCCTGGATATCGGCAGCATCCGCGTGGCCTTTGAGCCGAGCTACGAGCCGACGGGCCCGTTTGGCGCCAAATCGATCGGCGAGGTCGTCATCAACACGCCGCTCGCCGCCGTGGCCTCGGCCGTGGCGCACGCCACCGGCCATCAGGTCCGCTCGCTGCCGATCACGCCCGAGAAGGCCCTGCTGGGGGAGTAGCGGGTCGGCGAACAAGTCGTAATTGGCGGGGCGGGGCAACTCGCCCCGCCTTTCGCACTCGTGGTGAGGTCGTGAGCCTGTAAAACGTGTGCGTGCGCTTGCCGTTCGTATCTGCTATCATTCCTAGTCTGTGCGCTTATGCGGGCGTGGCGGAATTGGTAGACGCGCCAGATTTAGGTTCTGGTGGGATTCCCGTGAAGGTTCGAGTCCTTTCGCCCGCACCATCGCACTTGCGTCGGCCCTGGCCGTCGCGACACTTTGTTGCATAAAGGTACCAGCACCTCAGATAAGCTGGGCAGTATGAGGAGGAACGTGTTGAACATCACCGCTTCTGACGTCAAGGACGCCAAGCTCACCGCTACGGTCACCATCCCGGCCGCCGACGTCGACGCCGCGATCAAGAAGGCCTACAAGGACACCGCCAAGAAGTACCGCTTCCCGGGCTTCCGTGCCGGTAAGGCTCCCCGTCCGGTCATCGACTCCGCGCTTGGCGCCGAGGCTACCCTCGCTCAGGCCACCAACGACCTGATCGCAGCCAACGAGCCCGCCGTCCTCAACGAGCTGGACATCGTCCCCACCAAGAACGGTGACTACAAGGAGCTCGACCTCGCCAAGGATCACGAGGACTACACCTACACCGTCGAGTTCTCCCTGCGTCCTGCTGCCGAGCTCTCCTCCTTCGACGCCGTCGAGATCGAGATGCCTCCCGCGGAGGTCACCGAGTCCGAGATCAACAACCAGGTCGAGATGCTCCTCAACTACCGCGCCACCTTCGAGGACGTCGAGGGTCGCGCCGTCGAGGCCGAGGACTACGTCACCGTCGACCTCAAGGCCGTCGAGAACGCCGACAACTTCGCCGCCGAGGGCCGCATGCTCATCGCCGGTAGCGACAGCAACCCCAAGGAGTTCAACGAGGCCCTGATCGGCGCTAACGTTGACGACGTCAAGACCGTCACCTGGACCGACGAGGTCGAGGAGGGCGAGGAGGCCGAGACCCACACCGTCGAGGTCACCGTCAAGGGCATCAAGGTCCGCAACACCCCCGAGCTCACCGACGAGCTCGTCAAGTCCGACTTTGGCTTCGACAGCATCGACGCCATGCGCGACGCCATCAAGATCGAGATCGAGCAGGACAAGGCTTCCCGCCTCCCGGCCGAGAAGGAGAACCGTTGCGTCTCCGCTCTCGCCGAGCGCCTGCAGCTCGAGGAGATGGATGCCGACTACGAGCAGTCCGTCTTTGAGGAGCTTGGCCAGAACTTCCTGTCCAACCTCGCCGCCCGCGGCATGACGCTGGACACTTGGCTGCCCGCTTCCGGTCTGACCATGGAGCAGTTCATCGGCGACCTGCACAAGCAGGCCAACGACGTCGCCCGCGAGTCCCTGGCTCTCGACGCCCTCGCCCGCGAGCTCAAGATTGAGGTCACCGAGGACGACATCAACGCCGAGTTCGAGAAGGCCGGCGTCAAGGACGTCGAGGCTTCCAAGGCCGAGTTCATCGCCGATGGCCGCATGCCTGCTGTCCGCGAGTCCATCCGTCGCTCCAAGGCCGTCGACCACCTGGTCGAGAACGCCAAGGTGACCGAGGTCGACGAGACTGCCAAGGACGCTGAGTAATTCTCGCCACCTTGCCCGCGAGCGCATGCGTGCGCCCGTGATGGGGTAAAGTTATACACCGGTTATCCGGTTGCTTCGTACGGTGCCAGCCAATGCATAGCATGCGGGCACCGTACGTTTATCTAGAACCAATTTGGTCCGCAAGAGAGAAATGGAGATGCGTATGATCGCTAAGTTCGATTCCGCCCTCGTGCCATACGTTATCGAGCAGACGCCGCGCGGCGAGCGCAGCTACGATATCTATTCGCGCCTGCTCAACGACCGCATCATCTTCTTGGGCGAGGAGATCAACTCCGTCAGCGCCAACCTGGTCGTTGCCCAGCTGCTGCATCTTGAGAGCCAGGATGCCGAGAAGGATATCTCGCTCTACATCAATTCGCCTGGTGGCGAGGTCTACTCCGGCCTGGCGATTCTGGACACCATGAACTTCATCAAGCCGCAGGTCTCCACCATCTGCGTCGGCATGGCCGCGTCCATGGCCGCCGTGCTGCTTTCGGCCGGCGCCAAGGGCAAGCGCTTCTGCCTGCCGCACTCCAAGGTCATGATTCACCAGCCCAGCGGCGGTGCTCAAGGTCAGCAGACCGAGATCGAGATCGTGGCCGAGGAGATCAAGAAGACCCGCCGCGAGCTCAACCAGATCCTGTCCGATGCCTCGGGCCAGCCGATCGAGAAGGTCCAGGCCGACACCGAGCGCGACAACTACCTGACCGCTGCCGAGGCCCTCGACTACGGCCTGATCGACCGTATCGTCACCTCGCGCGATCTCGCCGCGAAGGACGCCTAGGATGGCAGGAAACATGCAGGACAACTTTGACGAGAATGGCAACCCCATCCGCTGCTCCTTCTGCGGAAAAGAGCAGGGGCAGGTTCGCCGCCTTGTAAAGGGTCCGACCAACATCTTTATCTGCGACGAGTGCGTTGCCGCCTGCTCCGAGATCCTTGAGGAGTCGCTGGCTTCGGACTTTATGGACGCTGCCCGAAACGGCAAGCTGCCGGGCTTCCTCAACGACCACGGCCAGGCTGCATCCCAGCCCGCCGCGGACCCCGAGACCGAGGGTTTTGAGCTCGAGGACGATCGCCAGGTCATCACGCACGTGCCGACGCCGCACGAGATCTATGACGAGCTTTCGGCCTATGTTATGGGTCAGGAGGACGCCAAGCGCGCCATGTCGGTGGCCGTGTACAACCACTATCGCCGCGTGATCGAGGGTGGCGCCGCGGTGTCTGCCTTTGACGGCGGCATGGGCTCGCAGTTCGACGACGATATGGACGAGGTAGAGCTTGCCAAGTCCAACATCCTGCTGCTCGGTCCCACCGGTACCGGCAAGACCTTGTTGGCCCAGACGCTCGCGCGCATCCTCGAGGTGCCGTTTGCCATCGCCGATGCCACCGCGCTCACCGAGGCCGGCTATGTGGGCGAGGACGTGGAGAACATCCTTCTCAAGCTCATCAATGCTGCCGATGGCGACATTGAGCGCGCTCAGGTGGGCATTATCTACGTGGATGAGATTGACAAGATCGCCCGCAAGGCCGAGAACCTCTCCATTACCCGCGATGTCTCGGGCGAGGGCGTTCAGCAGGCGCTGCTTAAGATTCTTGAGGGCACGGTGGCAAGCGTTCCGCCCACCGGCGGCCGCAAGCATCCCCAGCAGGAACTGTTGCAGATCGACACGACCAACATCCTGTTTATCTGCGGCGGTGCCTTTGTGGGTCTGGATAAGATCATCGCCGATCGCGTTGGCAACAAGGGCGTGGGCTTTAACTCCGAGATCGCCGGCCCCACCTCGGTCGACGAGAACGACCTGCTGCGCCAGGTACTCCCGCAGGACCTCAATGCATTCGGCATGATCCCCGAGTTCGTGGGACGTACGCCCGTCGTTACCCAGACGCAGGCGCTCGACGAGGACGACCTGGTGTCGATCCTGACCGAGCCAAAGAATGCCGTGGTGCGCCAGTACCGTAAGATGTTCCAGCTCGAGGACGTCGATCTTGAGTTTGAGGACGCTGCCCTGCACGAGATCGCCCGCATGGCGCTTGCCCGCAAGACCGGCGCCCGCGGCCTGCGCGCCATCTGCGAAGACGTGCTTCAGCAGACGATGTTCGACCTTCCCAGCGAGGAAGGCGTTACCAAGGTCGTCGTAACCGAAGCGGCGGTTAAGGGCGAAGAACAGCCCCAACGCATCTACGGCTAAACCAGCCTAAAGCGTGTTTGCAAATAGCCTCCGACCACCCGCGGTCGGAGGCTATTTTATATATACGCAATAACCCTAACTACCTGTGCTATTCTGTGTGATTGTTTAAGCCTCAGCGAAGTCATTACAGACTGAAGTAATCGATACCTAAGGGGAGGAATGTAGGCCCGATTTTCGTAGATTCCGCACGAGCCGAAGACCACTTAATGTGGTCTTCGAGCGAGCCCAGGACCTGACCGAGCGAAAAACGGGCCTACATTTCTCCCCGACGGGACAGGGAGAGATATATGGAAGAAATGCCCAAGAACTACGATCCGTCGACCAACGAGCCGGCGATCCTGCAGAAGTGGCTCGACGGCGGCTACTACAAGCGCCGCGAGGGCGTGGGCGACTGCACCGTCACCATTCCGCCTCCCAACGTGACCGGCAAGCTCCACATGGGTCACGCTACCGACGACTCCATCCAGGACGCCATCGTCCGTATGGCCCGCATGCGCGGCAAGTCCACGCGCTGGGTGCTGGGCACCGATCACGCCGGTATCGCCACGCAGACCAAGGTCGACAAGAAGCTCAAGAGCGAGGGCATCAGCCGCCTGGAGATTGGCCGCGATAAGTTTGTCGACGCCTGTTGGGACTGGACCCACGAGTACGGCGGCATCATCGTCGAGCAGATCAAGCGCATGGGCTGCTCCGTCGACTTCGACAACGAGCGCTTCACCATGGACGAGGATTACGCCCAGGCCGTGCGCAAGGTCTTCTGCGACTGGTACCACGACGGCCTGATCTACCGTGGCAAGCGCATCGTCAACTGGTGCCCCAACTGCACCACCGCCATCTCGGACGACGAGGCCGAGTACAAGGACGAGAAGGGCCACCTGTGGCACCTGCGCTACCCGCTGACCGAGCCGGTCAACGGCCAGGACTACATCGTCGTCGCCACCACGCGCCCCGAGACCATGCTCGGCGACACGGGCGTCGCCGTCTCCCCGAAGGACCCCGAGAAGGCCGCCTTTGTGGGTAAGACCGTCAAGCTCCCCATCGTCGACCGCGAGATCCCCATCTTTGAGGATTGGCATGTCGACGCCAACTTTGGCTCCGGCTTTGTTAAGGTCACCCCGGCCCACGACCCCAACGACTATGCCATGGGTCAGGCTCACGACCTGCCGCAGATCAACATCTTCGACGAGCACGCGGTGGTCGTCGAGGGTTACGGCGAGTTCACTGGCATGAACCGCGACGAGTGCCGCGAGGCCGTCATCAAGTGGTTCGAGGAGCACGACCTGCTCGATCACGTCGAAGAGCTCGACCACTCCGTCATGCACTGCTACCGTTGCGACTCCGCGCTGGAGCCGTGGCTGTCCGAGCAGTGGTTTGTGGCCGTCGACAAGCTCAAGGGGCCGGCACTCGACGCCGTTAACTCCGGCAAGGTCACCTTCCACCCCGCGCGCTGGATGCAGACCTACACCACCTGGATGGAGAACCTTAAGGACTGGTGCATTAGCCGTCAGCTGTGGTGGGGCCATCGCATCCCCGTGTTCTACTGCGAGGACTGCGGCTGGGAGGACGCCCTGACCGAGGACACCGACGTGTGTCCCAAGTGCGGCGGCCATCACGTGCATCAGGACGAGAACGTGCTGGACACCTGGTTCAGCTCGCAGCTGTGGACTTTCGCTACGCAGGGCTGGCCGCAAAAGCCGGAGCTGCTCGAGGGACATCACCCCACGACGGCGCTGGTCACCGCGCGCGACATCATCGCGCTGTGGGTCGCCCGCATGGTCATGAGCTCGCTGTACTTCCTGGACGAGGTGCCGTTTAAGGACGTCGTCATCTACCCGACGATCCTGGCCAAGGACGGCAGCCGCATGTCCAAGTCCAAGGGCAACGGCGTTGACCCCATGGACCTCATCGGTATGTACGGTGCTGACGCCATGCGTTACAACCTGCTCACGCTGTGCACTAACAACCAGGACGTCAAGTTCGACGCGAACATCGATAAGAAGACCAAGAAGCTCATCGACAGCCCGCGCACCGAGCAGGCCAAGAGCTTTGTGACCAAGATCTGGAACGCCAGCCGCTTCCTGCTTATGAACATGGAGGGCTACACGCCCGGTGAGCCCGTCGTGGAGACGCCTGCCGACGCCTGGATGTTCAGCCGCCTGGCCAAGGCCGTCAAGATGGTCACCGAGGGCATCGAGAAGTACACCTTTGGCGACATGGCCCGCGGCGTGCAGCAGTTCTTCTGGAACGAGGTCTGCGACTGGTACGTCGAGGTCACCAAGGCCCGTCTGAAGGGCGAGGGCCGACTGCAGGCTCAGCGCAACCTGATCTTTGTGCTCGATACCTCCATTCGCTTGATGCACCCGCTCATGCCGTTTGTTACCGAGGAGATCTGGGACAACATACCGGCGAGCGTGCTCGACCTGGACGCCGAGGGCAACGTGAACCGCGCCGAGGCGCTCATGATCGCCAAGTGGCCCGAGCCCGCCGACTACGCCAAGTATGTTGACGAGGACGCCGAGCGCGCGTTTGAGCTGTGCCGCGCCGTCGTTTCCGCTGCTCGCGCCACGCGTTCGCGTTATCGCTTGAGCCCCAAGGCCGAGCTCGACGTGGTCGTGCGCGCCGGTGCTGAGGACATCGAGAAGCTCGAGAGCCTGCGCTCCACGATTGAGCCGCTGGCGAACACCGCTTCGCTGGTCATGGGCACCGACGTTGAGAAGCCGGCTGCGAGCATTGCCGTGGTCGATAGCGGCGTTGAGGTCTTTGTGGTACTCGAGGGCAAGGTCGACCTTTCGGCCGAGAAGGCGCGCCTGGAGAAGGAGATTGCCGCCGCGCAGAAGGAGCTCGCCGGCTGCGAGAAGACGCTTGCCAACGAGGGCTTTGTGGCCAAGGCCGCGCCCGCGGTGGTCCAGAAGAAGAGGGACCGTGCAGCTGAGCTCAAGGAGATCCTTGCGGCGCTGACCTCGCAGGTTGCTGACTTCTCGTAGGCGTTACTGGGGGACGCGGTTTGGGGCATTGCTCGCTACTGCGGACACCTATTCCGCCGTTCTAACGAACGGCGGCTGACTCGACACTGCAAACGCCTCTGATGGCCAATCTGCCGTTCAACTTCGGGCGCATGGGCATAAGCCCTATGCGCCCTTGTTTCACGGCACCTTGGCTCATCAGAGGCGTTTTCGCTGACTATCCTCAACCTATACTGTTTTATTTTTCTATGAATGGCGGTTCTAAAAATGCCTAAGCGTTCCGGCTTGTATACCGTTCCTTTTGAGTTTGATTTGCTTTCGTTTGATGAGGCTGTTGGGCTGGCTGCTGATACGGGGCGGATTTCTGGGGATGCTGGGCCTCTGCTTGAGACCGTTGTCGATATGCTTGATGAGCTGGGACGTCCGGACGAGTATTTCGATTGCATTCAGGTTGCCGGTACTAATGGCAAGACTTCGACCACGCGTTTTTCGGCTGCCATCCTTCGTGGTGAGGGGTTAAAGACCGCGCTGTATACGTCTCCGCAGTTGGTGCGTTATCCCGAGCGCATGGAGGTCGATGGACGCGTCGTGAGCGATGAGGCGTTTGCCCGTGGTGTTTCTGCCGCTGTTGAGGCGGGACATCGTGTGAATGCCCGTCGTGTGGCGGCGGGGGAGCGCGCCTATTCCATCACGCCGTTTGACCTGCTGACGGCTGCTGCACTTGCAGTGTTTGCCGAGGCCGCGGTGGATGTCGCCGTGCTCGAGGTTGGCATGGGCGGACGCTGGGATGCTACGAGCGCGACCGATCCCGTCGCCGTTGCCATCACCGGCATCGGGCTCGACCACACACGAATTTTGGGCGATACGCTCGAGGCCATTGCGGGGGAGAAGGCTGCGGTTATTAAGCCTGGGCGCCTGGTTGTTTTGGGCGAGGGCACGCATGAGGCGAGTGTTCAGCGCGTGATGGATGCGCGTTGTCGCGAGTGCGGCATTGTGCCGCTGGTGGTTAACCATGCCACGACCAAGGTGCCGGAGCACGTGGGAGATACCGTGGAGTTTAGCTGTACTACGCCGCGTGCCATCTATACGTCGAGCATGGTTAAGCCGGCGTATCAGCCGCAGAATGCTGCGTGCGCGATTATGCTGTGCGAGGGGTATCTGGGTCGCGAGCTCGATCATGACAAGCTCGATGCGTCGCTTATGGGCTGTCCCACGCCGGGTCGCTTTGATGTGCTGGGAACCGATCCGCTCAAGCTGATCGACGCCTGCCATAACCCTCAGAGCTGCGAGAACTTTGTGAGCGCGCTGGACGAGATCGATCCGTGCGTGGAGAATCGCCCCACGCTGCTGTGCGCTGCGTTGGCCGACAAGGACGTGGCAGGCATCGTTGACGTACTGATCCCGGCCTTCCCGCGCGTGGTTGTGACCCAGACCGATTCCGACCGCGCCCTGTCGGCAGAGGAGCTTGCCGCACTTGTGGACGCCGACAAGCTCGCGGGCGTGTATCCGAGCGTGTCCGAGGCCCTCGCTGCCTTCGATGCCGCGGGCGAGCCTTTCGTAGCGGCAGGCACCATCACCCTAGCCGGCGAAGTGGCAGGCTTGCTGCACTAACCCACTCGAGGGGCAGCTAATTTGGGCTGTTCGTCAGGAAATGGGCCTATTTACTACGTTTAATCGACTGCCCCCGACCACACCGAGAATTGCGAAATCAAAACCGCAGGTAGAAGGCTTGCCAATTTTCAAAAAAGACCCGCATGGTCGACCCATGCGGGTTAAACGTAGTAGATAGTCCTTTTTCGTGGTGCAGCGTTGGTGGGATGCGGCAAAGGGACAGCGCCTTTGCCGCATTGCCTAGTCCAGACGGACCGGATCGTGTGGGTAGGCGTTGAGAATCTCGACGCCGGACTCGGTAACCAGGACCAGGTCTTCGATGCGGACGCCGGTGTGGCCGGGGAGGTAGATGCCCGGCTCGATAGAGAACGTCATGCCTGGCTCTACGACCTGCTCGTTGACAAGTGAAACGTCGCCCGGCTCGTGGTCCTGCAGGCCGATCGAGTGTCCCAGACGGTGCGTAAAGAACTGCCCATAGCCAGCATCCTCAATCACGTCGCGTGCGGCACGGTCCAGGTCGCACATACGCACGCCCGGCGCGATGAGCGCCTCGGCGGCCTCGTTGGCGCGGCGCACGATATCGTAGATGCGTGCCGTCTCCTCGTCCGGTTCGCCCCAAAAGAATGTACGCGTCATGTCCGAGCAGTAGTTGCAGCGGCGTCCGCCAATGTCGAACAGCACCACGTCGCCACGCTTGAGTACGGTGTCGTCGGGCTCGTGGTGCGGATCACCGGCGCTGGCGCCAAAGCTCACGATGGGCGGAAAGCTAAAGCCCTCGCAGTCGTGCTTGCGGTACAGGCCGAGCATCTGGTCAGCAATTTCGCGCTCCGTCACGCCCTCGTGGACGAGCTTGATGGCGTCGGCCATCACAGCGTCGTTTGCGGCCGAGGACACGCGCATGAGCTCCTGCTCGGCGGCATCCTTGTGGGCGCGCGCGGCGGTGACGGCAAAGTCACCCAGGAAAAACTCGCTTGCGGCGTGGCGCTCCATGAGCGGCATCAAAAAGCCGGAACGCATGACGGTGTCGATGCCGAGGGGCTTGGATGGATTGACCTCGCGAGCGATGGCGTCGGTCACGACGTCGGTGTCGTTGTGGTAGGCCACGCGGGCATTGTCGTACTCGGGCAGCTGATGCAGGGCGTTAATCAAGATTACCGGCTCGGCATCGCGTGCGAGCAGCACGCCGCAAAAACGCTCGAACATATCGGCATAAAAGCCGGTCAGATAGTAGATCGACCACGGGTCGTTCACAAGCAGCTGCGCGCCGGGGTGCTGAGCCTCGAGCGCATCGAGCACGCGCGCCACGCGCTGGCCATCGACATGTGCCATGAAACATCCTTTCGCTAGGTTGCCACCATGGTATCCCATGCCCGGCAGCTAGGGACGTTTCTTTTATGCCGGCACTTTGGGACACTCCTTGGCATAGCTAACCTGGCAAGCAGTAAAAGTTGCTAAAAGAGCCCGTCCTAAATTAGCTGCTTAGGCTGGGTCGATGTCCATGCTGGCGATGAGGTCGATGCCCGTGTGGAGGAGGTCTTCCAGCACGACGTCGCCCATACGGACGGGGGCGTCGATGATCAGGCCGCGGATGAGGTCCATCGTCTGGGCGTGGACTGTCAGCGGGATGGCTTCGGCCGTGCGCACGGGCAGCAGCGCCTCGTCGCCGCCGGATACGGCAACGGTGGTGGTAAGCACGCGCATGGGACAGGTGAGTTCCTGATGCGCGAACGTATCGCCGCGCGGGCAGCTGTTGCCGGTCACGGAGCGCACCTCTACCACGGCGCCGTCTGCGCCGCGCTCCACCTCTACGGTCAGGAGGCACTCGGATGGGCAGGTGGTGCAGTTGAACTGCAGTGTCTCGATCGCGTTTATGCTCATGGCCTTACGCCTCCTCTACGGGGTCGACGGACAGGACAATCTCGCTAACACCTTGGTCGAGTGCGTGCTGAATCACCTTTGCCGGCAGCGGGAAGCTTTCCATGACGCTCGGTTTTAACGGGCGGACCTTGCCTGCAAACAGCTCCTCGTCGCCTGCCAGAATACGTACGCGGGCGGCATCAACCGGTCGGCGCACACGGAAGTTGAGTTTGGTGAGTGCCACAGCCGTAATGCGTCCCGGCAGTGCGTAGCCCGCGATACCGGCAGGGGAGACCGTGAGCTGGCAATTCGCGCCCGTCTCGACATCCGCGCTGCCACCCAGCGCGTACGCCGCCGCGGCCGCGCCGGCGCGCTCGGACTCGGTCGTTACATTGTCTGCCAGGTCGTGCACGTGCAGCACGTTGCCGCAGGCAAAGATGCCCAGCACGCCCGTTTGCAGGTTCTGGTCCACCACGGCGCCGCGCGTACGTGGGTCAAGCTCAACGCCCGCGCCTACCGAAAGCTCGTTTTCGGGAATCAGACCCACCGAAAGCAGCAGCGTGTCGCACGGAACAACGCGCTCGGTTCCCGGAATGGGTGCCAGGTGCTCGTCGACTTGGCTCACCTCGACGGCCTCCACGCGATCGTGTCCGATCACGCGCGTGACAGTGGTGGACAGGTGCAGCGGAATGCCAAAGTCGTCCAGGCAGTTCTTGACGTTTCGGCGCAGACCGTTGGCGTATGGCATGAGTTCGTACACGCCCTCGACCGAAATCCCCTCGAGCGTGCAGCGGCGCGCCATGATCAGCCCGATGTCACCTGAGCCCAAAATGACGGCGCGCGAGCCGGGCTTGAGGTTTTCGATATTGATGTATCGCTGCGCCAAGCCGGCCGTAAACACGCCGGCAGGTCGGCTACCAGGGATCTTGATCTCGCTGCGCGTGCGCTCGCGGCACCCCATGGCAAGGACGACCGCACGCCCGGTGAGCTTCAGCATGCCGGCACGGTTCATGAGCGTGACGGTATGGATGGCGGCATCTCCCGCGCCCTCGTTCGTGCCCGGGTCGGCCGCGCCCGCGCCCTCGCTCGAATCAATCCCAAGCACCATGCTGCCCAGGAACAGCGCAATGTCGGTCGCGCGCACCTGGTCGATAAAGCGCTGCGCGTACTCGGGGCCGGTGAGCTCCTGCTTAAAGTGCGAAAGGCCAAAACCGGGGTGAATGCACTGGCGGAGGATCCCGCCCAGATGCTGCTCGCGCTCCGCGATGGCCACCTGCGCGCCGGCCTTATGCGCGGCAAGCGCGGCCGCCATACCGGCGGGACCGCCGCCGATAACGATCACGTCGAACGCCTGCGTCTGCACCGCCTCTGTAGCTCCGGTCTCCGCACGTCCGTCACGCATATCAAGCGTCGCCATCCTAGCGCACCCCCTTCAGCGGTCCTTCGACCAACCAAGATCCGGCATCCTCCAACAGTACTTCGCTGGGGTCGCAGCCCAGCTCGCGGGCAAGGATCGCAACCACGCGGCTTTGGCAAAAACCACTCTGGCACCGACCCATGCCGGCGCGGCAGCGGCGCTTGACGCCCTCGACCGAAATCGCGCCCGGGCGTCGTCGGATCGCGGCCACGATCTCGGCCTCGGGCACCGTTTCGCAGCGGCAGACGATCTGCCCCCATGCGGGGTCGGTCTCAATGAGCTCTTCCTTGCGCGCGAGCGGCGCGCGGTCAAAGTCATCCGGCACACGGCGAATCGGGTCCCAATCGGCACGTTCGCGCAAGGCTACGCCGGCATCGCGCAGTACCTGTTCCATGCGCTCGGCAATGGCCGGCGCGCTCGCCACGCCCGGCGACTGAATGCCCGCGGCCTGGAACAGTCCCGACACCACGGCCGACTGTCCAATAAAGAAGTCGTTCGTTCCCTTAATGACCGGACGACCGCCGGCAAACGCGCGCACCACGCGGCGTGTGTCCAGGTCGGGTACCAGCTTGCGCGCGCCGCCTAGCAGCGCGTTGACGTCGCCCGCATAGGTCTGCGTGTTGCCGGGTTCGCGCACGGCGGCCGTTGCGGTAATCACGGTGTTGCCGTGTACGGTACCCGTGACGATAACGCCCTTCGAAACCGGCGTGGGCACGGGGTAGAGCGGCATGAGCGCACGCGGCTCCTTGTCCAGCACCACGATGTTGCCCTGGCGCCATACCATCTGAAACTCCTCGGCGCCCGCCATATGCGAGATGTCCGCGGCACCGTTGCCCGCGGCGTTAATCAGGTACCGACAGTGTACGTCGCCGGCGGGTGTCACCAGCGTAAAGCGCGCGTAGCCTTCGCCTTCGGCAGCAACGCCTTTGTCATCCGAGCGAACAACCTCTATCGCCTTCACCGGCGCGGAGCGCATAAACGTCACGCCGTTGGCGACGGCGTTTTCCAGCGCAGCGATGGCCACTTCAAACGGGTCGACGTAACCGGTCGAAGGGCACCACAACGCGCACGTCGCCTTAGCACTCGCGCGCGGCTCCAGCTCGTGGATGCGCTCGGGGCCGATAATCGACAGCTCGGGCACGCCGTTGGCAAGGCCATTCTGGCGCAGCTTCTCTAGGTGCGCGCGGTCTTCATCGTTGAAGCCCAGCACCATCGAACCGGTGCGGCAAAACAAAAAGCCCAGCTCCTGGGCCCACGTGCCATATAGCTCGCAACCACGGGCGTTGACCTTCGCCTTTACGGTGCCCGGCGCCGGATCGTAGCCAGCGTGCACCAGGCCGCCGTTGGCCTTCGACGCGCCCAGCGCGATATCGTTTGCTGCCTCGACCACGCAAATGGACAGGTCAAATCGCGCGAGCTGCCGCGCGATGGCGCACCCCGTAATGCCCGCGCCCACAATTGCGATATCAAACGTTTCTGCCACGGTGCCTCCCAGACGAGTTGACAGGCTGTCAATAAGACTATCCTACGGTCTGCACACCCCCAGCGCGGCGGCAATGCGGTGAACAGCCCCGCAACACCCGCCAACGGCTGGCGAGGGGAGACCCGGCACGGATGTTGGCCTCGTCTGCCGACAGCTACGGCAACCGTTCGTCTTGATCTGTAACAGTAAGAGGGGTTTTGGAGCCCAAGATGTTTCAGATCGAGATTGAAGTCGGGGAGGGACTTCTGTTTCTCGGTCTGTAACATCTAGACCAGGATTCCGCTCCCACCTGTTACAGATTGAGATGTTTGTGTCCGCGCCAGCCCCGTACCCAGCCGTGGTCCCATATAAACAAACCCCGTGGTAAACTTTACCAGACTGTAAATATTCCGAAAGGTACACCTCAATGTCCAAATTAATCAACGAGCTCATGTCGCCGCAGCTTATGGGCGTCGTCTACGCCTTCGTTGGCTTTATCATCGCCCTGTATGTGCTGTCGGTCGTCTATGTGTTCATCGACGCTCGCCGCCGCGGCGCCAGCGCCTACGTGGCATGGGGCATCATCGCCCTCATCCCGTTTGTAGGCCTCATTGCCTACCTGGTCCTGCGCCCGCACTCCTACGCGTCCGACCGTGAGGAGCAGGAGCTGGACATGGCTCTGCGCGAGCGCCAGCTTGCCCAGTACGGCACCTGCCCGCAGTGCGGCGCCCCCATCGAGAAGGACTTTGTCGTCTGCCCGGTGTGCGACACCCAGGTTCGCAACGTATGCCCCAGCTGCCATCGCCCGCTCGATGCGCACTGGAAGGTCTGCCCCTATTGCCGAACTCGCATCCAGTAACGCATCCATCGCCGGGCCGGCCGCAAGCCACGGGCTCCGCGCACCCCGCGCATCCCACGGCCGCCACGCGCCCCACATCCCGCCCCACACGATGAAGCATGCGTAGAAAATCGCCCGCCGTGCCATTAAGGTACGGCGGGCGCTTGTATACCAAGGCAACCTGCCTATAATGATGCAAGTCAAAAACGCCGAGCGCATCGCACGCACTTGCATCAGGCATCCGAGAGGAGAAAACATACCCATGAAGGCACTCTACAATGACGGTTCGGTGGCCGAACTCCCGCAGGACGAGGTCACGCACGTCATCCGCCACTCCGCCGCGCACATCATGGCGCAGGCCATCAAGCGCCTGTACCCCGAGGCCGACTTTGCCTACGGCCCCGCGACCGACAACGGCTTCTACTACGACGTCGACCTGCCCGAGGGCGTCAAGATCAGCGAGGACGACTTCCCCGCGATCGAGGCCGAGATGAAGAAGATCGTCAAGGAGAACCTCAAGTTCTCCGTGTACGAGAAGCCCCGCGCCGAGGCCATCGCCCTTATGGAGGAGCGCGGCGAGAAGTACAAGGTCGAGCACATCGGCGACCTGGACGACGACGCCCGCATCACCTTCTACCAGCAGGGCGACTACATCGACATGTGCGTCGGCCCCCACATCTGCTACACCAAGGCCCTCAAGGCCTTTAAGCTCACCGGCGTCTCGGGCGCCTACTGGAAGGGCGACAAGGACAACAAGATGCTCACCCGCATCAACGGCGTCGCCTTTGCCACCAAGGAAGAGCTTGACGAGCACATGCACATGCTGGAGGAGGCCAAGAAGCGCGACCACCGCAAGATCGGCGGCGAGATGGACCTCTTAATGATGCGCGACGAGGCCCCCGGCTTCCAGTTCTTCCTGCCCAACGGCATGATCCTTAAGAACACGCTGCTGGACTACTGGCGCGAGATCCACCACAAGGCCGGCTACGTGGAGATTTCCACGCCGCTCATCATGAACAAGCAGCTGTGGAAGACCTCGGGCCACTGGGACCACTACAAGGACAACATGTACTCCACCGTCATCGACGACGAAGAGTACTGCATTAAGCCCATGAACTGCCCGGGCGGCGTGCTGGTGTACGCCTCCAAGCCGCACTCCTATCGCGAGCTGCCCATCCGCGCCGGCGAGATTGGCCTGGTTCACCGCCACGAGCTGCGCGGCGCCCTGCACGGCCTGTTCCGCGTGCGCTGCTTTAACCAGGACGACGCCCACCTGTTTGTTCGTCCCGACCAGCTGACCGACGAGATCGTGGGCGTTGTCAACCTCATCGACTCCGTGTACCAGAAGTTTGGCTTTAAGTATCACGTCGAGCTTTCCACCCGCCCTGAGGACTCCATGGGTTCGGACGAGGACTGGGCTCGCGCCGAGGAGGGCCTGCGTACCGCTCTTGAGCAGCTGCACATGGACTACGAGGTCAATGAGGGCGACGGCGCTTTCTACGGCCCCAAGATCGACTTCCACCTGGAGGACTCGCTCGGTCGTACCTGGCAGTGCGGTACCGTCCAGCTCGACTTCCAGATGCCGCTCAACTTTGATCTGGAGTACGTGGACGCCGACGGCACCAAGAAGCGCCCCATCATGCTGCATCGCGTGTGCTTTGGCTCCATCGAGCGCTTCATCGGTATTCTGATTGAGCACTTTGCGGGCAAGTTCCCCACCTGGCTGGCTCCCGTGCAGGTCAAGGCGCTTCCCGTCTCTGAGAAGAGCCGCGACTACGCCCACGAGGTGTGCGCCAAGCTGGAGGAGGCCGGCATTCGCGTGGTCTGCGACGACCGCGACGAGAAGATCGGCTACAAGATCCGCGAGGCCCGCAGCATCGACCGCGTGCCCTACATGCCGGCAACATTTCCGTCCGCGATCGCTCCAACGAGACCGTTCAGATGAGCGTCGACGAGTTTGTTGCCAAGGTGACCGAGGAGATCAAGACTCGCGCCTAGCACAAACAAAACAAGAATTAACAAAGGCGATCGTCCTCGCGGGCGGTCGCCTTTTTTGTTATCTATAGAAGAAAAGCCGCTGGTTAGGGCGGCTTTTTTTGTTGTGCAAAAAGGTACAGGTTTTTGTAGAGGCGTATGGAGATGTGTCCGTTCGCGCTGCAATTTGTGTAATCTGGGAAAACGTGAGCAGTTTGCTCGTATAATGAGCAACGTCGAAAGATACAAAAACCTGTACTTTTGCGAC
>JAHYYK010000019.1:0-21930 GCA_019425005.1 Collinsella sp.
CGCTGATCTTCTTTACGATTCCCATTTATCACTGGGTGGCGCGTGCGCTCGATGGCGATTGGGCGCGTGGGAATATCCAGGTTGGTCCGGCGCCGGTGACAACTAGGGCTCAGAATGTTTCCGCTTCGGTTGATGCTGACGTGGCTACCGCGACCACCGCTGAGCCGATTGCCAAAGAGGGTGATGAATGATGAAGCTTTCGCATGAATCCAAGGTACGCTTGGGCGTTGGTATCGGGGCGTTTGTACTCATCATTGGGCTTGTCTTTGGCATTTCGCGGCTATTGGCTCATTCCGATATGGTGCGTACGACCGGTATTCTATCTGGCAATTTGTCTGATTTTGACGACATGTTTGACGACGATGATCTCTTGGATAGCGGTAACTATTCCGCTCGGCCTCAGCAGCTTTCGAGCACGACTTTTGATGCCGATGAGTTCCGCTACCTCGATTTCGATATCAATGCGGCTTCGGTGGACGTCAGGGTTGTTGATGGCAACAAGGCTCGCGTTATCGAGCGGGGGCGCGTTGCCGAGGGTATGGATGCCTCCAAGGCCGCGACGCAAAACATCGCATCCGTCGAGGACTCGACGCTCAAGGTTTCCCAGTTTGGAAGTGATGACGGTAAGGCAATCGATCGCTCAGTTACGGTCGAGCTGCCGCGCCGTGTTGCCGAACATCTGAAGGGAGTCAACGCGCACGTGGGCTCGGGTGATCTGCAGATTGCCGGTGTCATCTGTGACGGTTTCGACCTTTTCCTGGGTGCGGGAGATGTAGAGTTTACGGGCAGCGTGACTGATGCGCTCAGCGCTGAGGTCGGTTCGGGCGATGTGACGTTCGAGCTTTACCAGGCCCCCGCGAAGTCGATGGACGTGAGTGTGGGCTCGGGCGATGTGGAGATGACGGTTCCGAACTCGACGGGCTTTAAGGCGAGCCTCACCTTGGGCAGCGGCGACTTCGAGAGCGATTTCCTTCCGCTTGGCTACGACGGCGAGACCATTTTGAATCTTGAATTCGATAACGGTGACAAGTCTGCCACGTATCGTTTTGAGGTCGGTTCGGGCGACATGTCGTTTGATTCGGAGTAGTGAGGCAGACGAAAGCCTAGGCGCAGATATAGACGCGCTGTTTGATGAAGGCGCCGAAGCCGAGATCGGCTCCGGCGCCTTTGCCTTTACAATGGGGGTATGGAACAGATTATCTTGAACATACTCGAGGCTCTGCGTCGCGGCGAGACCGTGGATGACAAAGCGCTCGTCAAACTGATACATGCCGAGGCGCGCCGTGAGGGTGCCGACAAACGCGATTTGGCCAAGCGCCGTCTGCTGCCGTTTTACCAGCGGGTAAAACGTGAGGAGCCGGCCCGGTGGGCTGCGTGGAATGTCGATGCCGAGCTGGAGCGGCAACTGCTGCAGGTGCTGAGGATGAAGCCTCGTCGCACGGCTTCGGGCGTGGCGACCATTACCGTTATCACCAAGCCCTGGCCATGCTCGGGCGATTGCCTGTTTTGCCCCAACGATCTGCGCATGCCCAAAAGCTATCTGCACGCCGAGCCGGCGTGCGCCCGTGCGGAGCAAAATTGCTTCGATCCGTATCTGCAGGTGAGCGCCCGTTTGACGGCGCTTTCGCAAATGGGGCATGCGACCGATAAGATCGAGCTCATTGTGCTTGGCGGTACCTGGAGCGACTATCCGGAAGGCTATCAGACATGGTTTATGTCGGAGCTCTTCCGCGCGCTCAATGACGATGCCGTGGCCGGCGTGGCGGCCAATCCCATGTTGGCGCGTCCGGGTATCAGCCGTGCCGAGGCGGGGCGCCTGCTCGACGATGCGCCTGCCGATGCCCTGCCGCCGGTGGTAGCGGAGCGCCGCGAGCGCTATCGGGCTGCCGGTATTGCGACCGACGAGGCCGAGCTCGCTGCCGGCGTTGCCGACGAGCAGGGGCGTGTGGATGCTAGCGTGGGCGGCTACAACCGCGCGGTGCGTCGTCTGTACGGCCCTGGCACGCCGTGGGGCGAGGTTGCCGAGTGGCAGGCGGCAACGATGGAGGAACTTGAGCGTCAGCAGCGCATCAACGAGACGGCGAAGCATCGCGTGGTGGGTCTCGTTATCGAGACGCGCCCCGATGCTGTAACACCGCAGGCCCTCACGCTCATCCGCCGCCTGGGTTGCACCAAGATTCAGATGGGTATCCAGAGTCTCGACCAGCATCTGCTCGATATCAACGAGCGTCGTATTTCGGTGGCGCAGATCGAGCGAGCGTTTTCGCTTGCGCGCCTGTTTGGCTTTAAGATCCATGCGCATTTTATGCTTAACTTGCTGGGCGCCACGCCGGAGGGGGACAAACGCGACTACGAGCGCTTTATGACCGAGGGAGCCTTTATGCCCGACGAGGTCAAGGTCTACCCGTGTGCGCTCATCGAGGGCTCGCGTCTGGTGGGCTGCTATGAGCGCGGCGAGTGGCGCCCCTATGCCGAGGAAGAGCTGCTCGATGTGTTGGCCGACGACATCGTGGTGACGCCGGCGTTCTGTCGTATCAGCCGCATGATTCGCGACTTTAGCTCCGACGACATTATGGTGGGCAACAAGAAGCCCAACCTGCGTCAGCTCGTCGAGAACCGCCTAGCTGCTCGGGGTGACGGTGCGACGGTGCGTGAGATTCGCTATCGCGAGATCAGCACGGCGGGTGCCGACTTGGATGAGCTGACCCTTGACGAGGAGGTGGCGTACGAGACGCCGGTGACGCGTGAACGCTTTTTGCAGTGGGTGACGCCCGAAGGCAAGATCGCCGGCTTTTTGCGCCTGTCGCTGCCCGACCATTCGTTTGTTGCCGCGCATGCGGACGAGTTGCCGACGACGCCGGACGAGGCGATGATTCGCGAGGTGCACGTGTATGGCATGGCGGCGCGCGTGGGGGATCAAGGCCAGGCAGCCCAGCACCATGGGTTGGGGCGTTTGCTCGTAGAGCGTGCGTGCGAGATTGCCCGGGATGCGGGTTATGCGCGTATCAACGTGATTAGCGCGATTGGCACACGCGAGTACTATCGCCATCTTGGATTTTACGACCATGGCCTTTATCTGCAAAAGGAGCTCTAAATGAACAAGCCGAGTGTTTCTGCCGGCGTCGTTGCCGGCGTTGCTCTGGGAGCCGCGGCGCTTGGTGCGGCCGCTGTCGCTGTTCGTGCTGCCTGTCTGCAGGTTGCGCGAACCCGCAATGGGTTGGCGCGCGTGAAACGCGTGCACGATGAGGGCGGCGATGAGATTCGCGTGCTCGTGCAGGGCGGCGTCTACCAAAGCGCAAGCTATGTTGGCGATCGTTGGGCGGAGCCGGTCTTTGCGTACTATCGTGCATTTGACGATGTGTTTGAGGCCGAGGACGCAATGCGTGACGCTTATGGTCACGGTATCGACCGTACGCTTATGCTGGGCGGCGGTGGGTTTGCCTATCCCAAGTTCGCGCTGATGTCGCACGAGAGCTTGCGCATGGACATCATTGAGTACGATGCCGAGATTACGCGCCTGGCGCGCCGTTGGTTCTACCTGGACGAGCTGGAGCGCGCGGTGGGCGACCGCTTGCGGGTGATTACCGCTGAGGCTCGCTCGTATCTGGGCGTGACGAGTGTGGGCCATCGTCGCTACGACGTGATCGTGGGCGATTGCTTTGGCGGTGCCGAGCCCGTACGCGAGCTGGCGACGGTTGAGGCGTTGCGTTTGGTGCGGGGCAGCCTAAATGTCGGTGGCGTCTACGTTGCCAATATCGTGAGTGCAAACGAGGGGAGCGATGTGGCGTTCCTGCGCGACTGTGCCGCCACGGCGCTTGAGGTGTTCGACCATGCTTGGGTGGTCCCATGTGGCGATGCGGAGTTCGGCGGCGAGGAGAACTACCTGCTAGTCGCCAGCGACGGCGACTACGCCTTCGCCGAAGCCGTGCCTTTCGATGCCGACTTCCTCGGCACCGTCCTTCACGACAAGTAAGTCTCCCCGTCCCAAAAAGACCGGTCTTAGGCGCGGTCGCGCCAGCTGAGGACGCGCTGCTTCATGCCCTCGATGTCGAGCACGCCTTCGCCGAAGCCTTTGCGCACGAGCTCCTCGGGAACGTACTCGTCGTAGCGATCAAAATAAGGCACCTCGCCGGGATAGACGAGCTCGATGGGGTCGAAGTCCTTTTCGGCCTCGGCTGCGAGCACCTCAAAGAACGTCTCCTCGTCGGCCTTCATCTTAAACTGCATAAAGTATGGACGCGACGGATCGAGCCCGCGAAGGCCAAGCTCCGCGGCGCATTTAATCTTGAGCATGCGCTCGAGTGCCAAAAAGGCGTAGCTGCCCAACCAGGGGAAGAGCACCCAAGTGTCGCCACCCAGGTTGATGAGCGGCTTAGTTCCCGCGCCCGAAATCTCGGCGGTATGACGAGCCTGCGCCAAGCGAGCCCGTGCGTTACCCATAAGGTACGGATATGCCGCGTGCTCGTTGAGTGCCTTGCGCATGCGCTCGAGCACATGCGTGTTAATGTCGCCGGGGCAGTCGCCAAAGTAGGCCGGCACCCGGCCTTTGACCTGCGTGGCAAAGACGGTATGGCGCTTCCAGTCCACTTCTTCGACAATCCAGCAATGTCCGGCGATGGCGATGCGCTCACCGGGCGGTGGCGGGTTGACAATCGTGCCCAGCTCGGCCGATTCACTGCGAACGGTAAACTCTTCGTTTTCCTGGAACACAGCGTAGAACTTAAAGTTGTTAATGATGCGCTCGCCCGCGAGACCCACGATGAGCCCACCGCCCTCGGTGACCTGGGTGTGGTCGATCTTGATGAGGTGGCGCAGCAGTACGCGATAGTCATCGGCCGAGACGCGGTGGAAATAACTAAGCGTGAGCACGCGTTGGGCAAGTTCGGCCGGCGTGAGCTCTCCGGTGCTGGCGAGCGTCGACATGGTCTGGTGATAGAGCAGACTGTAGGGGAGTCGATCGAGCTCGGGTGGCTCGACCCACTTTTCTTCGCGATAGAGTTGTACGAGTGCGATGCCCTGTAGAAGCTTCCAGGGTATCGTTTCGGGCATCATCGTGCGGGGCTCGGGCTCCTCCTCGCGCATGACAAACCACATCTCGGGCGGAAGATCGCGGCGGCCTGTGCGCCCCATGCGCTGCAAAAAGGAGCTGACGGTAAACGGCGCGTCAATCTGGAACGCGCGCTCCAGGCGACCGATATCAATGCCAAGCTCCAGCGTGGAGGTGGTGATGGTCGTCTGTGCCTGCTCCTCGTCGCGCATGAGCTCCTCGGCCGTCTCGCGCAGCGATGCCGAGAGGTTGCCATGATGGATAAGGAAGCGGTCGGGCTCGTGCCGGCTTTCACAGTAGCTGCGCAACATGGAGCACACAGCCTCTGCCTCCTCGCGCGAGTTGGCAAAGACCAGGCACTTGCGGCCGCGCGTATGCTCAAAGATATAGCCCATACCGGGGTCGGCGTTGTCGGGCGCCGTGTCGGTGGGGTTGAGAAGCGCCTGCTCGGTCGCTCGTGGGATGTCGACTTCGCCCTCGGGGGCCGAGGAAGTGCGACGGTCTTTGGGAGCGGCCTTGCCCCGCGCCTGCTCGCGACGTTGACGGCGTTCCTCTTGTGTAAGCTGTCCGCTGTGGCGCATGTCTTGTCCGGATGCGGGCAGTGCCGCGGGTGCCGCTGCCTCAATGCGCTCGCACGCAAGCGCTTCGGCCTCTTGAGGACCCATGCTCTCGAATCCCCGCTGCTGAGCCTGGGGACCCGAGTTGTAGAAGTGCTCCATGGAGATACGCCACACGCGGCGTGGCTCCTCAAAGCGGGGGATGACGCAGTCGCGTCCCGTCCCCTGCGACAGGAAGGCACCCGTGCGTTCCGGGTCCCCGATGGTAGCCGAAAGGCCAATGCGGCGAGGTTGCACGCCGGCCATGCGCGCGAGACGCTCGATAAGGCAGAGCGTTTGCCCGCCACGGTCGCCGCGCATGAGCGAGTGGACCTCATCGATGACCACATAGCGCAGGTCGCAAAACATGCGCGGAATCGCCATGTGCTTATGGATTAAGAGCGCCTCGAGTGACTCGGGCGTAATCTGCAAGATGCCGCTCGGTTTTTTGATAAGCTTTGCCTTGTGCGACTGGGAGACATCGCCATGCCAGTGCCAGATAGGGATATCGGCCTCTTCGCAGAGGTCGTTGAGACGGACGAACTGATCATTGATGAGTGCTTTGAGGGGGCCAATGTAGAGGGCACCAACGCTTGCGGGCGGGTTCTCCCAAAACTCGGTCAGGATGGGAAAGAAGGCCGCTTCGGTTTTGCCGGAAGCCGTGGATGCCGTCAGGAGCACATTATCTTGCGTGTTAAAGATGGCATCAGCTGCTGCAACCTGGATGGAGCGCAGGCTCTCCCAATCGTGGGAGTAAATGAAGTCTTGGATAAACGGGGCGTAGCGGTCAAAGGCGTTCACGGGGCCTCCCTTCAAAAGCGAATCTCTCAACGCGGTGGGCAGTGGCTTGCTGCATTGCTGCTTCAACGTTTGCCCAGATAAAACCTGCCAAAATAAACCTGTCCCTTTTTGGCAGGTTAGATGGTGAATTCGGCGAAGTTGTGGTCGTCGTCTGCGGTGCCGGTGTCGTCTGTTGCGGCTGCCGGCGCCAGCGCGTCGCCGCCGACGCTTTGCAGCAACTCGGCCACGTTAGCATCGGGGTTTTGACACAGGATATCGAGCAGCTCGATAAAGTCGCGGATGACCTCGCGAGGCGTCAGATGCGTGTCGGCCCCCACGCGGCCAAACTCAATCTTGAGGAAGTCCACCAAGTCGTTCTCGGTAAGCGTGGGCGTCCAGCCAAAGTAGCCGGCATGGATCTGCATGAGCTTTTCGATGAGCACCAGCAGCTCCTCGTAGGTGAGCGGCTGCAGGCGGATGATGGGCGCGAGCATGTCTTTGAGGTCATCGCGCGCAAAGCGGCCCTGGGCGAGTCGGCTCCGAAGGGCCTCGTAGGAAAAGACGCCGCGGCGGCGGTCCTCGATAGAGGTCGGCGTGCCGCCCATGATCACGCCCAGGTACTGCGCTTTGCCTTGGAGCGTGTCGTTGTACATGGTCAGGATCTTCTCGTAGTTATATTGGCGCGTAATCGCGTTGGGAATCTTGTATAGATTCACGAGCTCGTCGATGAGCAACAGCATGCCCTTGTAGCCGCTGCAGACCAAAAAACGTGCGATGAGCTTGACGTAGTCGTACCAGTCGTCGTCGCTGATGATGGTCGAGGAGCCCAACTCGGCGCGTGCCTCACTCTTGGTGCGGTACTCGCCGCGAATCCATTTGGTCACGCGACTCATAGCTTCTTCGTCACCCTCCGAGACGGCCGCGCGATAACGGCGGAGCATACGGGCGAAGTCGAAGCCGTGGACCATTTCCTCGAGCGGGGCCAGTTGGGCATTAACGGCAGACTCGTCGGCGTCGGCACACGAGGCGACCCAGCGATCCAAAATAAGGTTGAGCGCACCGCCCTCGGGGCGCGTCTTGGTCGATATATTGCGGATGAGCTCACGGTAGGTGGCAAGGCCCTGTCCCTGACCGCCCTGCAGGCGGCGCTCGGGCGACAGGTCGGCATCAGCGACGACGAATCCCTCGCCCATGGCGTGCGTGCGGATGGTCTGGAGCAAAAAGCTCTTGCCGGCGCCGTAACGACCGACCAGAAAGCGGAAGCTCGCGCCACCGTCGGCGATGAGACTCAGATCGGTGAGCAGGGCGCGGATCTCGACCTCGCGCCCTACGGTGATGTAGGGAAGGCCGATGCGCGGGACCACGCCGCCCTTGAGTGAGTTGAGAATGACGGCGGCGACGCGCTTGGGCACGCGGGGTGCTGCGGATGCGGTATCACTCATGGTCTAGGTATCCTCTCACGTCTGCTTCGTAATCCTCGATAATTTGCGGTCCTGCCGCGCCGAATTCGATAACGGTGTCGCCCACCAGGTCAAAGAGCGTCTCGTTGATGGTATCGACGAGCATGTCCTCGCTCTGCCCCGATTGCACTACCGCCGATTCCGCCTGTACTGCGTTGTGCTCGAGCAGCGCGCGGAGATAGGCGTCTGCGGCGGGCGCGAGTTCGTTCGTGGCGTCAGCGGGCACTGCGGCTGCGAACGCTGACGTTGGCGCGAGAAGCGGTGCCACGACACCAAACTGTTCGGTGGATATGGTCGGCTCGTCGGTCAAGTCCTGCCGAATGGGTGCCACGACCGGTTCGACAATCGCGTCGGCTACGGGCCCGGCTTCCGGTTGCCCTGAGTCCGCTGCCTCGGCTTCTGCGGACGCGCCGTCCTCGCGTTCCTCGTCGATCAAAAGCGCTTCGCGCGTTTGCGCAGCGGCGCTCCGAATGTGCCCCAGCTGACTCAGATCGATATCGATCTTGACGGGCTGGTGTGCGGCGTCCCACGAAAGCCATGCCACAATCTCGTCATCGATAATCTTGGCCAGATATTTGGGGAGCTTTTCTTCCTTAAGGGGATGGGCGGGGTCCAGCGCCAGGCGCAGGCGTTGGTCGCAGGCGCGCATCATTTCACCGAGCTTGCTGCTCTTTTGCCTACTACCGTGGATACGCATGCATTCCCAAAAGCCGTTTTGGCAACGGTAGATATGGATGGGATCCAGGCGGTATTCGCAGTCCTCGTGGCGCTCGGGCGCAAAGAATACGGCCGAGGCAAACATGGTGTAGGGCATGGCCGTCTCCTCCCCAAATAAACTCGCCACGATGCCGGTCTTTCGGTGCGTGTCATAGTAGCGCGCCATACGGACATACACGGCGCACGCCACGTGGCGCAGATCGCGGTGGTGGCTGCGGTTGAGCCGCGAGTTACTTAGGTTGTACGTGGAGAGGGCGTTGATGGCGGCCATGAGTCGCTCCTCGCGCACCTCATCGGGCGGAAGGGGGAGCGTGGGTTCGGAGGTTTTGCGACGTTTGGGGGTCTGGCCGGACGGTGCCGGTGCTGGTACAAGGTCTCGTGCCGCGCGTCGCAGCTCGATAAGGGCGTTATCGAACATGACGGTTTTAGAGTCACGAAGCAGCTTGGGGTCGAGCCCGTGGAACACGGCGTAATCCTGCAGCCACACGCGTACAAATCGGTCGATGCCGGGCTCGAAGGCGCGATAGACATCCCAAAAAGCCTTGATCTTGTTAAAACCATCGAGCGGGTCATCTACGCCAATGCCGCAAATCAGCTCATAGAGATACAGAAAGGCAAAGGACGTAGACGTTTCCTCGACGGTTCCGCGGCGCACTTGGGCACGCCAGGTAAAGTAGCCGCGCAACTGCCGGTCGCTCATGGCGTTGTAGGTGGGAAAGTACGACTTAAAGGTGCCGTTGTAGGGACAGTCGTCCTCAAAGTCGGCCATCAGCAGGCCCTGGCGGTAGAAAAGCTCGGCTTCCGAAAGCCAGCGACCTGCGCCGCCTTTGGGGTCATCCTGCCAGCGCGATATCTCGCGCATTTTACGGTACTGGTCGGGGAGGAAATTCTGCATCTGTCGGCCGGTTTTGAGAATCGGCTCGTCTGCGTAGACCTCATGTGAGAAGCGAGCGGACTGATGGGTCCGGGCCTCGGCCATAATGCGCTCGATGAGCATCTTGATGTCCTGGTCGGCCACCGCTCCTCCTCTCGAACGCAGCTACGGTGACCTCATATCATAGCACAGCATCAAACAGATGTTCGAGATACCGCTGCGTTGATAGATTTAGAACAGGAGGGCGTAGATGACGGCGATGACGACGGAGGGAAGCATATTGGCCGTGCGGAAGGTCTGAGGACGGATGAGGTTGACGCCGACGCAGAAGATGAGCATGGAGCCTACGAGCGAAAGGCTGTCGAGGGCTGCCGTAGTCATGATGGGGGAGAGTGCGCCGGCAAACAGCGTGATCGTCCCCTGGAACACGACGACGGGCAGGGCGGAGAAAATGCAGCCGCGGCCAAGCGACGCCGTCATGGTGCAGACGATGATGCAGTCCAGCGCGCCCTTGAGGGCAAGCGTGGACCAGTCGCCGAGCAGGCCGTCCTGGATCGATCCCACAATGGCCATGGCGCCGATGCACACGGTGAGTGAAGTCGAGACAAAAGCGTTGGTGAACTCGTTATCGCCCTCGCTGCCGGTTTTGCGCTTGAGCCATTCGCCAAGGTTCTCAATGGCGGCCTCCAAGTTGATGGCCTCGCCGATGAGCGAGCCGAGGGCGAACGAGACAATGAGCATGGTGGTACCAGTGGTCGCCAGCGCCTTCCCATCGATAAGGAGCATCTTTTGCATGGTGCCGCCAAGGCCGATAAACAGGACGCACAGCCCCGATGCTTTCATGAGCGTGTCTTGAATGCGCGGTGTAATGAAGCGGCCGCCCGCTAATCCCAAAAGACCGCCCGCAACTAAAAGCACAACGTTGATGATTGTTCCCAAGCCCGGCATGAGCCCTCCTGTATTGATGCCAACGTGGCAATCGTAGCAGAACGAAATGCGAGGCACATCGCGACTCATCTAATACGTTATATAAGTGGTATTAGGAATGGTGCGCAGCATTTAAGCCTCAGGTGGTTGTCGGGACATAGGGATAGTAGTCAAAGCGCAACGTCATAAGCCGCTGTGGGGATTCAATAGCCGCGGCGATGATATTGGCATCGCGGGCACGATCAAACCCTACGAGTTCGATCTGATACGAGACGTCTTGCATAATGTCCAGACGTCGCCAGGCTAGGAGTGTGTCGCCATCGAATTCCAAGGTCTTGCCTCCGTCTGGGGCAACGGCGTATAGACGCAGTTTAGCGGTGGTTACAGGGTCGACAACCGTGACCTTTTTAATTTCGTTTCGAGTATTCTTGGCGCCCAACAAGGTGAGCAGTGTTGGGGCCACGACCTCGCCCGATGGCAAAAAGACGACTTCGATGGATTCGGGAAATGCGATGATGGCCGACTTGCGGACGGGCTGATTGGCGGCGGCAACTTCGATGTTCGCAGCGTCGATGACCTCTGTGTGGTCGAGCGCGGCAAGCACGCAGCAGTTACCTTCATCGATCTCTTGAGGATCAGCAAGCCCCAGGCTGTCCGCGAGCTCGGGATTGTTTGGATCGGCAGCGGGCTCATTCGGTGCTTCGAAAGAAGCTGGGACGCTGTTTGTCGGCGACGGCGTGTCGCCCGCACCTGCTTCTTTGTCCGCGCTCTCTTCTTGTATGGTTGCGTTGATGGGTTCGTCGTTTGAGGGGAGCGTCTTGGCGTCAAGCGCGGAGGGGAGAATTCCGATGGCTCCTGATCCGTTCCACTCCATTTCGAGAAGCGCCGGGTCGGCAAGAATGCGTTGCCTGCTTTGCGCGTGGGCATCGATTTCAATAGGGCCTGCCTCTATCCCTCGTGTAAGGCTGAGTGATCCGGCTGGCTTCTCGAAATGAGCGTCTGTGTCTTTGGTGCTGACGGCGTAGAACAGCAGGGACGCTTCTCCCGCCGCGATGGCATCGGTACCGGCTTTGGTCAGCCGCAACGATGTCGTGAATGAGAGGGTGGGCTGCGCATCATCTGCATTCGCGGCGGCGCAGCCCAGACATATACCGCCTCCTTTCTCAAAAAACGTACCGTCGAAGGCGACCTTCGCTCCGTTCGCCGAGTCATCGACCGAAGCGATGTCGATGCGCAGCTCTAAATTGCATGGATCGCCATCCGCATCGAGCACAACCGAGCGCCACGTGCAGACGGCGCACCCCGCCTGGGAGCCGTTTGCCTTGTTCGAACGCTTGATATCCACGACTATCGAGCCGTCCGTATTACGACGAAGGCATCCCGAGGTTGAGATCGCGGCCTGTGCGATCGAAAAACGCTCGCACGCAATGGTACTCGACGGATTTGGGGCGGAACTTAGGACTGCTGGTAAGGAGTCCGCCATGACGGGAGTCGCCCAAGCGGCGACAGGCGTTCCGGTTGCGAGCGCGCCGCAAAGTGCGACGACGGGCAAAAGGTTCTTCGATGCCATGGGGTCTCCTTAGCTAATTTAGTGCGGCCTGTCCGTGTTTTGTTTCTGGCTGCGTTTGATGTGCAGACCGAGGCCGGCGGTTCCCGCGCCTGCTGCTGCGGCGCCTGCTGCCAAGAGCCATCGTTTGTCGCCTGTCTGCGCCAACGGTTCCTCGCGGTCGCCGCGGTCGAGCTCCGAGAGGTCGACCGTCACTTGCGTGGCGGCCTGCGCCTGTTCTTGCTGGGCAAAGGCCATGGCTGGCCCAAACGCTAGGATGCTGACGGCGGCGGCCAGGGCGACAGCCTTATGCCGTGTGCGCACCGGGCTCGACCGTCCAGGTGATCGTTGCAACCTGATCGCCTTCGCCGGTTACGCGGAAGATGTCGCGCGTGACGCGGGCGACGTTTCCGCTTGTCTTGAGCTTAATTTTGTCCTTGCCGCCGGCAATGCCTTGGTAGCCCATGTCGAAGGCTGCGTTCTTGGAAAGATCGAGGCCCGTCCCCTGCATTGCGGCGCTGGCGTTCTGGAGTGCGCCGTCGGGGCCGACCTTAAAGTCGATGGAGTTCTGCGCGGTTCCGGCCTTGGCGTCGGCGGCAATGGTCCAGGTGTTCATGGCGTCGATCTTCATGTTGGTGACATGGATGCCGTAGGCCGAATGATTGTCGATGGTGGTCGCGTCTTCTGAGGGGCCCTGAAGCGTGCCGTCGGCCTTGGCGACGAAGGGAATAACCGTCGGAACTTTGAACTCAACGTTGTCGATCTCGGTCCTGACCATTACTTTCGTGGTTCCAACGCGCCCGGCCGCCATAGCTGGCGTCGGGGCAGCGCCCATTGCGAGCGCGAGCGCGAGCCCTGCGCCCACGACGAGCGCTCTGGCTCCGTTCATGTTCCTGGTGATGTCCATGGTCGTTCCTTTCTATTCGCCGCGGGCCGTCCCCGCGATGATTGGACGAATGCTGGTGAATTGCGTGCGGTGCCGCGTCGGCCGGAAAAGCTAGTTCTCGGCTTGCTCAACCCGCACCTTGACACGTGTCGGATTGCCGTGGCTGTCGAGGGTCTTGGCATCGAGTGCCTGGATCTCGATGTACGCCTCGCCTTCTTTGATGTCGCCGGCGGGGCACGTCTCGATTGTCTTGCCGGTCTCGACCACACCGGATTCGTACATGGTCTCGTCGTTTTGGATGACGCGGAATCGCTGGGGAAATTTATTGTCTTGGACGTTTTGCACGTTGATGCGCAGCTTGCCGTCCTCCTGTAGCTGAGCGACCGGCGCGACCGAAATCGTCATCATGTTGTCGCGGACGATGGCATCGAGCTCATCTTGGATTTCTTGTCGCGATTTACCCTCTGCCGTCGTGACTGAGGCGCCCGCTTCGGGCACGGGCTGCGACTGCCAGGCGTATAGCCCTACGGCGATGAGGGCGCAGACGATAGCCAGGCAGACAACGACGAGTTTCTTGCGACGCCCCAGTCCTGCGAGACGGGGCGGCTTCTTCGCACTCATGCGGCGTCCTTGGTGGTATAGACACGTGCGAACGTGGACGGGTCCGCTCCAAAGAGCATGTGAAGCATCAGGCGGCGCGAGTAGATGAGCTCGTCAAAGTCGTGAGGGAGCTCGATGTCGTGGATACGCGCGATGTGGTGGGCGAGCGCCGAGAACGACTCGGGGTCGCAGATAACATCGGTGGTGACGTGGTAGACCGCCGTATCGGGGAACGCCTCTTCGTCGAAAGGCAGGAGATAGGGATCGTCGTCGACCTCGATGGCGACGCCGTACTGGGGCCAGTAATATGCCATGGGAACCTCCCTGCTTCTGGGGCCAAAACTTCTATCGGTTTTGGCTGTCGACGCCGACCGTATCAGCCGCTACTTGACCAATTTCTGACCAAATGCTTGACGGATTGACATCTCCGCAGGTAAAAGTCAGTAAAAAATACTCCAACTTTTTTCGAGCGACATTTACGCGATCGGCGACGGCGGGGCGATATGTGTCAAAAGCATCGTCTGCCGAGGAAGCCTTGCCGTTCGCCGAATTGCACGAACGTAAAAATCGCCAATTATGGAGACGGTCTCGAACACGTCGACGAAACGATGCGGTAACATCTCCCTGCAAACACTGTAGTTAGCTAAAGGGGGAGTTCGCGTGTCTGCAACCATCAAACCCTTCACCGACGAGTTCGAAGAGTATGGCCGCGATGAATCTCGCGCATCGGGCGAAGCGTCGAGCATCTCGTTTCCGACAACGGAAGACGAGGTCCGTGCCATTTTGGAAACGCTCCATGCCGAGCGTGTTCCGGTAACGGTTCAGGGCGCCCGAACCGGCCTTGCCGCCGGTGCCGTGCCCCACGGTGGGCATATCCTCAATACTTCCCGTATGAATCGCTACTTGGGCCTTCGCCGCGATGAACAAGGCCAATTTCTGCTGCGCGTGGAGCCGGGCGTTGTGCTCTCGGAGCTGCGTAAGCAGCTGAGCAAGAAGGTACTGCCGACCGCTGGTTGGGACCAGGCGTCGCTTGAGGCCTACGAGGAGTTCCAAGAGGCCCCCGAGCAGTTCTTTCCCACCGATCCCACCGAGGCATCTGCCTGTCTGGGCGGCATGGCGGCATGCAACGCCTCCGGCGCCCGCAGCTACGCTTACGGCCCCATGCGCCCGCATATCACGGGACTCCACGTCGCGCTGGCTGATGGCGATTTGCTTGAGCTTCAGCGCGGCGAGGCTTTTGCCCAGGGCCGCCACCTGTCGCTCGTGACGGCAGCGGGCCGTACGCTCGAGCTCGATCTTCCCGGCTATACCATGCCCAAGACAAAAAATGCCTCAGGCTATTTCGTTGCGGACGAAATGGACGCCATCGACCTCTTTATCGGTGCTTGCGGCACGCTCGGCGTTATCACCGAGCTCGAGATTGCCCTGCAGGCGGCGCCTGCGGTCGTTTGGGGTGTGAGCTGTTTCTTTGACAGCGAAGACAAGGCCGTGTCCTTTACCGATTCTGTGCGTCCTGTCCTGTCCCACGCGGCTGCCATCGAGTATTTCGATGCGGGCGCCCTGGATATCCTGCGTCGTCAGCGTGAGCAATCGACCGCGTTCGCATCACTGCCGGCGCTCGACAAAGACGCTAAGGTCTGTGTTTACGTGGAGCTCGACTGCGACGACGAAGCCCAGGCGACTGAGGAGCTGTATCACCTGGGATGGGTGCTCGAGTTTGCGGGCGGCAGCGACGATGCGACATGGGTCGCGCGCACCGAGGTCGATCGCGAGTGCCAGCGGTTCTTCCGCCATGCGGTCCCCGAGAGCGTCAACATGCTTATCGACGAGCGCCGCCGCACGGATCCCACCATCACCAAACTGGGTTCGGACATGTCGGTGCCCAATGCACGCCTTGCCGATGTCGTGGCCCTCTATCGCCGCACACTGGCCGAAAGCGGGCTTGAATCTGCTGCCTGGGGGCACATCGGTAACAACCATCTGCATGTGAACATCCTGCCGCGCGATGCGCAGGACTACCGTCGCGGTGGCGAGCTGTTTGCCCAGTGGGCTTCCGAGGTCACGGTCATGGGCGGTGCCGTTTCTGCCGAGCACGGCGTCGGCAAGATCAAAGCGGGCTTCTTAGAGACAATGTACGGCCACGAGGCCATGGTCGAGTCGGCGCGGCTCAAGCTCCAGCTCGATCCCGACGGGCAGCTGGGTCGCGGCAACCTGTTTTCGGAGAAGCTCTTGGATGAACTCGTCCAGAAAGGGGGTGCGTGAAGATGAGCGATTTCCATATGGTGGCGTGCGTCAAGGCCGTGCCGGGCAGCACCGAGGTCAAGATGGACCCCAAGACCAATACTATCGTGCGTGATGGCAAACAGGCGGTCATTAACCCGTTCGATGCAAGCGCTCTGGAATGCGCGCTGGCGCTGAAGGACGACTTTATCGGCTTTGGCATGGACGTGCGTGTGACGGTGGTGTCGATGGGCATTCCCGCGACCGAGTCGCTGCTGCGCGACTGCATCGCCCGCGGTGCCGATGACGCGCTGTTGCTGACCGACCGAGCCTTTGCGGGCGCCGATACCCTAGCCACCACTTATGCCCTCAAATGCGGTATCGAGGCGCTCGACGAGGACTTTGACCTGCTCATTTGCGGCAAGATGGCAGTTGACGGCGATACGGCCCAGATTGGTCCCGAGCTTGCCGGAGCCTTTGAGATTCCCTGCGTGACCGACGTGAGTTGCGTACAGAGCGCGGGCTTTACGACCTGCGGCTCGCTGGCGCTTGTCCACGGCTGTGACGCCGGCGAGGAAACGGTGTATCTGGAGATGCCGTGCGCGATGACGACCGCCAAGGAGATTGGCCAGCTGCGCATGCCGAGTATCGCTGGCATTCGCGCGGCCGAGGAAGCGGACGTGCGCTTGGTCTCTGCCACCGATGTGCATGCCGATCCCTCGCGTTGCGGCCTTACCGGATCGCCGACGCAGGTCGTGCGCTCGTTTGTGCCCGACCGCGACCAAACGTGCGAGGCCATCGAAGGCACACCGGTCGAGCAGGCGGCAAAGCTTGCCATGATTATCGAGGGGATGGCATAGATGAGCGGACTGACAATCGATAGCGAGACATGCGTTGGCTGTGGCCGCTGCGTTCGCGCCTGTGCCTCGGGTGGCATTGTGGTGGAGGGCGAGCGCCCCAACCGCTGCGCCCATGTGACCGACGGCTGCATCTTGTGCGGCGGGTGCGTCGACGCTTGCCCCGTCAATGCCATTTCGATCGAGCGCGACGAGACCGCCGGCGCGGTTGACCTCGATGCGTATCGAGACATTTGGGTATTCGTGCAGACCGACGAGCGCGATGTCGTGGCCCCGGTGGCCTACGAGCTCATGGGTAAGGGACGCGAGCTTGCCGATGTCCGCGGTTGCCGTCTGGTGGCATTGGTCGGTATGAGCCCCGAGGGCTCGCTTGAGGATCTGGAGCATCTGGTCTGCGCCGGCGCCGACGAGGTCGTGGTCTGCCGCGACGAGCGACTGCGCCAAAACGATGCGGAGGTCTATGCTCGCTTGATTTGCGATTTGGTGGCCGAGCGCAGGCCCGAGGCCATTCTGTACGGCGCGACCGCCTTTGGCCGCGAGCTGGCGCCTGGCGTTGCCGTGCGCCTGCAGACGGGCCTTACGGCTGACTGCACCGTGCTTTCGATGGATACGGAAACGGGCTTGCTGCAGCAGACGCGCCCGGCGTTTGGCGGCAACTTGATGGCCACCATCATTTGCCCCAATCATCGTCCCCAGATGGCAACGGTGCGTCCCGGTATCTTTGGAGCGCCCGAGTTTGACTACAGCCGCTCTGGCACGATTACCCAGGTATTCCTTGCGGAAGACGCCAAGGCTCGTGTCGAGATCTCGATTCCCGCCGAGGAGTGGGGGCAGCAGGCATCAATTGCCGATGCCGAGCGCCTGGTCGTGGTGGGTCGCGGTATCGGCTCCAAGAAAAACCTACCCTTGATGCGAAAGCTCGCCGAAGCCCTGGGTGCCGAGCTCGGCTGCACGCGTCCCGTCGTGGAGGCGGGTTGGCTGGAGTACCGCCACCAGATCGGCCAGACCGGCGTGTCGGTTTCGCCTAAGCTCCTCGTGAGCATCGGCGTTTCGGGTGCTATCCAGCACCTAGCCGGCATCGGCGGCGCGGAGTGCATCATCGCCGTCAACGAGGACCCGGATGCTCCCATCTTCGGCGCTGCGCAGTACAAAGTTGTCGGTGACGCCGTCGAAGTCGTCGAGGAGCTTCTGGCCCAGCTCGAGCGCTAGGCGCCGGCCAGCCAGGCTCGCATCTCTTTCTTTAGGCGTTCCCAGGTCGCTTGCGTGACGGGGTCGGTAAAGGGGCGCACGATGCCAAAGGGCGCGTCGAGCAGGCGGTAGATATCGCCCTGTTCGCGCGTCAGTGCGCGGCTTGCCGGATAGACGAGCTCAAACATAAAGCAGATGAGCCCTACCAGGTAGTCGGCCGGCTCATCGCGTTCGTCGCGTGCGACGCAGCGGTGTTCGGCAAAGGCGGCCAGCGTTGGTGCCGAGAAGTGGCTGGCAAGAAACGCGTCCTCATTCACTTTGAGGATGGTGTCGACGGTACTGTCGGCGATGGTGCGCATGATGTCGATCTTGTCGCCATCGCGCACGATATCGCAGAAGCGCCGCGTGCGCTCGTCGAGCTGCGCGGGCAGACGGAAATCGCTGTGATAGGCAATGCTCGCTCGAATGAGTTCGTCTTCTACCGGATCATCGATAAAGTCGCGGATACTTGTTGCCGCGGGCGCGTCTGCAGGTGTTTCGCCAAAGAGGACCTCGACGCCCAACGCCGCATGGCTCATGCTTTCGGCATCCTTAAACGTATCCCAGCGTCGCAGCTGCTCAAAGCGGCCCATATCATGCAACAGCCCACAAAGCCACGCCAGGTCAATGTCCTGCGGTGACCAGCCCTGTTCGCGTGCCGCGGCATCGCATGCCTCGGCAACGTGGTACGTATGCTCGATTTTGAGCGCGATACGCGGATTGGCGGCATCGTAGGCATCGGTGTAGGTCTTGAAGGCCGCGGCAGCCCGCGTTCGATCGATAGCTGTCATAATGACTTCCTAAAAAGTTGTGTCTTTCTGTATCTTTCGATCCGGTGGCAATTGTAGGTGAACTCGGTTGCCATCGGGCGATGGTTCTGCCGCGTCGTTGAATGCGACTCGGAAATCTTGTCGGGACGAGGAACGCTATGGTGCTCAAAATCGTTAAAGGTGTCTGGCCGGTGATGCTTACCTATGTTGCGATAGCCGCGCCGTGCGGAATGATTATGGCGCAGACGGGAATGGAACCCTGGATGGTTTTTGCTCTGAGCAGCACGTTCGTGACGGGCAGCGGGCAGTTTATGGTCTGCAATCTGTGGCTGGCAGGTGTGCCTGCGGCGTCGATCGTCGCGAGCGTTGCCGCCATCTCCTCGCGTTTTGCGCTTTACTCGGCATCGATCGCGCCGCATCTGACGGGTGCCTCGAAGCGTCAGACGCTGGCTGTTGCCGCGACACTTACCGAGGAGGCATATGGCATCTCGCTTGCCAAGTTGGTTGAAGGGGAGGGTTGGGGCCCGCGCGAGTCCTTTGTGCTCAACGTGATCCTCATCGCAACATGGGGCGTTTCGTGTACGATGGGCGCCATCGTCGGCGCCGTTGTCGATGTTCCCACCGCCATTGCAGCTTTTGTCTGCACCTCGCTCTTTATCTGCCTGCTCTTTTCGCAGCGGCTGTCGCGCGGCAACGTTGTCGCGGCGGTTTCGGGCGCGGTGTCCGTCGCCGTATGCAAGTTCTTGGGCCTCGCGAATATTGCCGTGCCGGCAAGCGTCGTGGCCGGCATTGCCATTGCGCTGGCGTGCGATGCTGTATTTGACGGAAGAGGTGCCCGCGATGCCCGTTAACGAGTTCTTGGTTCTGTGGCTGTCGTCGTGGACTGCTATCGCGTTCTTTCGCATCGCGCCGGCGTTCGCCTTGCGCGGGAGAACGCTGTCGCCCCGCGTTACCGAAGCCTTGGGTTATATTCCGCCTGCCGCCTTTGCGGCGCTGGTCGCCAACGATTTGATAAGCCCTGGCGCTTTCGACGCCGGCCTGTGGCAGGGCTTGATTCCCTGGATTGCGGCCGCCGGCGTCGTGGTCGTGGCGGTCAAGACAAAATCGATGCTGTGGTGCTGCGTCTCGGGCATCGTACTCTATATCGTCTTGAGCTTTATATAGGGGTGGCGTCGCGGGCACCGAATCTCGTTCCATCCCAACTTGTCGAATTTTTCACCGAGCTGGTCTATTTCTTCTGGTACCATGGTCAAACTTTACTGTAGCAAAGCGTGACGTGGGCTTTTGTACCCCGTCAGCGGAAATGGGGGTTTCATGGCACAGGAAGCAACCGCCAACGAGCAAAAGAAATTCAGGGTCCCGCGCATCCCGGGCGACATCATGATCTATCCGATGATCGTCGGTCTTTTGCTCAACACCTTCTGCCCGCAGGTTTTTGAGATCGGCGGCTTCTTTACGGCTGCCTGCCGCGGTGGCTCCAATACCATCGTCGCCGCGATCCTGCTGTTTGTGGGCGCCGGCATCAGCTTTAAGTCCACGCCGGGCGCCATCAAGACCGGCATCGTCGTGCTGATTCCCAAGCTGGTCGTCGCAGCGGCTCTCGGCCTAGGCGTGGCATATTTCTTTAACGACAACTTCCTGGGTCTGAGCTCCGTGTCTATCATCGGCGGCATTACGTTTTGCAACATGGCGCTCTATACGGGCATCATGGGCGAGTTCGGCGATGAGTCCGAGCAGGGCGCTGTCGGTATCCTGTTCTTTACGGCCGGCCCCGCCGTCACGATGATCATCCTTGGTGTTTCGGGTCTCGCCAACATCCCCGTCGGCACCATCATCGGATCCATCCTGCCGCTTGTTATCGGCATGGTCCTGGGCAACCTGTTCCCGTTTATCAAGAACCTGCTGGTTCCCGGCGCCAATCCCGCGATCGCTGTAATTGGTTTTCAGCTCGGTGCGTCCATGAGCCTTTCGAGCTTCATCACCGGCGGCATTTCGGGCATCCTGCTGGGCCTCATCACGCTCTTTATCGTCGGTCCCATTACCTTTGCCTTCGAGCGCCTGTGTGGCGGCAACGGTAAGGCGGCTGTGGCATGTTCCACCATTGCCGGCACGGCTATGACCACGCCGGTTGCTCTTGCCGAGGTCGCGCCACGCTATGCCGAGCTTGCGCCCACCGCGTATGCGCAGATCGCCACCGCCGTCATCATCACGGCAATCATGGCCCCGATTCTGACCGGCTGGGTCGATAAGAAGTTCTGCCACGGCGAAGAGGATCTGTCGGTCGAAGGCGTCGAGGCTATTGAGGAGGCCGTCGCGACCGACATCGACGGCGAGTAATCGTCGACGCGAGTCAATCAAGCCGGCGTGTGCAATTCGCGCCGTATGGGCGCCCGAACGGTGGCTGTTCTGCAGTGACGTTCGGGCGCTCTGCTATGATTCCCTTTACCCCTGCGGAGAAAGGGGTGTTTGGCGCCTGGGCGCGACTCGGGCGATTCTGGCCACTTGGATATTGAAGGGAGGGCGTCTAGTGATTAAGGCACTCAAGATCGAGATATTCCTGCTGTGCATGATTATTCTTATCGGGCTTGCCGTACGAAGCCGTCGCTCCCTGTTCTCGAGCACCCAGCAGCTTTTGTTTAGCATGCTGGGCTACACGTCTGCTGCCTACATTTTCTTCGATATGATCTGGACGCTCTCGGACGGCGTAAGCACTCCTGTAGGCATCACGGCCAACTGGATTTCCAACGCGGTCTCGTTTTCGCTGTTCGCCATCGCGTGCCTCATTTGGTTTTTCTATTCCGAGACGATGCAGGGCTCACGGCTCCTGACCACGCCCTACAGGGTGGTACTTTTAACGTTGCCAACAGCATTGGTGGTCGTGCTGGCATTTACCAGCTACTGGACGCACGCTATGTTCTATATCGATGCACAGGGCGTATATCGTCGCGGCTTTGCTTATATGATCCAGCCCATCGTGAGCTACTGCTACGTCATATATACGTCCTTGCATGCCTTTATTCAGGCTCGAAAAGTCGAAAGCCTGCAAAAGAAGGCCATTTATCGCACCCTCGCCTTTTTTGCGGTTCCCGCTCTGGTGGGCGGTACCTTCCAGGTTTTGTTTTCGGTACCGGGCCTTTGCGTCGGTATAACGCTGAGCATCCTGCTGCTCTATATCGTCTATCAGGAGCAACTGATCTCTACTGACCCGTTGACTGGACTCAACAACCGCAACCGTTTTGAGACCTATATGCTGTCGCTCTTTTCAAATGTGGATCAGGCCGAAGATGTATATCTGCTTATGATGGACGCTGATGGCTTTAAGCAGATTAACGATCGCTATGGACATGTGGAGGGCGACCATGCTCTTCAGGTCATATCCGCTGCGCTCAAAGAAGTCTGCTCGGCGTCTGGTGGCTTTATCGC
>JAHYYK010000019.1:22030-39557 GCA_019425005.1 Collinsella sp.
GCTTTTTTGGGTTTGTTGACGATGATGATGCCGCCGCAGACCAAGAGCAGGGCAACGATGACGGTAACGGGGCTCGTGCCAGCACCCTCGCCGAGCAGCAACGCGCTCAGAGCTACGCCAAAGACCGGGTTCATAAAGCCAAAGACCGAAACGCGGCTGACGGGGTTGACGGCGAGCAGGCGGGACCACAGCGAGTACGCGACGGCAGAAATAAGTGCCATATAAATGATGAGTGCGATAGCGGGGGCGATTGCGGTGGGGGATAACGTGCCGCCCATTAAAAACCCGATGGCGGTAAGGACCAGACCGCCGACCAAGAACTGCCACCCGGCAAGCAAGACACCGTCGTGCTCGCGCGAGAAGATGCCGATCAGGCAGGTCGAAAGAGCACCCGCGACAGTGGAGGCTAGGATAAAGCCCTCGCCATCGAGCCTGAAGCCAAAGGTGCCGTCCGCGCCCGAAAGGTTGACGAGCGCGACGCCGGCAAAGCCCAGTACACAGCCGAGCACCTTGGCCGCATCGAGCTTTTCGGTGCGAAACGCCAGGGCGGCAAAGAGGATGGCTAGGAAGTTGGCGCTGGCCTCGATGATGGAGCTCGACATGGCGCTGGCGCGCGAGAGTCCCAGGTAGAAAAAGAAGTACTGCCCGATAGTCTGGAAGAGTGACAAGACAAAGATGGGCTTGATGTCGCGAGCCTGCGGAATGAGGGGGCGGCGCTGGGCCGCACTCATCCCAACGATAACCAGGGCGCCGGCAAGCGTGAAGCGCAAGCCCGCAAAGAGCAGCTGCGAGGCGCTATCGTGCGCCGGGATACCAAAGAGTGCGTAGCCGATCTTGATGCAGGGAAAGGCCGATCCCCAGAGCGCGCAACAAACAAGACAGCCCAGGATGAGTCCGGGCAGGGTGGCGAGATACGGCTTGCGGCTTTCCATGATGTCCTTCCTGCATGCGCGAAGCAAAAAAGAACCCGCCACCGGATGTGTCGGTGGCGGGTGTTGTTACCCGAGGGGATTGTACCCGATGGGAAAGGTTTAAGCGAAGTAGGCCACGCCGCTCTCAAAGATCGGCATGAACTTATCGCCGGGGACATGCTCGGGCACGTTGCGGTACAGGTTGTCGCCGCGACGCTCGGCATGGCCCATCTTGCCCAGGACGCGGCCGTCGGGGCTCGTGATGCCCTCGATGGCGAGTGCGGAGCCGTTGGGGTTGACGGAAAGATCCATGCTGGGCTTTCCGTCTTCACCCACGTACTGCGTGGCGACCTGGCCGTTGGCGATCAGCTGGGCGAGCACCTCGTCATTGGCGACAAAGCGGCCCTCGCCGTGGCTGATGGCGACGGTGTAGGGGTCGTCGAGGCTGCACTGCGACAGCCACGGGGACAGGTTGGACGAGATGCGGGTGCGCACCAGGCGGCTCTGATGGCGACCGATGGTGTTGAACGTCAGCGTGGGCGCATCGGGCGTGGCGTCGACGATGTCGCCGTAGGGCACCAGGCCGAGCTTGATCAGAGCCTGGAAGCCGTTGCAGATGCCCAGCATCAGGCCGTCGCGGGCCTTGAGCAGGTCGCGGACTGCCTCGGTGACCTCGGGAGCGCGGAAGAACGCCGTGATGAACTTGGCGGAGCCATCGGGCTCGTCACCGCCCGAGAAGCCACCGGGGATCATGACGATCTGGCTTGCACGGATGCGGCGGGTGAGCTCGTGGGTGCTCTCGGCGACGGCCTCGGGCGTGAGGTTGTTGATCACGAAGGTGTCGGCCTCGGCACCGGCGGCACGGAAGGCGCGGGCGCTGTCGTACTCGCAGTTGTTGCCGGGGAACACGGGGATGATTACGCGCGGGCGGGCGATCTTGGCGCCGCCGTACACGTGGATATCCTTGGCGCGGAAGTCGATGGTCTCGACCTCGGCGGTCTCGCCGGTGCTGCGGTAGGCGAAGACGCCCTCGATGCCGCTCTCCCAGGCCTCCTGGAGCTCAGCGAGCTCGATGACTTCGGAGCCGGTGTCGATGACATAGCCCTCGACGGTGGTACCCAGGGGCTCCACGACAACGCCGTCGGCGACCTCGGGCAGCTCGGCGTCCTCGGCGAGCTCGACGATAAAGCTGCCGTAGAGCGGGGTGAAGAGGCTCTCCACGTCCACGTCCTCGGCAAGTTCGATGCCAATCTGGTTGCCGACACACATCTTAAAGAGGCTCTCGACGCCGCAGCCGTAGCCGGGCGTGGAGACGGCCAGGGCGTCGCCGTTGGCGGTGAGCGCCTCGACGGCGTCAAACGCGGCGAGCAGCTGCTGAGCGTCGGGGCGGTAGTCCTCACCATAGGTGGCGGGGGCGATGCGCACGACGCGATGCGTCAGACCCTTGAACTCGGGCGAGACGGCACGGGCGGCCTTGCCCACGGCCACAGCGAAGCTGATCAGGGTCGGCGGAACGTTGAGCTCACCGGCCTCGTCCTCAAACGAGCCGCTCATAGAGTCCTTGCCGCCGATGGCACCGGCACCCAGATCGACTTGGGCCATAAGGGCGCCCAGGACGGCTGCCATGGGCTTGCCCCAGCGCTCGGCCTCGGTGCGCAGACGCTCGAAGTACTCCTGGAAGGAGAGATAGGCACGCTTGTGCTCAAAGCCGGCAGCCACGAGCTTGGCGATGGACTCAACCACGGACAGGTAGGCGCCCGCAAACTGGTCGGCCTCCATCAGGTAGGGGTTGAAGCCCCATGCCATAGCGCTCGCCGTGGTGGTCTCGCCGTCCACGGGGAACTTGGCAACCATGGCCGAGCTCGGGGTGAGCTGCGTCTTGCCGCCAAAGGGCATGAGCACGGTTGCGGCACCGATGGTGGAGTCGAAGCGCTCGGACAGGCCCTTGTTGGAGGCGACGTTGAGGTCAGTGACAAGCGAGGTCATGCGCTCGGCAAGCGTGGTGCCGGCCCAGCTGGGCTGCCACACGCTGCGGGCACAGACGTGGGCGACCTGGTGCTTGGGCGCGCCGTTGGAGTTGAGGAACTCGCGGGACAGATCGACGATGGCGACACCGTTCCAGGCCATGCGCATGCGCGGCTCGGCGGTAACCTCGGCGATAACGGTCGCCTCGAGGTTCTCCTCGGCGGCGTAGCCCATGAACTCCTCGACGTCACCGTCGGCGACGGCGCAGGCCATGCGCTCCTGGGACTCGGAAATGGCGAGCTCGGTGCCGTCCAGGCCGTCGTACTTCTTGGTCACGGTGTCCAGGTCGACATACAGGCCGTCGGCAAGCTCGCCCACGGCGACCGAGACGCCGCCGGCGCCAAAGTCGTTGCAGCGCTTGATCAGGCGGCAGGCGTCGCCGCGGCGGAACAGACGCTGCAGCTTGCGCTCGACCGGGGCGTTGCCCTTCTGGACCTCGGCGCCCGAGGTCTCGATGGACTCGGTGTTCTGGGTCTTGGAGGAGCCGGTGGCGCCGCCGATGCCGTCACGGCCGGTGCGGCCGCCCAGCAGGATGATCTTGTCAGTGGGGGCGGGGCACTCGCGACGCACGTGGTTTGCCGGGGTAGCGCCCACGACGGCGCCGACCTCCATGCGCTTGGCAACGTAGCCGGGGTGATAGAGCTCGTTGACCTGGCCGGTGGCAAGGCCGATCTGGTTGCCGTAGCTGGAGTAGCCGGCGGCAGCGGTGGTTACGAGCTTGCGCTGCGGCAGCTTGCCCTCGAGCGTCTCGGACACGGGGACGGTGGGGTCGCCGGCGCCGGTGACACGCATGGCCTGGTACACGTAGCTGCGGCCCGACAGCGGGTCGCGGATGGCACCGCCCACGCAGGTGGCGGCACCGCCGAAGGGCTCGATCTCGGTCGGGTGGTTGTGGGTCTCGTTCTTAAAGAGGAACAGCCAGTCCTGGTCCTCGCCGTCGACATCGACCTTCACCTTGACGGTGCAGGCGTTGATCTCCTCGGACTCGTCGACATCGGTCATGACGCCGGTCTTCTTGAGGTACTTGGCGCCGATGGTGCCCATGTCCATGAGGCAGACGGGCTTGGTGTCGCGACCGAGTTCGTGGCGCATCTCCATGTAGCGGTCGAAGGCCTGCTGCACCACGGCGTCGTCGATCGTCACGTCGTCCAGGACGGTGCCGAAGGTGGTGTGGCGGCAGTGATCGGACCAGTAGGTGTCGATCACGCGGATCTCGGTGATGGTGGGGTCGCGATCCTCATCGCGGAAGTACTGCTGGCAGAAGGCGATGTCCGCCTCGTCCATGGCAAGGCCGCGCTCGGAAATAAAGGCGGCAAGGCCGGCTTCGTCGAGCTCGCGGAAACCGTCGAGCACCTCGACGGGCTGGGGCTCGGGGGTCTCCATGTACAGCGTCTCGGGCAGGTCGAGTGAGGCGATGCGCGCCTCGACGGGGTTCACCACGTAGTGCTTGATGGCATCGATGGCGGCCTCGTCCAGAGCGCCCGAGATCATATAGACCTTGGCGGAGCGCACGGCGGGGCGCTCGCCCTGGCTGATGAGCTGCACGCACTCGCTGGCGGAGTCGGCGCGCTGGTCAAACTGGCCAGGCAGGAATTCGACGGCAAAGACGGCGCCATCGCTTGCGGGGAGCTCGTCGTAGGTCACATCGACCTGGGGCTCGCTAAAGACGGTCGGCACGCAGGAGCGGAAAAGCTCTTCGTCGATGCCCTCGACGTCGTAGCGGTTTATGATCCTCAGGGCCTCGATGCCCTTGATGCCGAGAATTTCGGTCAGCTCGCCCTTGAGCTGCTGAGCCTCGACGTCGAACCCGGGTTTCTTCTCCACGTAGATACGAGAGACCATTGGTTCCTGCCTTCCTGATCGGTTGGGCGTACGGTACGGTATGCGGCAGCGGTCGGTTTGCGGGGCCTGCCCTGCGGTCGCCTTGAGCCACATGTTTGTAAACCTCACTATGATACGACAGCTCGCGGCGCGTTGAGGACGGCGAGGGTGCTACAGTGAAGCGCAAACAAGAGAAAGGCATCACATGGCATTCGTTTCACTCGCCATCATCGCACTCGTGGCCTTCGCAAGCCCCTTCATCGCCTCGGCGATTCCCGGGAAACCCGTTCCCGAGACGGTCTTTTTGCTCGTGTTCGGCGCGGTGCTGGGGCCTCATATGCTCGGCTTTATCCATGTAGATGCCGAGGTCTCGCTCGTGTCCGAGCTCGGCCTGGCCTTTTTGTTCCTGCTTGCCGGTTTTGAGATCGATCCCAAGAATATCACGGGCGTCGAGGGGCGCTACGGTATGGCCACGTGGGTCGTCACGTTTGGCATCGCCTGGCTTGCCGTGCGCTTTACCCCGTGGTTCTCGGTTAGCCATTTCGACGGTATCGCCGTGACGCTGGCACTCACTTCGACGGCGCTCGGCACGCTCGTGCCCATCATGCGCGAGCGTTCGCTCGCCGGCACGCGTGTGGGCGACTCCATCCTTGCCTATGGCACATGGGGAGAGCTCGGTCCCGTGCTCGCCATGTCGGTGCTGCTCTCCGCTCGTACTGGTATCCAGACGCTCGTGATCCTTGGCCTGTTTGCTGTGGTCTGCGTGCTGTTGGCCGTGGTCCCGAGCCGCTCCAAGCGCGTGGGTAGTCGCTTCTTTACGTTTGTCGAGGAACGGGCCGACACAACGTCGCAGACGTTCGTGCGCCTGACGGTGCTCATCCTGGTCACGCTCGTGGCGTTTTCCGCCATCTTTGATCTCGACATCGTGTTGGGCTCTTTTGCTGCCGGCTTTGTCCTGCGCTATATCATCCCCGAGGGCAACCATACGCTCGAGACCAAGCTCGATGGCCTGGCCTATGGCTTTTTGATTCCGGTGTTCTTTACCGTGTCGGGCGCAAAGATCGACCTGACGGCCGTGGCATCGCGCCCGGGTCTGCTCGTGGGCTTTATCGCGGCGTTGCTGATCATTCGCGCCGTGCCGATCCTTGTCTCTATGAGCATTTGTCCCACGACGCGCGACGTTTCGGCGTATGGCCGCATTACCGTGGCCCTGTACTGCACTACGGCGCTGCCGATCATCGTTGCCGTGACGAGTGTGGCCGTCAACGCAGGCGCTCTTTCGCAAGATATTGCGTCGGTCATGGTTGCCGCCGGTGCCATCACGGTGTTCTTGATGCCATTGCTCGCGCAGCTCTTCTACCGCGTGGTGGATGCCGCACCGGTCGCCGCCGTGGCAGAGGTTGCCGAGCATCCATCCGATGCGCTCGACATCTTGCGCGCCCACCACGACCTAGCGAGCTTGCTCGCGCGCGAGCACGAGCTGCTGACCTCGCATGGCCATGGTCGCGTATTCGAGGGCCTGCCTACGCTCGATACGATTGCCGAGCGTCTTTCCGCCGAGGCAGCGAGCGGCCACATCGATGCCCGCATCGTGGACGCGGCGCACCTGCTTGCCGATAAGACCTATGGAGACGAGGTCGACCCGTCCGAGCTGACTCCGCGTGAGCGCCGCCGCCTGGAGCGCGCCAAGCTCGCTGTGCGCGAATACCGCCGCCGCATGCTGGAGCTCTATGCGCGCGAAGAAGCCGAAGACGACGACGGTAAGTAGTCGATACTTTCTCGGGGAAGCCGCGTCCCGCTTTGAAGGCTCGGAACGGGATGTGGTTTCCGAAACGGGGGCCGTTGGGAAGCTGTGTCCCGGAATGGGCGCTCAGAGTGGGATGCAGTTTCCGCAAGGAGGTCCTGGGGGAAACCGTGCCCCGTTCTGATCCGAAATACTGGGACATAGTTTCCCTTTCATAACAGGAGAAGGCGCGCTGTCTGCAGTTGATTCAGACGGCGCGCCTTTTTGGTTGAGCTATGTTGAAGCTTGAAGCCAAAGCTTGTGGCTCCTTAGGAGCGGGCGGCTCCGTCGACGGGGAGCACGGCGCCCGTGACATAGGAGGACATGTCGCTCGCCAGGAAAACAAAGGCGTTGGCGACATCCTCGGGCTCGCCCATGCGACCCAGCGGAATGGTGGCGATGATGGGCTTGATGACTTCTTCGGGCAGGTTAGCGACCATGTCGGTCTTGGTCACGCCAGGTGCGACGGCATTGACGCGAATGCCCATGGGGGCGAGCTCGCGCGAGAGCGACTGGACCATGCCGTTGACGGCAAATTTGGACGTGGGGTAACCGACGCCGGAGGGCTGGCCGTACTTGGCGACCATCGAGCTCGTGGTGGTGATGGTGCCGCCGTGGCCGGCCTCGGTCATGATCTTGGCGGCAGCCTGGTGGCCATTAAAGACGGCGACGACGTTAAGGTCCATGACCTTTGCGAACTCCTCGGCCGTATAGTTAAGGAGCGGCGAGCGCTGGGAGATGCCGGCATTGTTGACGACCGTGTCCAAGCCGCCCATGTCAGCGGCAGCCTGGGTAAAGGCCTCGGTCACGGCTTCGAGCGAGGTGAGATCGCAGGAGCGACCCCAGACCTTGGCGTCGGGATAGGCGGCTGTCAGCTTCTCAACGGCCGTGTCGGCAGTCTCCTGGCGCGAGCCAAAGACGGTGACGGCAGCGCCTTCCTCGATAAAACGGCAGGCGATGGCATAGCCGATACCGCGTGTGCCTCCGGTGATGATTGCTTTCTTGCCCTCGAGCAACATGGTGCTTCCTCTCATCGCGGGCGGACATTCGCAGCACAGCGTAGCGGTAGTCGGAATCGGCCGCGTTTGCATATCGGTGAACGGTAGCCCGCGTTACCGATGAGCGGCTCGCGCAAATGTGCTTTGCCGTTGTGCTTAGGGCAGGTGACAAAAGGGCTCCCGTCCCACATCGGACGGGAGCCCTCAAGGCGCGTATTGCTAGGCGAGCGTTGGGCTAGTTCGCCATGACGCCTTCGGTCCAAGCCTCAACGTCCTCGATGCGCAGGACGTTGGCGACCTCGGCCACGCAGTCGACGCTGGCAAGCTCGGCGGCGGCAGCCTGGACGTCCTTCTCGAGCGCGCGGTGCGTCAGGAAGATGACCGAGCAGGCATCGCTGACGCCCGACTTGCCGTCCTCGACCTGGTTGATGAGCGAGATCGAGATGTTATGCTTGGCAAAGATGTCGACCGTCTCGGACAGGGCGCCCACGCGGTCGGCGACCTTCAGGCGCACATAGTACTTGGTCTGGAGCTCGTCCATGGGCTTAAAGGCGAGGTTGTGGCCATAGGGCTCAATCTCGGGCAGCGGAGCCACGCCGCGGCTGATCTGCTCGGAGAGCGACAGGATATCGCCCACGACGGCGCTCGCGGTGGGGAAGGAGCCTGCGCCCGCGCCGTAGAACATGGTCTCGCCCACGGCGTCGCCTACCACGTAGACGGCGTTCATGGCGCCGTTGACCTTGGCGAGCATATGGTCTGCGGGGATCAGCGTGGGATGCACGCGAACGTCGACGCCAGCGTCGGTGTTGCGGGCGATGCCGAGCAGTTTGATGGTGTAGCCGAGCTCGCGGGCCTGGGCGATGTCCTCGGCGCCGATGGTGCGGATACCCTGCTGGTACACATCATCGGTGGTAACGCGGGTGCCAAAGCCGATGGAGGCGAGGATGGCCGTCTTGCTGGCGGCATCGAAGCCGTCGACGTCGGCGGACGGGTCGGCCTCGGCATAGCCCTTAGCCTGTGCGTCGGCGAGCACGTCAGCGTAATCGGCGCCCTCGGCGTCCATGCGCGACAGGATGTAGTTGGTGGTGCCGTTGAGGATGCCGGCGATGGTCAGGATCTTGTTACCCACCAGGTCGTGCTCGAGTGTGCTGACAATGGGGATGCCGCCACCGCAGCTGGCCTCGCACTTAATCTGCACGCCGCACGCACGCGCCTTCTCGGCAAGCGTCTCGACGTGACGGCCCAGCAGGGCCTTGTTGGCAGAGACGACGTGCTTGCCGTGCTCAAAGGCGGTGGTGAAGATCTCGGTCGCGGGGTGCTCGCCGCCGATGAGTTCGACGACGATATCGACGGCTGGGTCGGTGACGACGTCATGCCAGTCACTCGTAAAGGCCTCGCGCTCAATACCGGCTGCCTCGGCCTGCTCCCAGGCAAGCGCGCAGGCGCGGGTCAGCTTAAGGTCGATGCCGTAGGCTGCCAGGTACTCATCGTGGTGGCTCTTGATCAGACGGGCCACGCCGCCGCCGACGGTTCCCAGACCGATCAGACCGACGTTCACGGTGCGCAGGGATTCGCTCATAGATAGCTCCTTCGTGCATCTTATGGATGGATTAACCGCTTAAAGGTTGAGTGCATTCTAGCGTGAACCGGGGGCGCGTGCTCGCCAGGCAACAGGAGCCGCACAAAACGGCACCCCCGAAACGCTGCGGAAACATTGGAAACACGCTCGCTACAAACGGACTTCCGTAACAAACTGTCAACGTTTGCGCCATAAGGTTTGCCCTGTACCGCAAGACGGCCGCACCGCGGCCAGCGAAAAAGGGGGACACCATGTTCAACATCAACAGCACGCTCAGCCGTAGGAACTTTCTCGCCGGCGCTGCGGCGCTCGGCAGCACCGCCGCACTCGCTGGTTGCTCGTCGGGTGGCTCGGACGGCGGCACCGCCGATGACGGCAAGACCTTCAAGATCGGTGTCATCGGCCCTCGGACCGGCGCCGCGGCAACCTATGGCGTTTCGGCCGAGAAGGGTGCCAAGCTTGCCGCCAAGGATTTCTCGACCAAGGACCTCAAACTCTCGCTTAAGTCCGAGGATGACGTCGCCGACGGCGAGAAGGCTATCAACGCTTTCAATACCCTGTGCGACTGGGGCATGCAGGCGCTCGTCGGCCCCGTCACGACTGGTGCCGCCGTCGCTGTCTCGGGCGAGATCGCCGACGATATGCTCATGGTCACGCCCTCTGCTTCGTCCCTCGACGTCACCAAGGACAAGACCACGGTTTTCCAGGTTTGCTTTACCGACCCCACCATGGGCGCGAGTGCTGCCAAGTTTTTGGCCGAGAAGTATGCAGACGCCAAGATCGCCCTGTTCTACAACTCCGGCGATACGTACAGCTCGGGTGTTGCCGATGCCTTTGCCGAGCAGGCCAAGGAGTCCAAACTTGATATCGTCGATACCGAGACCTTTAAGGACGACTCCTCCACGAGCTTTACCAACCAGCTCACCAAGGCCAAGGAGGCCGGCGCCACGCTCATCTTTGCGCCGATCTACTACACGCCGGCGTCCGTTTTGCTCAAGAACGCCAAGGACATGGGATACGACATGACCCTCATGGGTACCGACGGCATGGACGGCCTGCTCTCCGTTGAGGGCTTCGACACCTCCCTTGCCGAGGGCGTGCTGCTCATGACCCCGTTCTCTGCCGACGATGAGAAGAACGCCGACTTTGTCAAGGCATATAAGGACGCCTACGACGAGACGCCCAACCAGTTTGCCGCCGATGCCTATGACTGCGTCCATGCGATTGTCGAGGCTATCGATAAGGCAGACATCGATATTACGGCCGACGGCGCCGACATTGCCGGCGACCTCGCCAAGGCCATGCGTAAAATCAAGATCGAGGGCCTGACGGGCGAGCTCACGTGGAACGACGAGGGCCAAGTCGAAAAGCCTGCTACGGCCTATGTGATTCAGGACGGCAAGTACATCGCTGCCTAAGTGCGCATAAAACGCGACCGGTGAGGCTGTATTATTCAGGGCAGGGACGCTTGTAACAGAATGGAAACATTACTTTTACATAATAAAGTGGCATTACTGCATAAAATAATAGAAATACGCAGAAACATGGATAAATGAACAAATCCAAAGAAAAGTTGAAATAATCGCCACTTTTCCTAACTAAAGCGTCTACTATTTTGCGAACGCCGAACACGGCGAAGGATGGCCTGTCGGGTAACCAAAACCCGACGAGATTTGAGAGGAGAGCCGCATGTCGAGCCTCACCGGTAAGTCATTGAACCCTGTTATGAATCGCAGGAGTGTTATCGCGAGCGCAGCAGGTCTGGGGGCGATGTCCATTCTAGCTGGCTGCTCCTCCAACGGCGGCGACAGCGGTTCCGCTTCGGGCGACGCTTCGTTTAAGATCGGCACCATCGGCCCGCTGACCGGCGCCAACGCGTCCTACGGCAAGTCCGTTACCCAGGGTGTCGAGCTTGGCTGCAAGGATTTCTCGACCAAGGAGCTGCCGCTTGCCAGCAAGGCCGAGGATGACCAGGCCGATGGCGAGAAGGCCGTCAACGCCTTCAACACCCTGCTCGACTGGGGCATGCAGGCCCTCGTCGGCCCGACCACCACGGGTGCGTCGGTTGCCGTTGCCGCAGAGTGTGGTAACGACCCCAAGACGTTCATGATCACCCCGTCCGCGTCCTCCGAGGACGTCACCGACGGCAAGGATTGCGTCTTCCAGGTTTGCTTCACCGACCCCAACCAGGGTGTCAACGCTGCCAAGTTCCTGGCGCAGAAGTATGCGGACGAGAAGTTCGTGCTGTTCTATAACTCCGGCGACGCCTATTCTTCGGGTATCGCAGATTCCTTTAAGGCCCAGGCCGCTGAGTCCAAGCTCGAGGTTGTTGACGAGGAGACCTTTAAGGACGACTCCGCCACGAGCTTTACCAACCAGCTGACCAAGGCCAAGCAGGCCGGCGCCACCATGATCTTTGCGCCGATCTACTACACGCCGGCGTCCGTCCTGCTCAAGAATGCCAAGGACATGGGCTACAACGTCAAGATGATGGGCTGCGACGGCATGGACGGCATCCTGGGCGTTGAGGGCTTCGACACCTCTCTTGCCGAGGGTCTGCTGCTCATGACCCCGTTCTCCGCCGACGACGAGAAGAACGCCGACTTCGTCAACGCTTACAAGGATAAGTACGGCGATACTCCCGACCAGTTTGCCGCCGACGCCTACGACGGCGTGCACGCGGTGGCCGAGGCCCTCAAGGAGGCCGGTCTTGGTGTCGACGCCGACCCGACCGAGGTCGCCGAGAAGCTGCCCGAGGCCATGTGCAACATTACCGTTGACGGTCTGACCGGCAAGCTCACCTGGAACGATAAGGGTCAGGTCCAGAAGGACCCCACGGCGTACGTCATCACCGACGGTAAGTACGTACAGGCCTAATAGGCCGCCTTACATAGAGCGGTTTTGATCCCAAGCAGGGGAGGTTTTGGCCTTCCCTGCTTGCTTGGTATCTAGGGACGATGTAACGTCCCTGTTTCATACATCAACTGGAAACCTATTCGAAAGGGGGATGTGGAACATGACGGTCTTTATCCAATACCTGGTCAACGGCCTGTCCATGGGCAGCGTCTACGCCATCATCGCGTTAGGCTACACCATGGTCTACGGTATCGCCAAGATGCTGAACTTCGCTCACGGCGACGTCATCATGGTCGGTGCCTATGTCTCGTTCTGCGCCACGTCGTATCTCGGCCTCCCGGGCTGGGCATCTGTAATTCTCTCTTGTGTGGTCTGCACGGTTCTCGGTGTTCTCATCGAGGGTCTGGCATACAAGCCGCTGCGCCAAGCAGGCCCGCTGGCCGTTCTGATCACGGCCATCGGCGTGTCCTACTTCCTGCAGAACGCCGCGCAGCTTCTGTGGGGCGCCACGCCCAAGAACTTCACTTCGCTCGTCACCTTCCCGGTGCCGGAGTTCTTGGCCAAGTTCAACGTAAGCGCCGTCTCGCTCGTCACCATCGTCGCCTGTCTGGTTATCATGGCCGGTCTGATGTTCTTTACAGGTAAGACCAAGATGGGCAAAGCCATGCGCGCCGTGTCCGAGGACAAGGCCGCCGCTCAGCTCATGGGCATCTACGTCAACCGCACCATCTCGATGACGTTCGCCATCGGCTCCGCCCTTGCCGCCATCGCCGGCGTGCTGCTGTGCTCCTACTCGCCGGTGCTGCAGCCCACGACGGGTGCCATGCCTGGCATCAAGGCCTTCGATGCCGCTGTCTTCGGTGGCATCGGCTCCATCCCCGGTGCCTTTGTCGGTGGCATTCTCATCGGTATCATCGAGGCGATGGCACAGGCTTATATTTCCACGAGCCTTGCCAACTCCATCGTCTTTGGTGTTTTGATCATCGTCCTGCTCGTCAAGCCTGCCGGCCTCTTGGGCAAGTACGTCCCCGAGAAGGTGTAGGTGAGCGTTATGAAGTTTCTTAAAGGCAAGCAGACGCGTCACGACTTTGTTACGTACGCCATGTGCCTTGTGGCGTTCGCCATCGTGTTCTTTATGCAGTCTAACCACATGATTCCGCGCATGATCGCCGGTCAGCTGGTTCCCATCACGGCCTATATCGTCATGGCCATCTCGCTCAACCTCGTCGTCGGCATCGCGGGCGATCTGTCGCTGGGCCACGCGGGCTTTATGAGCGTCGGCGCCTATACGGGAATCGTCACCGCCGTCGCGCTGGAGAGCGCCGTTCCGTCCGATCCGATGCGCCTTATCATCAGCATTGTGGTCGGCGCCATCGCTGCCGCCATCCTGGGCTTCTTGATCGGCATCCCGGTCCTTCGCCTGAGCGGCGATTACCTGGCTATCGTGACGCTGGCCTTTGGCGAGATTATCAAAGAGATCGTCACCTGCCTTATCGTGGGCGTCGACTCCCACGGCCTGCATGTGATCTTTAACATCACGGGCAACTCCACGATCGACGACCTGCACCTGCTCGAGGACGGCACCGCCATCATCAAGGGCGCCCAGGGCGCCTCGGGCGTGTCGACGTACTCGACCTTCCTTGCCGGTGCCATCTTGGTCATGGTCGCACTCGTGATCGTGCTCAACCTGGTGCGCAGCCGTACCGGCCGTGCCATCATGGCCGTGCGCGATAACAAGATTGCAGCCGAGTCCGTAGGCATCTCCGTCACCGAGTACCGCATGATCGCCTTCGTGGTTTCCGCTGCCCTCGCCGGTGCTGCCGGAGCCCTGTTCGGCGGTAACTTCTCGCAGCTTTCCGCCACTAAGTTCGACTTCAATACGTCCATCCTCATTCTGGTGTTCGTGGTCCTGGGCGGCCTGGGCAACATGCGCGGCTCCGTTATCGCCGCGGCGCTGCTCACGGTGCTCCCCGAGCTGCTCCGTCAGTTCTCGGACTACCGCATGCTCATCTACGCCATCGTGTTGATTCTGGTCATGGTCTTTACTAACAACCCACAGCTCAAGGCGCTCTTCGCACGCATTAAGGACCGCTTTGCTTCCAAGAAGGAGGTGGCAGCCGATGCCCAGTAAGTTTGAGTTCAACAAGGGCAAGATGGTCCCGTATCCTTCTGGCGCCATCGTTCCCGACCGCGACCTGGGCCAGCGCCCGGCGCTCGAGTGCATCCACCTGGGCATTGAATTCGGCGGCCTTAAGGCGGTCGACGACTTTAGCCTGACCATCGGCAAGACTGAGATCGCCGGTCTTATCGGCCCCAACGGTGCCGGCAAGACCACGGTCTTCAACCTGCTCACCAAGGTGTACCAGCCTACGCACGGCACCATCCTGCTCGACGGTGAGGACACTTCGGGCAAGTCGGTCTACCAGGTCAACCGCATGGGTATTGCCCGTACGTTCCAGAACATTCGCCTGTTCAACACCATGACGGTGGAGGACAACGTTAAGGTTGGCCTGCACAACCAGGAGCGCTACTCCGGTTTTGAGGGCGTGCTGCGCCTGCCGACGTATTGGAAGCACGAGAAGGCCGCCCACGAGCGCGCCATGGAGCTGCTGTCCATTTTTGACATGGAGCACCTGGCAAATGAACAGGCCGGATCGCTGCCTTACGGCGCCCAGCGTCGTCTGGAAATCGTCCGCGCGCTTGCCACCAACCCCAAGTTGCTGCTGCTCGACGAGCCTGCCGCCGGCATGAACCCGTCCGAGACCGCGGAGCTCATGGAGAACATCGTCAAGATTCGCGACACCTTTGGCATTGCCATCATGCTCATTGAGCACGACATGTCGCTCGTCATGAACATCTGCGAGGGCATCTGCGTGCTCAACTTTGGTAAGGTCATCGCCAAGGGCACGGCCGAGGAGATCCAGAACAACGACGCTGTTATTGAGGCGTATCTGGGCAAGCAGGATAAGGGGGAGAACTAAATGGCAGAGCCGATGCTTTCCGTCTACAACATCAACGTCTGGTACGGCGCCATCCACGCCATCAAGGACATCTCCTTTAACGTCAACGAGGGCGAGATCGTGGCCCTGATTGGTGCCAACGGCGCTGGCAAGTCCACGACGCTTAAGACCGTCTCGGGCCTGCTGCGCTCTAAGACCGGCTCCATCAAGTTTATGGGCGAGGACATTACCCATACGCCCGCTGATAAGCTGGTTGGTAAGGGCCTGGCTCAGGTCCCCGAGGGCCGTCGCGCCTTTTTGCAGATGACGGTCGAGGAAAACCTGGAGATGGGCGCCTACACGCAGCCCAAGTCCACGGTTGCTCCGGGCCTTGAGCGCGTCTACGAGCAGTTCCCGCGCCTGAAGGAGCGCCGTCGCCAGGTCGCCGGCACCCTTTCGGGCGGCGAGCAGCAGATGCTCGTTATGGGCCGCGCCCTTATGAGCAACCCCAAGCTGCTCATGCTCGATGAGCCTTCCATGGGCCTGGCGCCGATCCTGATTGAGCAGATCTTCCAAATTGTCGAGGACCTGCACAAGGCCGGCACCACGGTGCTTCTGGTCGAGCAAAACGCGCAGATGGCGCTTTCCATCGCCACACGCGGTTACGTGCTCGAGACCGGCAAGATCACCATGACCGGCACCGGCCAAGAGCTCCTGCACGACGATAACGTCCGCAAGGCCTATCTCGGTGGCTAACTAGTTACGCGGTTTTACCAAACCGCGTAACGGCTCGACGCTGCAAGCCCGCCAGCGCGGCAATCTGCCTTTCAACTTCGGCGGCATGACCAGAAGGTCAATACCGCCTTGTTTCAAGGCACCTTGCTCGCTCTGGCGGGCTTTCGCTGTCGTTGTCAAAACATCGACGTTGGGGGTAGTCGTTGGGGACGTTCTTGAATGACTAGTCGTTTAAGAACGTCCCCAACGACTAGGTCAAAAGGCTCCGAGCGCGGCGTGCTCACGCCCGTCGTGGTGTGCCCGAAGGGGGATGGCTACTACGAGCTCGATCATTTGCGAGGAGAAGACGAACCAGCCGTTGCAGATCCAATATGGATCTCGCCAACCTCGGCAAGCTGCTCGATGAGTGGAAGCCCTGTCGGGTCGTCTATTTCAACACCACCCAGAATGATGGTGTCATCGCGCAGGTCGACCTGTGTGTTGAACACAGCGAGGTTAAAGCCGGAGGCCACAAATCCGATAGCAGCCAGGACGAGCCCCGTGGCAACAAGCCCACCCGCTACGGCAAGGTAAATCTTTTTTACGCTGGACATGTTTGCACTCCTTCCTATGCCGTAAGCGGCGCCGCTTCAGCGCCCCTGCGGCTCTTATTGCCTCGATCTTTCCAGAAGGGCGAAACGGCTTTCTTCGCCCAAAGGGCAGAAAGGCGCGCGATCTGCTTGGACGCCATCCAGGCGCCGGCTCCCGCGAGGAGCGCCACACCGATGGAAGCGAATCCCATTCCCATCGAGGTTAAAACGTACGGAACATGCCCGATAATGATGCCGTCCACGGTGAACAGGAGCCCCACCACGCCCGCGCCCCCGAATGCCGCGGCCACGATCCACACGCAGAGCGCAAGAACCCAAATGCAGATGTAGACTGTAGCGGCAACGGCGACGAACGCGAACAGCAGCGGAATCCATACCGGAGAGCCCACGATGGCGAGCGCCCATAGAAGCGCCGTGCTCTTGCGCTTGGTCCTCGCAATTGCGCGCGGCACGGCGGGCAGTTCGTCGAGCGTTGCCTCGGCGACCTCACCGAGCGTGCCCATGGCGGCCACAGCCTCGGCCTCCGTCATGCCGTCCTCCATACGGTCGGCGATGGCCTCCGCGTAGAACTCCTGCGTTTCCTTTACCTGATCTGCCGGCAGACAGGCCAGAAGCTCGCCCAGCCGGTTCAAGAACTCATCGCGCGTCATGGTGCGCTCCCTTCACGTAACTGTAGATTTCCTGCACGGATGGCCATTCGGCGAGGAACTCGGCGATACGCTCATGCCCGGTGTCCGTGATGCGGTAGTACCTTCGCAGCCGCCCGTTGTGCTCGGCGGAGCGCGCCGTGATGCACCCTGCCTTCTCCAGGCGCTTGAGCAACGGATAGAGCGTGGACTCCGTGAGCCCCATGCTCGCGGGCACGTCCTTCACGATCTGATAGCCGTAGGATTCCTCGCCCGAGACGGCCGCGAGCACGCAGGCCTCGAGGAAGCCGCGCTTCATCTGTGCCTCCATCCGCACACCTCCTTTCGTAGTATACTGTGTAACACCTACTATATGACACATAGTATATGATGTCAACAGTTGTCGTATAGGGAGCCCGGTCTGTCTGTCCCCGGTATAGCGACGAGTGTCGGTTGACGCATCGCGCGAAACACCAACCAGTGCTCCTTTGATGCAACTCTCATTCGACCACATTTCTGAGCAGCTACCTTCCCGCACCAAAGCGTGCCTGATCCTGGGATAGTCGTTGGGTGTTCCTATAGTTTTGTCAACCTTCGACGCTACTCCCGGTAGGGCACCCGGTCGCGCATCACGGCGTATATCGCCCTGAGCCGCTTCCTCGCG